>NZ_JBWKVC010000021.1:0-67957 GCF_059421505.1 Collimonas sp. GW821-FHT02H07
GCTTCACAATCCAGTTTGAAGAGCGGATGACGCCGAACTAAACGAAATTCCGTTTACACAAAATCCAGCACACCCTCGCTGCCGGGACTAACCATGGCCATGGACGTAAAACTTAATTCACCCTGACCCGTCCTAGATTAGCTTGACATCTGCCGCTGCACCGATCAGATAGCAGTAAGAAACGCCCGATGAAATTCATCGGGCGTTTTGTACCGCAAAGATTGATGCGGACGTTCACCGTTACAAATGCGCACGGATTGCTGAACCATCAATACGGCTTGCTGAAGATCGGCGAGCCCATAGTGATCTAATTTTCCCGGACACCTCGATGGGTGGCTAATGGATTTGGCCGAAAACCAATTCTGAAATTAGTCCAACAAATCCAAGCAGATCATGCTTCACTTAACGAAATAAAATTCGTGTCCAGCCAAACGGGACCACTTCTCAATTTCACGAAATTGTCCGTTTGCGCGCTGAATTGTCGGGTAGCTGGAAGCGGTTATCGGCCTCCAGCACCCATTCCGCACCAACCTTTTTTGCGAGAGAGTTGAAGCATTGTTCCCCTGCACCGGCAGTTGAGCGTTCCGGCCTGAACCCGTACGAGTTCGGGTCGGCAGTGGTTTCCGCAATGGGTTCTAGCGCCAGCAAATGTAACGCTTGCATGGCCCTGCATTTCATTACGGGTATGCTGAGCGGCCTTGTCTTGCCATTTTTCTTCGGAATTAACACCCTCCGAAGCGGAAGCGGCGAGTAACCCCGCCGCTTCATCGACGCAATCGCGTTGGTCTTTGCCGCCGGTGTTTTCCACGTTACCTTGTCCACACCGGAGGTGTTCTTGCCTTTATTTCCAGTCACTCGCTTGATAGCTAGTGCTTTGCCGCTAAACGAGTGGGTCAGCAACCACTGCAGGACTCTCGCCTTGTTGTGCCTGCCGTCCTGTGTAGCCTTCACAATACGCGTTTGCAGCCGTCTTACATGACGCTGGACATCGGCCCAATTGATGCCGTCCCATGCCACGCCGGAAGGTGCACACGCCAGTGTTGTAGCATTCATTTGCTTTCCTCCCGTGAAGATGGTTCTATAAACTCTCTTGTGAGGAGAGACCAAGAGGAAGTCTGCCCGCTTTCGCGTGGGGTGATGTTGCAACCCTTATCCGTCCCATTACAGGGCGGCGTTCGCTTTGTCCCCGATCCTGTTCCCGCACCGCCATTGGCAAACCTTACGGCCAGCTGTCCCCGAAGGGAGCGATACGGGTTTCCACGTTCCACTTGCAAAAGTCTGTCGGGTTAGGTGCCTGCTATTGACCGGGAAGCGTTTGGGTCACGAGAGCGTAATTATCAGACGCTGTTCTCGCCTCCATTACCGTTTGGTGCAAGCGTAATAGCCACTTCCGCTTGTTCTAGATGACGATCGTTATCGCAGATTAGAATATTTTCACCGTACCGACTATCTGGCACTCATCCGGCGTGTGGCTGCCAGAAGGGTACGCTTCTCGCGATTGATACCCCGCACCTTGCGGTGCTTCGTTACGTTGTCAGAGCCGCTCTTTATTCAGGCCCCTAGATTCACCAGGTGACACTGGTGGTTCCCTCCGTTGAAGTGGAAACAACTTCCACAAGCGACTTCGTGTCGCACGATAATCATCTAGCCGTCCTCTCTCCAGCAGGCGTCGGGGAATAAAGTCACGGTACGAATCCGAACTTTATCGAGGAGAACAGCACGTTATTTTGCGGCATAGACCTCCACTCCAACAATTGCCTTGTCGTCGTCTCCCACGACGCCGACAAGGTCGTGTACCGGCACATGCTCGTGCCGAGCAATACCGCGTTCGCGCAGCAAGCTGTCGATTGCTGCAATTATGTCGCTGGCCAAGGGGACGGCACGTTGCTTGCGGCCTTTGCCGCGAAGCATAACCTGCGAGCGCGCTCCGTCCAACAACAGGTCGGCTGTCTCAACGCCGAGAGCCTCGGAGACCCTGCCCCCCCGTTCGCGCGAGGAATAACAGCAACACACTGTCACGACGTCCGAGTGGCGAGTTCTTGCTTGGCGCATCAAGGAGGGTGTCAAGCTCGGCTCGGAAAAGGTAATGGGCCATGGGCACGTAAGACTTCTTGCTTGGGACCGAGAGCACGCGCTGAGCGACGCCGATCGAGGCGGGGTCGCTAGCAGCGACATGATGGAAGAATGAGCGTATCGCTGTGAGACGCGCGTTGCGGGTAGCGCAGGAACGAGCACATGTATGACGTGGTGGACAATTTGGTACTATCGCTGCGGCATTCGGACAACAGGTCGTGCGTCATGACCAGAACATGCTTTGCAACGAGAGTGGAAAGAGGCGCGCCAGACATGTGTTGCCTTTGCCAGTCTAGGATCCGCCGCGCTGTTAACACGAACCCTTCGCAGGTCTTCGGATGCAAGCCGCGAATGACGCACAGGTGCTGCAGATAGGTAAGCCTCCTCTCTGAGCCGTCTTGACGGAGTGATTTATGGCGGACGTTAAAATGGCGATTTTGTACTAAATACTCAGCCATGGACGACTATCCTCGCTTCACAATCAATCGCGGCATGATCATTCTCATGCCAAAGCAGCCCGTTCTCCACTGGACCATACGAGTTGATCCTATGCCGTCGAATTTGACGCTTGAAAAAAAACGTCAGGAACAGGATGGTTTTTTGGTGTCGCAAGAGAGCATTGAGACTACTGAGGACGCACAGAATTGGATCTATCGCCGGTGGAAGATGTTTTTCGAGCTGCAGTTAAACGATTGGTATACTGAAGAATCATTGTGGCCGCAGAAACGCAGCCTGAAGATGTTCAAGGAATGGTTTGATATCCATTACCATCCGATGCTTTGGGATATGACGCAGGAAGCGATCCAGCACGAAGACTGGGGTTAATCAAGTAAGCTGGTCGACGATATTCCAGGGCAGGAAGTCATCAACCTTGTTGACGGGATGATCGGCAATGTGGGTAAGGACGTAGCGTAGCCATGCTTCGGGATCAACGCCGTTGAGTTTCGCCGTTCCGATGAGGGTGTAGATTGCTGCAGCACGTTCTGCCGCTGAATTGTCGATTTCAATCGTGCCGTCCTCCCAATAGCAGGTCAGCGCTGGCCATCGATTGAGCGCATACAGGATCGCCGCAGTTGTATCTGATTTGCGCGACAGCGTTGCCATTGTGGTGCGTAACCATGTTTCAAGTTCATCGAGTAAGGGGCGTGATCGGGTACGCCGTGCCAGCAGGCGCTCATCCGGCTGCTTGCCCCGGATTTCTGCTTCGACGACATAGAGTCCGCCGATACGGCGCAGTGCTTCGGTCGTCACTGCCGAGGGGCGTGCATCATGCAAATCGTAGAACTTGCGTCGAGCGTGAGCCCAGCATGCGGCCTCTTGCACCTCGCCGTTCTCATAGATGGCATTGAAACCTGCATAGGTATCGGCTTGCAGCGTGCCGCGGAAGTCGGTCAGGTGCGTTTGTGGGTGGATGCCTTTGCGATCTGGCGTGTAAGCAAACCACACCGCAGCAGGAGTGAGCGATCCGGACGGTCTGTCATCACGCACGTACGTCCACCGCCGCCCGGTCTTGGTCTTGCCGTTGCCAGGAGCGAGCACAGGAACCGGCGTGTCGTCGGCGTGGAACTTGTCGGCACCCATCACATGGCGTCGAATTGCTTCAACAAGGGGGTGTAGCAAAGCACTTGCAGCACCAACCCAATCAGCCATCAACCCGCGGCGCAGTTCCACGTCCTCACGGACATAGATGACCGATTGCCGATACAGGCAAGTGATCGGCATACTTCGATACCAGCACATGGGCCAGCAGGCCAGGACCGGCCAGACCGCGCTCGATCGGACGGCTCGGCGCTGAAGCCTGCACGATACCATCGCAGCAAACACAAGCCATCTTCGGTCGGATGTGGCGAATCACCTTGAAACTGGCCGGCACGAATTCGAGCTGTTCCGAGACGTCTTCGCGCAGGTAACGCAAGCCGCCGCCACAGGCCGGACATGTTTGGGTTACTGGTGATCACACCCGATCTTCGCGAGAAAGATGCTCCGGTACCAAAATCGATGGTTATTCGAGATGTCCCGTAATCGCAGCATGAAAAAATAATTTGTAACAGACCGTCACTTTCTTCATCTCGTTGCACATACAGAGCAGATAGGCCCGATAAATTCATTTGACAGCGGAGGTGAACTGGTCAGCGTGCTGAATACGAATGGCCCGCATGAATCGCAAGATTGCGGTTGGCGATTACATTTCTGATTTGCAAGTCAGCGTTGATATCAAAATATTCAAGAGATCAGCGCTCCTCCAAGGGATCGTTGGATACACCGAAAAAGAATTTCATTGGGAGTTGGATTGACGTTGTTTTGAGTTCGAACAATTCAATAATTCATGGCATACAACAATATCTTACGAATTAACCTGAGGCAGATTTCTATGAATAAACGCATTTATAAGAAATGTAAGGCAATAGCATTTCTAGCATGTATATCTATTTCATTTGGTTTCATACTTCAAGGGTGCGGCGACGGTCAATCATCTTCAGTTCAGACGCCCCCTTCAAGTCGCGCTAAAACGAGCGCAAGTGTTCGGGTTTCCAAGCCGCAATTAGCACCTATCGCCAATTACTCTGGTTTTTTCCGGTCAAAAGAAGAACTGGATTTTGGCCCGCCAGTGCCGCAAACAGATGAGCTGGGTATTGTTATATTGGGCGCTTACCATCAAGCTGCCAAGAAACCGACTACCACGGTAGAGGAATGGGCAAATTATTACTTTACCCAGGATTTTGCTCAAGGAGTATTTAATCAAATTAGCAGGGGTAGAACAAAAATTAAAATCAAATATGTTGAGGAGTGGCGGCCATACGCCATTCCGGATGGAGATGACGATAAGCAAAAAGCCGACGCCCAAAAATGTATTGGTGACGCAAATTTTAACAAAGCACCGTTTGATTATCAGCTGAGCAAATCCCTCAAGGATCTCAACTTCAACGCAGTCACTGATAGGATCGTTGTGCTGCTTGATTGTAGTGGAAATGGAATAAATATGGCGGATCATCCAATAGCGTTAACGGCGACCACCAAGGTAGATACTAATTCCGCATTAAAATTTAATGGCGCGTATTCGGTGGTAACCAACGGCCAAGAGTTTGTGCCGGGCCAAATATTTATGACTGCCTTCGATCCTGTTCCACCTCAAAATGCCCCCAATACATCAGGCGACGACGTGTATAAGAGATATGCCCAATTGCCTGGCGACCATCCCGCACGCAATATCTGGTATGAAAAAGGATACAAAGCTTGCAAACCATTATCCTTGCCAGTTACCCATAAAGACTATTTTCAACCAATTTTTACGCATAATATTATGGAGAGTTTGGATGGAGTAGATATTCCACAGTATCTTACCAAGCAAATTTGCGCCTCCGTTATATTCCATGAGTTGGCTCATACCTTTGGGTTTCGAACAAATACCGGTCATACTGGCGGGAGTGAATACGTAAAGGCATTTGATGTCTCAGGTAATCTACCGGTATTGACGTATGGCACGACGGACAACACGGGGTTTAAGCGCTGGAACCATCCATTTGATGCCGTCGGTTCTGCTAGTGACGATCGCTATACTTATGGTTGGACAGCCGGCACACGGTTCGGCGCAGGTTTCATTTCTGAAGAACAGGGCGATATTACCCGCCTTAAGGTTCCCGCAGGAACCGGCCCCAAAAAACAAACGGTCACGCTGACTTCCAGCTTTGCGCCGTCAATCCCCGGCTACCAGGCTGTGGCCATTGAATTGCCGAATAGTAAAAATAAAATTGAACTATGGATTTCCTATTACAACTCCAAAGATATTGATGGGAAAGACTATGAGATTTTTCGCACGGATTATCCCAAACGGCAATCATTGGTTTTTGAACTGATGAAGATGCAGGACGTCAATGGTCAAGGGGTTATTTTCATTCCTCCGAATCCACCCGATCTGACTAATGTCAGAGATATGGCTTTGAGGAAAAGAGGCAATAAAAACGATGATTTATTGAGCAATGAGACCCTGGGGGCTGGTGAGAGCGCTTCACTATTTGGGATAAAAATTAATAATGTTCAACCAGCGGGGGATACCGTCACCTTTGATGTTGAGTACCCATGATAGATGCATGAGAGGCGCCCGGCTACATCACACCCGGGTCGTCGTCGAGTGGCGGAATCATCATCTATTTGACGATGAATTTATCCACGCAAAAAAACTATATCAACCGTGTCTCGTCATGAGGAATGCATGAGCCAGTCATTGAGGCTTGATGAAGTAAATGGTGCTCGGTGGAGCACGTCTTCAACTGTTGGATGGGTAAATGCGAGGCTATTAAAATATTGCTTGTCGAGGATGACCTGGACATGGGCAATGGAGTCCGTATTACCCTGTCCGATCAAGGCATGGATGTGGTATGGGTGCGCCAGCTGGGGAATGCGCTGCATGCACTGGAGTCCGACAACTGCGATTTGGCACTGCTGGATCTCGGTTTGCCGGACGGCGACGGCCTGGACCTGCTGACGCGCTTGCGCCGCGAAAAAAGCAGCTTGCCAGTGATTATCCTGAGTGCCCGCGATGCACTCAGCGATCGCCTACTTGGCCTTGACAGTGGCGCCGACGATTACCTGGTCAAACCTTTCGTGCTGACTGAACTGGTATCGCGCGTGCGTGCCTTGGCCCGGCGTAGCTACGGTTTCGACGACGGAACCCTGGAATTGCGCGGCCTGTCGCTGCATATGCCGACCCGCCGTGTCAGCGTGCAGGGCCGGCCGGCGGCACTAACCGCAACCGAATACTCCTTACTCAGCACTTTATTGATACGCGCAGACCGGGTGGTGACGCGCCACACCTTGGAAGATCTGGCGTTGCCCGGCGGGCAGGGCCATACCAGTAATACCCTGGACGTGCATATGGCCAATTTACGCCGCAAGATCGGCGACGGCTATATCCGCACCGTGCGCGGAGTTGGCTTCGTGATAGATCAGCAGGCGCTGGCATGCAGCGTGCGAAAATGATACGGCACTGGTGCCGCCCCTGGTGCGCCGTCTGTTGCTGGCCTAGTTGCTCATGCTGACGCTGCCGCGGAGTCTGTTCATCGGCTACGCCGTGTTCGGCACAAATATTTCCGTGTGCCGGCCAATTCCATGACTGTCATCGCAGGACGAAAAATAATTTGTAACAGACCGTCACTTCCCCCCATCCCGTTGCACATACAGACCAGATAGGTCCGACCGAGATTGAGCGCTCGCGGGTGCTGGACTTGGTTCCAGAGAGACTGCCGGAAGCATCGCGATGCACAGAAAGTTGGAGCCAGTCAAAAAGGTCGTCAAGATGCTCAGACGCCACGAGGAGGGACTACTGAACTATAGCCAAAATCGAATCAGCAGCGCCTGTACTGAGGACTTCAATAGTGCCATTCAGCCCAGCAAAGCCAATGCGCGCGGGTTTCGCAACTTCACCAACTACCGGGCAAGGATTCAGTTTCATTGTGGCAAATTGAAACTGGTGATGGCCTAAAAAATCACAGTACATTCTACGAAGCCCCACAATTTTTAACATTCTATTTTGACATTATGGAACATTCATGCAAGACGCCAAAACCTCATCTGACCCTGACATTTTGCCTCTGGACGAAATATTCCATGCTGTCTTTAAGGCAAAGTCCACCGTAATGATTTTCGCCATTTCAGCGATGATTGTTGCCTCTCTTGCAGGATGGGCTCTGGGCACTTATAAAAGTGAAGGCTATTTTCAGTTCGATATGTCTTTGCTGGATTTCAAACGGCTTCAGGCAAACGTCGAGGATCTTGTGCGATGGAACAATTTTTCCAAGACGCGTCAGGCGCCAACCCTGGCCGGGCTTGAACGGACAGGTGCAATATTGGGCGACAGAAAACAAATGCAGCAGCTGATACAGCCGATTTATCCTGTCACCAAAGCCGAACTGAAAGACTTGCCTGATGCCTTTAACAAGGACACCGCATCAGGAATTTCGGCCCTTACAATTGCCTACAGGGCAAACAACCCGGAGCTGGCCCAACGTGGCGTACTGGTGCTGGGCGACTACTTGCGCGATACAGCTATCCTGATGACATACAGAGATACCTTACGCACCCAGTACACCGATCTGCTTAACAAGCAAAAGAAGCTTGAGAACACCACCTTCGACACCAAATACAAGCTTGAACAGGCTGAAATCAAACGCACTTCCATGCAAGCCATCCTGCATGAATACCCGGAGTCGGCCAAGACGGAGAACCGCCAGCTGGTATCAATTACGGAAGGTGGCGAACGTTACCTATCCCCTGTCACGCAACTAGTTGCCATCGAAGCGCATATCGCGGACATGAAGCAAAGCCTGCCCAAGATCCGGCGCGATCAGCGCATCAACGGCATCTGGCTTTCCTATTATGAAAAAGCGCTGACCCTGCTGGACAAGAGCAACTCGGGTGAAGAATTCCTGAAAGCACTGCCTGCGATCAAGGATTCACTCAAGCTGAATCAGGAAGATGACGTTGAGATGGGGGTCTACAACAGCATCGCTATCGCAAATCTCGATGCGCAATCCCGCTATTTTGACAAAGTGCGCTTCATCGCCAACCCTGTGCTACCCCAACATCGCAGCCCAGGCGTGCTGCAATCGGCTTTGATCGGTTTGATTCTGGGCTTCCTGCTGGCATGCGCCTATATTCTGACTCGGCATTTTTCATCCAAGAAGACAGCCATTCAATCGCTGAATATTGTCAGGGCACCGTCGCAAGTCCCCACAGGATGCGTGCATTAAGGATTGTTTCCCTGTCCTAGCCCTAACTTCATTTCTTGTTTGAATAGCAGAGCCAATGAATTTGAATAAAAAAATGGCATTATCCTTAAGCGCTAGCGCCTTGCTTCTTCTCGCAATTGGCATGCCTGGCGCTGCTTTTGCCGCCGCGACGCAGCAGTTTTCCGTCAGTTTCGACGCGCAACTGACCGTCGACTCCAAGTCGTGCCAGCAATACCGGTATGTCGCAAACCGCGATCAGCGCCTTGACCGGTTTCATGGGCGGCAATGTCTCGGTTGCCGATGTCAAGGACACCGTCTCTTTTTCACAGGATTCATACCAGATCCAGTCGGTAGGCACGCTCGGCCATGTGCTAGGCATGTTCATGTCGGGATCGCTGCAACGCACCAGCGTAGGCAAGATCGCCGGCGGCACTCTGAATACCATACGCTATGTGGATATCAGAGGAAGCAAGGCGCCCTTGACCACCTTGGTCGACGAGAAAAGCAAAACGGTCTTTTTTTATGACGGCAAGAACATGACCCGCCGCGCCACGTTCCAGTCCAAGCCGCAAGATGTGCTATCGCTGAGCTATGCGTTTGTCGGTAATCTCCCGACCCGTCCTGTCACAGTGACATTATCAGATGGAAAATCGATCAAACAGGCTACTTTCGATGTGCACGGCGAATCCCTGTCCTTGCCTTCCGGGAAGTGGCAGGCGGTCAAGCTGACGCGCAGGATTGCCTCGGCGGACGATGCCAGCGTCGAATGTTGGTTGCGGGCGACAGATGGCGTGCCATTGCGGGTGCGGATCGGAATGAGCCAGCACTACGGCGCCATTCTTGATTTGAAATCCACCAAAGTACCTGCCAAAGTCTTGCCACTTTAAAATCCGCCTCTGGCTGGCCCTTACCTGTTGGCGCTGATTGAATGCAAGCGATCGTTTAAGGACGCCCCACAGAGCGTCTTGAGAATGCGAGAGAGTGTGAGGTTTACTGCTGGTTTGCCGGCATGTTCCATGGCAGCAGTGCGTCGTAGTCGTCGACGGTTTGTGCCAGCGGCAGCATCTTGAACAGCGTAAGCGCCTCGGCTGCCTTGCAATTACCCATATCTTTCGGATGCGAGATTGAAACCTAGCTGCATATCGGTCAACCGGCGCATACCTCTCCACATGACCGTATTTCCAGGTGGCGGGTCGTTGGTGCGCGCGAGATAGCCGCCGAGTTGCGCAATTTTTTCAAGGTAGCGAGAAAAAGGAAGCGCCTCGCGAGATTTCTTGCTATCCTTCACCAAGCGGTTGAGGAAGTCAATTTCTGTATAAGTTAGTGCCAGTTCTGGATCAGCATCTGGGCATGAGCGGTTGAGCATCGTCAACCAGAAGATACGCCAGCTGATGATGCAAAAGACGGGGCTTAGATTGGCGAGTCGGTCTGCGGTACGCAGCCGTGAATCCTCAGCTTTGCATCCAGATTTTCGAATCTTGTGAAAGGTCTCGATCTTCCATCGAAGGGCATACCAATCCAGCTTTTCAATTACCTCGCGCCGTGAGGTGACTGGCGGATCGGTGATCAACTTCCACTCAATGCGCTTGCGATTTGCCGGGTCCTCTCTCTCCCGTGCATGGATCACCGTTAACTGGAGCGCAGGATAGCGACTTTGCTTTCCGATGGGCGGGAGAACTTTGATACGGCGATAGCGAATTTCAAGAACCACGTCAACGACGTTTCCTTTTTGATCTGCAGTCTGAACACGATGCAAACCTTTCAACTGCACCTCGTTCACCTCTTGGGAAATGGTATGGCCGCCATCACCGGCTAATCGATCGACGCAGGTACGGGCAAGGAAATGCGTTTCGACGTCTTGAGCCGTACAAAATTGCTCATAGATGTCGCTCTCACGATCACCAATATGGGTGCAGCGCTGTGGCTCTCCGAAAAGTGCTGTTGGCCGCAAATGAGGTCACTTGTTTCTTTCATTTAGGAAAATATGTACCACCAGAAGTGCAGCTCTATTTTCTGCGACGAACTTGGGCGGCAGGAGACGTCGAGTAGTTTGAGAAGATCTTTTGTATTCTCTTAAAGCGCATTGATCGGTCGCTGCGTTCGGCGATCCCAGATTCACAGATGGATGACGCTGCGGACATTCATGATGAGCTCAGTAATCGCTTTGTCGTACTTCTTACCAAGGATTGCAACTCACACCACGGTCTGCTGGACTTCTACTAGATTCGCTTTGACCAGATGATGGCCGCGCTCAGCACGTCTGTACTACGTAGGATCGCTCCAGCGTCTAATCAGATAAAAATCATCCCGCTCGGCAGCCAGGACGAAGATGGACCAAATATTTCAGACGAAGTCGAAAAGACTCTTGAAAAATTTTTAAGTGGCGATCCGCAAAAAAATTGACGATCCACAAAATTTCAGGAACGCCTACTCGAATGGGGCATCAAATTTCACCCCATCAAACCGGCATTACCTCATCTGAATGGCAAAGTTGGGCGGTCCCGGTGAACCGACCTTGACGAATTTTATTCGACAGTCGACCTGAAGGATTCTCAGCTGTCAGACTAGCTCACGAAATGGCAGCATTACTGCAACTGGGATCGCCCACATAGTTCTCTGGAGAGAAAGACACCTGTCGAACGCCTCACTAAACTTGCAGACAAAGCCTTGCTTTGGGAGGAAGTTGCAGCGAAGTTTGATTCGTCCAAAGAGCGTGTCCAGGCGAAAAATTATCGCGACGAATTGGTCCTAAGAAAATTAAAACGATATCCGTGAATCGCACACTTTAAGCTTGTAACGTTACATCGCCTTTGGGCAAGGCACAGCACAACAGCACTTCATTCGCGCCCAGTTCGATACTCGGCTGGCGCGCATAAAATATTTCGCCCTCCAGCAGCAGTGTGCGGCACAGGCCGCATTGGCCGTTGCGGCAACTGAATTCGGGGCGCAGTCCGGCTCTTTCAGCCAGCTCCAGCAGGGACAAATCGTCGTCCTGATGCCACCTTGCCTGCGTTAACGACTGACGAAAGTCGACCTGTGCGGGTGGTAATTGCAACCCTGCCAGCGAGCCCAATCCGCCTGCAAAGGATTCCTGGTATATGTTGCTCGGTAAGACGCCTAGTTCATTTAGCATCGTCACCACGTCCCGCACAAATTGCTCTGGGCCGCACAGGTAGTATGCGCATTCGGCGGGCGTCACCGGAATCCATTTTTCTGAAAACCAGCAACCCATGTCCTTGAAAAGCCGTTCCAGTGTTGCGGCGTTGAGGCGCGCGCTGGAATGAAAATCTTGTCCTGACACGCTGTCGTCGCTGGGCTGGCTGTGAATATAGTGAGTCTGAAACTGCGGATATCGGGCGACTACCGCATCGACTTCCGCGCGAAACGCGTGGGTCTGCTTGTCCTGCGTGGAGTGTATGAAGTACAGCGTGGGGAGGTTCTTGTCCAGGCGCGCAGCGTGCGAATGCAGCATGCTCACCATCGGCGTGATGCCGACGCCCGCGCTGATCAAGACCACCGGTTGCGCCACCGTGCCGCGTTTGAGGGTGAAATGCCCGCTGGGCGATTGCAGGTCCAGCACATCGCCCACTTTGATACGGTCGTGCATCGCGCCCGACGCGGCACCTTGCAGTTCGCGTTTGATACTGATGCGATAGCGATTCAGGGTTTCGTCGTAGGCAGAAATACTCCAGCAGCGTGGCATGGATTCGCCATTTTCCTGAGGCACACGCACTGTCAGAAACTGACCTGCGCGGTAGCCTGCCACACCACCTGCCTGGTCGGCAGGTTCCAGATAGAACGACTTGATGTCGCGCGACTCCTGCACGATTTCGCGCACAGCAAAGGATCGCCATCCGCTCCATCGATTGGTTTGCACCAGATTTTTTTCGATGATGAGGTTACGCGCAGCAGTCAGCGTGCTCAGCATTTGCGGCCCCATGCCTGGGACCGCCAGCAGGCGGTCCAGTTCTTGCGCGCGGGGTTGCGGGTTCAGGAAGAATCGGGCCAGATCTGGCACCGATATGCTGTCGTGCACGCAGGAAAGGTGCTGCACGCTGTCGCCCGCTTCGATCACGCCAGTTTCCAGCACCTCCAGATAAAGTCCAGTGCGTCCCGATTCTTGGTAGACCCGCAAAAAACTTGCCGGTAATTTGACGCGCCACAAAAAATTCACACAGGGGGCGCGGCAGCCTGACACTTGCAAAGTGACCGCGCCTATTTTGAACAGATCTCCAATTTGTACCGTGGATTCGTCAATGCCTTCCAGCGTGAGGTTTTCACCGACCATGCCGTACTGCCAGGGCGGATTGGGCGTCAGTGCTTCATTCCAATAAACGTAATTCTCGGCGCAAAAGGCGTAGAGGGCGTTTTTGTGATTGGCGACCTCATTGCCCTCAATGCCGCTTTTGGTTACGGTGACCGGGCCGTGGATCGCCTGCTTGCAAATGGCAGTGTCAAACGCGACGCCGTCAGCTGTGTAGCTCTTGATTTTTCCAGCATGAATTGCCAGGATGCGCGCCATGTCCGGATCTCACTCATTCACATAGCAGGGATAGCGCTTCTTGGCTTGCACCGCAGCGTCTAAATCGATATCGAATGTGATAAATGGTTGTTCCGCCGTGGTATGCGCTACGACTTCGCCATCCGGACTCATGATCCATCCTTGTGCCGCCGCGCTTTCATCAGCGTCTGATGGCAACAGGTTGGAAGTCAGAACCCAGGCTCCGCCGCTAAACGCTGCCACCTTTGTCGCTGCTTGCCATATTGCGCGGTCTTCGACACCGTCATAGTTGGCGCGCGGATTGAGAATGATGTGGGCATTGGCGCGACCGTACCGGCGGGCGCGCTCCAGAAACCATACATCGGTGCAAATCAACATGCCGCATGTGGCTTGCGCCGCGCTGAAGGTTCGAAATGCGCCGTCTCCGGACTGATACCACACGGCCTCCCAAAAACCGTCTTCATCCGGCAGATGGTACTTGGTGTGCACATCGGTATACTGATTTTTCTCCACCGTGAAGCCACGATTAAAACGTCCACCATTCTCTGTCACTGGTCGCGTTCCCGCCACCGCGCAGGGCAGTGTGTTCATCACTTCGAGCCACACCTGATGTGCCTGCTCTGCCGCTTGCCATTCCGTCGCCTGGTATTCGCGCGTGCCGCACAACCACGGGTAAAAAGGCATCTCTGGCAAGAGCAGCAGTTCGCTTTGCACTTCGGTGACGTGGTCGACGAGGCGCTGCCATTGCTGATCCAGTAGGCCCGGTGCACTGTGCAATTCACAAACAGTGACTTTCATGGCGTATGGGTTCCTTTTGCGTCGGTGGTAACAACTACCTTATCGTCGTAGGAATTTGACGCCTTGACCTCCTCGCCTTTCACACCATCCTTGAATCCTTTGACAGCCTTACCAAGGTCAGAGCCCATGCTGCCGATTCGTTTAGTGCCGAACACCAGCATTACGATCGCCAGCACGATTAGCCAATGCCAAATACTAAATGATCCCATCAATTTCTCCTTACCCAAAGTATGTTCAATCGATCTAGCAGTGGCTCGTCCGGACCGCTTTCTCAGATGACAATATTGAGAGAATTGTCTATGACATCACCGCAATTGGCAAAAGATAGTGCTGGCCATTTGCATAAAATTTCTTCTAGCCTATTTACGGATCCCCTTCGCATGCCGCAATCATTTTTTCATCAGCCAAGGTTGCAGCCAGATAACTGATTGCCTTGCATAGGGTGCTGTTGCGTCGAGCAATGGAGAGCGCCGCCGCCGATCGAGATTGCTGTCACTGGCAGCAGTTCGATGACCCGGCCCGGGAACGCTTTCTCAAAGACCAATCGCGCCAAAGCATCCTGCGGCACATCGAAAGCCGTCGAAATCACAGCGCCATTGACCAGTATGTAATTTGCGTAAGTATCGCAAAAGCGGTCAACCCCGTAGTTGTAAGGATTCCGAGGTACAGGTAAGTCGAGCACCTCGAAGCGTCGGCCACGGGCATCGGTCGCTAGTTCAAGCGCACGTCGATTTTCCTGCATCGTCCGAAAGAAATCACCCATATCCGGATCGGCCCCATTAAACAGAATCTTGCCGGGTGCGATAAATGACGCGATTCCATCGACGTGGCCATTGGTTTCGACTTCCGCAGGGTTGCCGGGAAGCCAGACGATCTTCGTCACTCCCAGCATGCGCTTTAATTCCGTCTCGATTTCGGCACGTGACATTCCCGGGTTACGATTTGGGTGCAGCAAGCAACTCTCGGTAGTCAACAGCGTACCTTGACCATCGACATAGAAAGATCCGCCTTCCAGGACCATATTGGATCGTTCGAAACGAGTTCGAGTGATTTCCGCCAGGTCACTTGCCAGTCTTGCACAACCGTCGTAGGGCGCATATTTTTCGCCCCAAGCATTGAAACGGAAGCCCAACATTAATTGACTATCGCCGGATTCGTTGGCCAATATAATGGGGCCGCAATCGCGCAACCAGTTGTCCTCTACTGCCAACGGGACCACATTCACAGTCGGCCCGCAGAGCTCACGGACGTTGGCCGCAAGGGGCGCATGGGCAGCGACGATGCAACGCTGGTAGCGCGCGATTGTTCGCGCTAGCAGAGCAAAGGCGGTGCATACGGCATGGTAATGTTCGCCCCATAGTTCCTCGCGATTCTTGTAAACCGGCCATCCCAACCAGGTGGCAGCCATCGGCTCCCACTCGGCAGGCATTCTGTAGCCATCCCGAAGGCAATCAAAATCACTTGGAATCATCTCAACATCCTCAATGAAGTTACGTCACATCACAATCGTACGGCAAACAAAATTAGTTCGGAAGCGACGATTTTTCCTTCAATTGATTAGTATTTCTCATACCATTTTCACGCAACAATTTACGACGAGCGTCCTGTAACCAGGACTAAAATTTTAGTTCATTGCATTGGGAAATGTCATGCCAGGAGCACTGCGCTCTGGATGATGAATATAGGTATGCCTTGATTGCTACAAGATTTTGTCAATACGCAGAAATTCTCGAAAAAAAATCTCTTCAATTTCTGTCTGAACGAAGTGAATCCGATATGCCTCAACTTGACAAAACCAGCCTTTGAGATGCCCAAATTAATTGTTTCAATCCCCGATCCGAGCGCTCCTCGTTCGGATCGACTAAATTCTGAAGAATCAAGCCATCCATGCCGGCAACGACGAAACGCGCCAAATCACCGAGATCGATAAGTGACGCTTCATCAACATCGCCAAGGCCATGGCGAAATGCATCTTCGTATACCTTGCAATAGGAGTCGTACTGAAATTTTGCGAGCGCTTGTGTCTCCTTGTTGCGCATCGTGTAGAGCGTCAATTCATATTGCAAAATCTGAATGTCGCGCGTTAGCAGAATCAGCCGCCACGAACTACTGATGACGCTGTCAATGCATGTCTCGATATCCAACTGCTGGGTGAGGTCGGCACTCAGGGCGCGACTCATCTCCGCGATGATCATTTCCAGCGCACCAATAAGAAGTGCATCTTTATTATCAAAATAATAATGCAGCGTAGCCAAATTCACGCCTGCTTTTTCGGCAATCTTTCTGGTTGTTACTGCAGCTAACCCAGTTTCTATCAAGGCATCAACGGCGCCTCGAATAATTTGCTCTTTGAGTTGTGCTCTTTTTTCGATTCCTCGAGCGCGTGCCATTACTGCTCCATTACAAGTCTGACAGGTTAAAAAATAGTATCTTCATGCTATCATAAATTTAGTCGGTCGAGCGAATTAATCGCTTGACCTACATATTGAAAATGCATAATATTAAAAATATTGGTCAAATGACTTAAAAATATCGAAGAGTCTCCTCAAATACTACTTACTTGACGGAAATGCGACGTGTAGTCACCTCAAGAATCGAGTACGAGAGATGCTTTTTTTAGCAAAAATTAATTCCGTGCGGTTAGCCGCGTCTTTGCATAAAGGTAAACAGATCAAATGAATAATACCCTATGGCATGATCGTGCCGCTGCGTTTGTGTCGGATGGCCGAGCATTCGTCAATGGCGAGCGTGTCGACGCGTTGTCTGGGGCAACATTCGATTGTATATCGCCAATCGATGGCCGCGTCCTGGCGGCAGTGGCGCGCTGCGATCAAGCAGATGCCGATGTTGTCGTCACTGCTGCACGGCGCGCCTTCAATGATCGACGTTGGGCTGGCTTGGCACCAGGCGAACGCAAGCGCAGGTTGATTAAGTTCGCCGATTTGATGTTGCAATTCGGCGACGAACTAGCGTTGCTGGAAACGCTTGATATGGGAAAGCCGATAAAGAATAGCCGCAATATGGATGTTCCGGCGGCTGCCAACTGCATACGCTGGTACGGAGAAGCCGTCGACAAGATTTACGATGAAATTGCACCTACCCCAGATACAAGTTTAGCTCTGATTACACGTGAGCCGGTGGGTGTCGTTGCCGCTATCGTGCCGTGGAACTACCCGCTCTTGATGGCGGCCTGGAAAATCGCGCCAGCCTTGGCGGCAGGCAATAGCGTTATCTTGAAGCCATCGGAAAAATCGCCTCTCTCTGCCTTGCGTCTGGCCGAAATCGCATTGGAAGCGGGGATTCCTCCGGGTGTCTTTAACGTCGTACCAGGCTATGGTGCTGAGGCTGGAAGCGCATTGGCGACACATATGGATGTCGACTGTATCGGTTTTACCGGGTCCACTGCGATCGGAAAGAAAATTGTGCAATACGCGGGCCAATCGAATTTGAAGCGTGCCTGGACAGAACTGGGGGGAAAATCTCCCAATATCGTCTGTGCTGATTGCCCGGATCTGGACAGCGCTGTGCGTGCGGCAGTTGGCGGACTGTACTACAACCAAGGCGAGAGCTGCAATGCGCCGTCACGCTTGTTTGTTGAAGCGTCCATCAAAGAGCAATTTCTCGATAAAGCGCTTGCAATCATTCCTGAGTTCGAGGCCGGCGATCCACTCGATGAAGCGACGGTAATGGGGGCGATTGTTGATCAAGTTCAAATGAACACAATCCTCGGCTACATTGAATCCGGAAAACAGGAGGGAGCGCAGCTGCTTGCCGGCGGCACCAGGACACGCGTAGATAGCGGCGGCTATTACGTGGCTCCGACTTTGTTCAACAATGTTAATAGCTCGATGAAAATCGCCTGTGAGGAAATTTTCGGACCGGTCTTGTCGGTGTTTTCTTTTACAGATCTGGACGACGCCGTACGTGAAGCGAATGCCACACCTTACGGTCTGCAGGCGGGTATCTGGACCGCCAACCTCAACAAAGCGCATCGCGTGGCGCGCGCGTTGCGTGTAGGTACTGTACATGTCAACCAATACGCCGAAGACGACATCACGGTGCCGTTCGGAGGCTACAAGCAATCCGGCAACGGACGCGACAAGTCTCTGCATGCATTCGACAAATATACAGAATTGAAGACTACCTGGATCAAGCTCGGATAGCGAGCGAATAACGAGGGGACTGCCTTGCCTGCAAGGCATCATCGAAATGGCGTGACTTCTATGCGCTCATAGCACAATAGATTTGATACCAGACTGGCTACGAATCACTATGCCGCGCAGGTATAAGACTTGCTGACATGAGGAAAATTTGATGCAACATCGTTCGGATACCTTGGCTGTTAATAGCCAACGCCTGTGGCAATCGCTAATGGATCTCGCGGTTATCGGCGCAACCGATAAAGGCGGTAGTTGCCGCTTGGCTTTAACAGAGCAAGACGGACAAGGGCGAAATCTTGTCGTGAGTTGGATGGAACAGGCAGGGCTGAAAATCACTGTGGATCAGATTGGCAATATATTTGGCCGACGCGATGGGCGTAATAATACACTTGCACCGATCATTACTGGCAGCCACATTGATACCCAGCCAACCGGCGGAAAATTCGACGGTTGTTACGGCGTGTTGGCCGGATTGGAGATAATGCGCATTTTGAATGATAACGACGTGATGACCGAGGCTCCTTTGGAGTTAGCGATTTGGACTAATGAAGAAGGCTCGCGTTTTGTGCCGGTAATGATGGGATCCGGGGTCTTTGCCGGGAAATTTCCGCTGGAAACAGCATTGAACGCCTGTGATATTAAAGGTAAATCTGTGCGCGATGAATTGCGCGCAATCGGGTACGCCGGACCTGCCTCTGTCGGTGAGCGGCCGTTGGGCGCCTACTTCGAAGCTCACATCGAACAGGGGCCGATCCTTGAAAAGGAGCATAAAGTGATCGGTGTGGTCACCGGCTCGCTCGGCGTGCGCTGGTATGATGTTACGGTAACTGGCATGGAAATGCACGCCGGCCCGACACCGATGGAAGTTCGCAAAGACGCCTTGTTTGTCGCGACTCACTTGATGCAACAAGTCATTCTTATTGCCAATGCCAATCAGCCTCATGGGCGCGGCACGGTCGGCGTCGTGCAGGTGTACCCCGGTTCTCGCAACGTAGTTCCCGGTGAGGTTAGCTTTACCGTCGACTTGCGCCACGAAGACGTTTCAATCTTGAACGCCATGGACGCCCGTTGGCGCAATGCGTGCGCAACCGTAGAGCGGGCATTCGGATTGACGGTCGCACTAAAGGATGTGCAGTATTTCCCTCCAACGCCATTCGAATCGAGCTTGGTTAAACTGGTGCGCGAAAGTGCATCTGCCTTGGATTTGTCGCATATGGATATCGTCACCGGCGCCGGGCATGACGCAGTCTATATCGCATCGGTGACGCCCACTGCGATGATATTTGTACCGTGCAAGGATGGAGTAAGTCATAACGAAATTGAGGATGCCAAGCCAGAGCATTTGGCTGCAGGATGTCAGGTTCTGCTTGGCGCGATGCTTGCAAGCGCTGGAATCGCGCGGAAGTCCCTTCCGTAGTTTGATCCTTCCGAAACAAGAACAGGCGGCTTTTGTGTGAAGTAAAAAAAATCAAACAACGAGTGTCGAATGAGAGAAATCGCGTATCTGTAATCGGCTTGAGCGAAAGGGTTCGCTTGCTATGCCCAATGCAGACGGTATGCCCCTGTGTCATCAGGTTCATTTTTATCAAGGTACACCTCGTGGGTAACAAAAACCACGTTACGGTACTTCCCTGAATACTCCGTGAATCCGGGGGACGCGAAAAAAACAAGTGAAATTGGTCAAGCACGTTGCGCAGCACACACGGGCTGGCGCGCGGAAGGTATTGAATGGGTCATGCGATCTCCTTTGAGTGCGCTCACATGGAATTGCGGCGCGCCCTCTATTTAGCGACGCCGCTGTTGCGGTCACCTCGCACAGCACAGCAAGTTGGATGTGCAACTAAATTGTCGAGGGACACGAGATTTTATTAGTAAAATTTCGAATTATTATCCGAATTATAAATTTAACTAATACTTAGGTGTTTCCCTATGCGCCGCGACATTTCACATTACCTGAACAACCGACTCGACTGGAACCTGCTGCGCACCTACATGGTCATCATGCAGGAACGCAATTTGAGCCGGACCAAGGGCAGCAAGATTGCACATAACGCAGCCCGCAGTAAGTCAGGCGCTGAGACGGTTGGAAGAAACACTAGGTCGCAAACTGGTTGAGCGGCGCGGCTCGCATTTTGAAATCACCGAAGCGGGTGAAGAGGTTTGCCGGATTGCGAGTGATATCTACGGTCATATCTCGCGGCTTGAAACCGAACTGGACGATAAGACCGATGAAATCACCGGTTCGATACGTATATTGACAATCAGCCGGATCGAATCGGCGGTCTACGATGAGTTTCTAGCCGAATTTCATCGCGCGTATCCACGCATAGACCTGCAGATCGCGGTGATGCGATCATCCGACATTATTTCGTCACTGCTACAAAAAACCGCGACGGCCGGCTTGGGTCTGTGCCGCAGCCCAATTGGGAAACTGGAACGGCACTGCTTTTTGCATCAACGCTATGCGATTTTCTGCGGCCCCCACCATCGCCTGTTTGGCCGTTCGCAACTAACGACGGCAGATCTACTCGCTGAAAACTTCGTATCGTTCACAAGCGACCATATAGGTGATAGCTCTCGCCACTTGCGGTATTTCGCGATCAGAGCGGATTTACCGGACGCATCGTTGCGTCTTCATCGAGTCTGGACGAGGTGCGGCGCCTGATCTTCGCCGGTTTTGGCATTGGTTGCCTGCCGGAGCATATCGTACGAGAAGATCTTCGGCAGCAACATCTGTGGCGCCTACCTCCGGACGAGGGCCTGGTCGATGTCCACATTCATCTTCTGTGGAACCACGAACGCAAGATGAACGCTGCGGACCTTGCATTTCTCGACGGCATACAACGATGCATGCAGCGTTATTCGTTGGCAAAGCGCCTTGGATCTAGTATGGCAGGGACGTAGCGATTAAGCAGGCTTTGTCGCGGCTTCATCTGTTTTGGAAATAGGAATTCTACATTTCCAGTCCAGTTAATTCAATGTGCGTTTTCGTTCTTACGCGCTTCCTGTATCTCACGCTGAAAACTTTTTTCGACATTGACCAGCGCATCTTGCATACCGCGTGCAAACCTTGCATGGCCACCGCCAACGGCAGCATCACGCAAATAGCTCAGTGTTTGCTTGAGTTGCGCATCTTCGTCTTCATACCAGGCTTTCGTCACTTGCATGCCTAAAAGACTTTGACGCAGCCGCATCCTTTGCTCAAGCCAACTCAACAGGCGCTGCACGTCTCGCTCGGTGAGCTCGCTGCCGCGTGCAGGAAAAGTCTGCCCCGTCAGCAGTTGATCATGCGCATCCATGTAGTTCAGATAATGCTGGAGTATTTGCGACGCATCCTGATACGCAGGGAGCGGCAGCTTCTTCTGCAAATACTGAAGCAAGGCATTCGCATGAATGTCGCGGTCGCCGTCCCTGCCGCACAATAGAAAAAAATCCATGACCTCACGCAACGCCTGGTTGATAACCAAACGCTGATCTGGCGTCGTCGCCAGTCCTCGCGGCACACCGACATCAGAAAACGCGCCATTGTCGACGCTTGGCGCCGTCCAATCACCGGGGCCAAAGCGACCCGGTGATGATTGGATATTTTTGCCTGGCGCAGGCGTTGCGGGTTCAGGCTCACTTTGCCAAAACCAGAGCGTCGCTGCAATCAGGGCGATAAGACCGGCCAACATCCAGCGCCGACCGGATAACGTGGAAAAAATCATATTTTCTTCTCGCAGCAGATTTGAGGCGCAGCGACGCCGTGAATGATCTTGCCTTTACTATCGGCCGTAGGCGCATAACGCGCGTCAACTAGCCATTTTCCTTCGACTTATCTCAGGTGTCGACAATAAAAATCTGTCGTGCCAGTAGCCTAAACCTGACGGCATCGAGTTTCCACAAAAAAATTCACAACGCCATGTTGCCATATTCATGCGTAACCATTTGTTCAATTTGCGGACTGAATGCAAGAGACCTCAGCTTATTGATGATCTGCAAGGCACACGTCAGGACCGGAGCGTTCATTGAAAAATTTGCACCCGCCATGTTACCAGCGCAGACATACAGCAAACTGCCGGCCAAAGCAGATTGCAAATTAAAACGCGGTGAAATCTTCACGGTATTTCTCTTTACTGAAAGCGCGCAGGCACGCAGCACGTAAGCGCTGCGTGCCTGCATCTTATTGGACTGGAGAAAAATGAGTGAACCGTCTATCAATGGCCACGCATCCGCTCTCCCCCGGCCACGCAACATGCGTCTTCAAAACTGCGTTCCATTTACGGCACTGGTTGCTGTTGCGTGACGCAGTGGATGCCCCCGCCGCCTTGACCGTACAGCGTTGGGAGATTCAACATTTCAATGGTTCTCCCTGGATAGGCAGCAGCCAACTGGGCACGAACGGCATCGTCCTTGTCTGGATCATTGCAAATCGCACCAATTGCTACGTTGATCACAGCGTTATTTGTGACGCACATATTGATATAGCTTGCTAACATGTTTTTTGTTGTAGCTTTCGGTGCTTGCAGTTTGATGATGTTGAAGGATCGGCCCTTCGCATCGGTCGATGTGCTAAGGGTTTGGAGCCAGTCTGCTGCATTCACCGCAAAAGCGTCGGTAACAGAAGGATCTGGCACATGAACTACCACTGTGCCCGGCTGCGTAAACATCACAGTAGCGTCGCAATGGTCGTCAGTGACGTCCTTCCCTATCACCCCTTTGCACCAGATCATCTTGGTCGCACCATATTGTTTGAGCAGCTCTGCTTCGATCTGATCACGGGTTAAACCAGGATTGCGGTTAGGATTGACCCAGCAACTCTCGTTGGCCAGTAAGGTACCCTCGCCGTCTTCCACCACACCGCCGCCTTCGCCGACGACTGCGGCCGCCGTGAAAGGAAGGCCCAGATAGGATGCCATTTTTTTTGCAACCAAAGCGTCATTGGCATGAATCTGATGATTTCCCCAGCCGTTGAAGTTCACGCCGAAGCAATCGAACCCGCCCGCGCCGTCCTTGCGAAATACCGCACCGATATCGCGCATCCAGCAATCGTCGTTGGCGATGCTTTCAATCACCGTTACTGGATAATCCGTGTAGCCGATCATATAGCGGGCATCCTCGGCATTGTAATAGCCATTGGCAACCATGTAGACGGGTTCGTACTTGGCGATAGTGCGTGCCAGCAGCGCGATGTCCGCTTGTATTCCTGGGAGCAAATCTCTGCCCCAAATCGCAGTGCTAGCGGGCCATGCCATCCAGGTGCGCGTATGCTGCGTATTTTCATCTGGAACAATTAAGCCACTTGATGCTGTCACTACTTGTGCAAGAACATTGCCGGCAACTCCAGACATTGCCAAACCGGCCAGGCCAGCGGCGCTGAGCTTCATAAAATCACGGCGTGATTGATCTTTTTTGGTAAATTTAATGTTATCCATGCTCATTCTCTCCTCCTTAGTGTGCCCAATTATTGAGTGTTTTTTATTACGGGTAATGAATAAACAGCATAAAAACAATCTACAGAATCTCATTCAAATAAGTGCGTGTTCTAATGCCTGAACTTGTCCCTTCAATATCGAAATAGTCCTGTGAATAATGTGTTATCTCACCATTAGCAGAACGCATAGGATATCGCTTTGATGCTGACACAAATCTGATAATTCATTGCTGAATTCTTTTGAAGGAACTCTTCATATTTGCTCATATCTCGCCAGGACAATCTGCGGGCAATTTCTGGTTCGAGAAGATTTCCAAGTCCATGATGTCGCGCGATATAGAGAATGCACTCAATGGGCTCCGTTAAAAGTGTCCACGCGGGGCATCGCGGCGTCGACAGTGCAATCCATCGACCTAACCTAGGCACGGCGTCTTCCGCGTCGATCCTATCGGCATTGAGTGCAAGTGACCCAGGTTTCAACAGATCGCAAAAAAAACCCTCAACCATTTTCAGGCCGAGGGGGAGGGCAGCTCAAGACTAAAATCCTGCGTTGAAAAACCAATACACAATCACGTGGACGATGGTGATTCAATCAAGGCACAGGCTGTTGTTGCGTAACGCAATGGATACCGCCGCCGCCTTGACCATATAGAGTGGGGAGACTCAGCATTTCGATGGTGCGACCTGGGTAAGCGGCAGCCAACTGGGCCTTGGCAATCACGTCCTTGGCTGGATCGTTGCAAAGCGCGCCCATAGCCACTTCGATCACTGCGTGGTTCGTGACGCAATAGTTGATATAGCTTGACAGCATAAGGTTGGACGTCGCTCTCGGCGCTTGCATCTTGATAATGCTGAATGCACGACCCTTCGCATCGGTCGAGGTGCTGAGAGTTTGCAGCCATTGCGCGGCATTCGCCGCAAATGCGTCGGTAACGGAAGGGTCAGGTACATGGATCACGACGGTGCCAGGCTGGGTAAACTGCACAGTCGCGTCGCAATGATCGTCCGTGATATCCTGGCCGATTACACCGGTGCACCAGATCATCTTGGTCGCGCCATATTGCTTGAGCAGCTCTACCTCGATCTGCGCTTGGGTCTTGCCAGGATTGCGATTGGAATTAACCCAGCAGCTTTGATTGGCCAACAAGGTGCCATCGCCGTCTTCCACTACACCGCCACCTTCGCCGACAACAGCGGCCGCAGTGAAATTCAGCCCCAAATAGGACGCCACGCCTTGCGCAACTCTGGCGTCATTGACGTGCGTCTGTTTATTACCCCAGCCATTGAAGTTCAAACCGAAACAATTAAGGTTGCCGTTGCCGTCCTTGCGGAAGATTGCGCCCATATCCCGCATCCAGCAATCGTCATTCGGAATAGTAGAAATGATCTTCACCGGAAAAACTGTCGTGCCAATCTTACTCCTTGCAACACTTGCGTTGCTGGAACCGTTGGCGATCATGTAGACGGGTTCGTATTTGGCGATCGTGCGCGCCAGGAGGGCGATATCGGTTTGTATCCCTTTAAGCAGGCTGGAGCCCCAGATCGCCGTGCTAGAAGGCCATGCCATCCAAGTGCGCGTATGTGGAAGATTTTCATCCGGAACGAAAAAAGTACCCGATGCTGACGCGCGGCTTTGCGCCAAAACGTTACCGGCAACTCCCGACATTGCAAGACCCGCCACACCTGCGCTCGCGAGTTTCACAAAATCACGACGCGATTGATTTTTTAAGTCAGCCATATTTCACTCTCCTTATTTCCCCCAATTATTGGGAGTCTTTTTTTCCAAGATTGACGAAAATATGACGCGATAACTGCGACACTACGCGGCAACTTTCGGTGACGTTTTCTATCGTAAAACTCACAAATAACACGATAGCCATTTGAGTCATTCGGTTGCACAATGTCCACTTTACCGAACAAGATGACACTTTATCTCTCAGACCATATTGGCACAAATTGACTTACTCATAGATGAATTATTTCCAGGCTATCGATCGGTTTTAGTCATATCTGACCGAAGGATTTGGTACCCATAAGCGATGACTATTTTCAGCTTCGACGCCTGATTTTCTTTCACGGCAAAAGATTGAATCGTCTGCACAAGCGTTCGTACGCACAGAATCTGTATCCGATACGGTATTGACGAGCTACAGTGACGCCATAAAATTGATGGCCGCAATACTCATTCCCAAAATAGCATTCCGTTCGACGGGCGCGACCGACAGAATTTCCCGATGATTGATTCGATCAATTTGCAGACAGTGCATGAAACGCGTCAAACGTATTTATAATTGATTTGGAGATAGCAGCCCTATGCGAAGCTCCTTTAACATTCATTTGAAGTGCGCATAAAGCTGCGTCATAGCCCCTGAATCAAAATTGATCATGGCACCGATTGCTGTCACGTAGCGCGATGTATGGCGTCCCCATGAGCACACCTCGCCAAAATCTTTATCGTGCCTTATGGGTGAACAAAATGAATTTTCACGCTTCTAGAAATGCTCAGATCGCTGGCGACGCTACGATCCATGACGCGGTTATTGGCATACGGAGATGTTTTTTTTGGTTTGAATACAACCGCAACTCGCAAATCGCTTATAACAAACTAGTGATAACACCCTCATGGCTTCCACGTCAAATTTTCCTGTTCGGCTTGCTCCAGTAACCAGTTGAATACCTCAAGCACGATTCTCGCTCGAGGCTCACCAGCAGTACGCGATAGCCACCAAGTGGTCCCAGGCAAACGCGGGTAGCCGGGCAGAATGAATAAACGCCCACTCGCTAGGTCATCTCTAGCAACCAAACGCGAAAGACACGCAATTCCCCGACCTCGCAATACCGCATCCAGCAGCAGGCGCTGGTCGTCATAGATTCCGCAATGGCGAAACTTCGCCAACTGACTGCGGAAGATACCCGCAGTCGCGTCATCGGTCAGATTTTTCTCGAGACACACCATGCCGATGTGCAGGTGGTGTTGTGCCAGCGGGATGTTGACTAGCTGTGCTGCCACGCTAGCGGTAGCGACAACGACCCATTCGTCCTTCAATAGCGGCTGTTCCAGCAACCCGGGTTGTTGAATTGGACGATCGCCTATCGTGATGTCAACGTTGATTTCATCGATGTAGCGAGCCGTTTCGTCCGTCGAAAGCATAGGACACAGGTTTGGAATTGTGAGTTGCAAACGCGCCATCTGTGGCTGAAGCCAACCATGTAAAAGTGGACCTGGGCATGTCAGCACGACCATTCCCGGATTCATATAGGTGGAAATTCGATCGAGACCGCTGCGCAAGGTTTCCAATGAGCGAAACACACAACGCTGCAGAACCTCTCCTGCCATCGTCAGCTCAACGCCACGCCCTACACGACGAAATAGTGCCATGCCGACGTGTTCTTCCAACTGCTGAATCTGGTGGCTGACTGCAGATTGCGAAACATGCAATTCGTCGGCCGCCCGCGAAAAATTACCGAGACGGGCCGCAGCTTCGAAACCCGCGAGTAGCTTGAGTGATGGAATTCGCATGTCCCAGATAAGCAAAAGTTGGATTACTCAACAATCGTCAAGAAAGATCGGCCTTCGTATCATTGACAGAAAATGTGCTGACTCGCCTCATTGGAAACATCGTACAAATAAAGCCCTCGAGAGCGCTAGACGAGCGTTTCATTCATTCACTTATGCCGCCAGCATCCTTGATCGGCCCCGACTCGGAAAACGCCACCAATTTTCCGCTCGGAGCAATTACCGCCGCTGTGATCGCGGCCTGGTTGGGGTTTTGCGCAATCGAGAATGTCACGCCATTATCTCGGCTCGTCAGAAATGCGCCGTCGAGACCGACCGCGACAACTCTGCCACCCTCGTCCTGCATAATTCCGCTGATTGAACTTTTTGTACCAGTACGCGATGGCTGCCACGTTTTACCGTGATCGGCGCTGCGCAGCACCGTTCCGCGCAAGCCACCGGCTAACCACGTGCCGTCATGCAGCACGCGGCCCGTCCACAACGAACCTTTATATCCGGTGTCAGTATAGGTCCACGTCTTTCCGTCATCCGCCGAACGCACGATCGTTCCGCGCTCTGCCGTGACGGCGAGTCCGCCCTCATGATCCGGGAAGATGTCGAACAGATTTCGGTCCGCCTTCGACTCGCCCGCCGGAACAGGAAGTGACAATGATTGCCAGGTGACGCCCCCATCCGTCGTCGCCAGTACGAGTGACCAAAGACCGACGGCCCAACCCGTATGCTCATCCTTAAAATAAATCGAGAACAATGGTTGATCGACTTTAATGTCACTACGCTGCAACTGCCAGGTTTCTCCAGCGTCCCCAGTCTTCAGAATTGCGCCCCAGTGCCCTGCCGCCCAGCCATTTTTCTTATCGACGAAATGCACCGAAGTCAAGGTTGCGGAAATCGGAACCGATTTGGCCTGGCGGAACGTTTTTCCCGAGTCATCGGATAACAAAACAACTCCACGTTCGCCAACGGCAACAATACGCGCCCCCGCAAACGTCGCTGCGAGCATCATTGCTGTCTGCGCCGCCGGGGCGACTCTGGCCGGCTTAATTTTGAGACTGGGCGCTTCCGCATTTGCGGGAGCGCTGACCTCCGGCGTCCCCTGTGCAAGTACTGAATTCACGGACAGTCCGATTAGCGCAGCCAGTGACACCCTCATCAACGGAGCCCGGTTGCGCATCCAATCATATGAAAATTTATGAATCTTAATCATGCTGATGCCTTCGAGTTAGTGGGAAAACAAGCCCGGTGCGCGAACCGGCCTGCGGCGCGGGAACACCTTTTCAAGCAGCACGACAAGCGCGGGCAACGCAGTGAGAGCCATTACCAAATTGATGATGAACATAAAAGACAGCAGTTTTCCCATATCCGCCTGGAACTTGAGTGGAGAGAACGACCATGTCGCCACGCCGATCGCCAACGTCAAACCTGTAAAAATTGTCGCCATCCCTTCAAATTCCAGTGCGTGCTCCATCGCGACATGGATATCATCGCCTTTTGCCAGATGCAAAGTAAGCCGGTTGTAAATATAGAAGGCATAGTCGACGCCGATCCCGACTGAGAGCACCATCACCGGTAGCGTAGCCACCGTCAAACCAATTTGGAAATATTCCATGAACCAATAGCCAATGAACGTTCCGATCGTCAAAGGAAGGCAGCACGACAACATCGCACGAAAATCTCGATAGACGACGAAAACTAGAAGGACAATCGCGAGATAAACATACAGCAGCATCGGCAGTTCCGATTTCTCCAGTTCGTCGTTGGTCGCAGCAAGCACACCGGCATTACCTGCAGCGAGACGAATGTGAATTCCGGCAACATGATTCTCCGAGTCAAATTGTTTTGTTTCGGCTAACACCTTCTTGAGCGTGGTAGCCTTGTGATCAGTCAGGTAGAGGTGCACCGCCGTCATGCTGCAATCGGCATTTGCGTGTCCACGAATTCGTCCAACTTCAGTACTGACGCTCGCGTCGTTGCCACCGTCTATCGGAACTACGCGCATTTTTGGATAGCCTTCGTTTTCGCCCTCGTTAATTTTGCGTACCTCCGTGGAGTACGAATTGACCGATGCTACTCCGGGAACGCCCCGCATATACGAGGTATAGTCGTCCACAAAATCCACGATCGCCGGATTGATACAGGAATCGCGCGGAGATTCAATCACAATAGAGATCCAGTCGAGGCCGATGTCGAAATTGTTTGCAATCGAGACCGCGTCGCGGTTGAAACGCGCATCCGAGCGAAGTTCCGGTGCCCCCGGTTCAAGCGTTCCGACGACACGATTGCGGCTTTCGTATACGGATACACAGAAAACTACCAGCGCGATGCATAGCGTGAGGATGGAAGTCCGTGGTTTCGCAAAAACTGACAAGGTCTTGGTCCAGCGTATACGCTGAGCACGTTTCTTTTCCGCGTGCGCTCCAAAACCCGGGCTGAATTTCAGGCAAGAAAGTGCCACCGGCAACATGATAAGATTTGTCACGATCTTGAAGCCTACGCCAAGCGAGGCGGTGATTGCCAGTTCATGGATCATAGGGATTGGCACCATCAGCAAAGTCAAGAACGATACCAGCGCAGTGACAAGCGCCAGAACGCCCGGAATGAGCAGCCCGCTGAAACTTGCCCGCGCCGCCGTCATGACGTTCAAACCGTTGCTCAGACCACGAACAAAGAAATTGATTTGCTGGACACCGTGCGATACGCCGATTGCGAATACGAGGAAAGGAACGAGCACGGCTAGAGGATCGAGCCCGTAACCCATTAAGCGCAAAGTCCCGAATTGCCAGACCAGCGAGGTCAACGAACATATGATCACCAGGATAGTCAGGCGCATCGAATGGCAATACCAGTACACCGCCAACGCCGTCAGCAGCAAGGCGATGGCACAGAACACCAACACCCCTGAACCGCCGTCGGCGATATCGCCGATTTGTTTGGCGAAGCCGATAATCTGAATTTCGTAATTATCGTTTTCGAATTTTTTGCGTATATCCGATTCCAGAAGCCGATTGAAGGCCACATAGTCTAAGGTCTTGCCGTCCAGCGTCAATTCATTTAATTCCGCGGTGATCATGGCGCCACGCTCATCGCGCGAGACCAACTGGCCAATAAATCCTCCTTGACTTGCTCCTCTCCGGATTCCGTCGATAATCTCGGGCGTAAGACTTTCCGGTGTAATCGCTCCGGAAATCACAGGATCAGCGCGCAGCCCCTCTTCTGTGATTTCAGTAACAAAGCTATTTGGCGTCCATAAAGACTGCACGTTAGGGCGATCTACGTTGGGTAAGAATGTGACCGCCTGAGTGACATCATGTAAACGTGTCAAGCCTTCTTTTGTCCAAATTGTTCCGGTGCGTGCACGAACCACCACCGTGACGCGATTCGCCCCGAAAAGCTCCTCTCGATACTGTTGGAATGTCTTGATATACTCGTGACCGATGGGCATCTGTTTTTCAAAGCCGGCCTCCATGCGAAGGCCGACTGCGAAAACCGCCATGACCGCAGTAACAATAAACAACACGCTCAAGGTCAGCGCACGATGCGAGAAAAACCAGTTTTCAGTTCGGGTGACTAATTTATTTAACACAATGTGGCTCTCTCTTGTTCAAACTGGGAGTACAGATATTCAAGTTGCAGAAAATCTCAGTTCCGGCCAACACTTCGGAGCCTTGACATGAACAGAACGTCTCTGAATTTACCGACGGAACGATTGATTCGCTTGCGCTAGCGCGCACGCCGATAATCGGTCTATCCTGCAAAACGCCATCTGCGGCGACAGCACGCAATAGAACGAGAAAACCTGGTGCCGTAAGAATGCCGGCATCATCGATTTTTCTTGTTCAATAATCCGCTTGCAAAGTGTACGAAGACTTTTCCCGGTGCGCCTGGCAGGGCTTTGATAGACGCGAAGCACGACCTATCTCTTCACGCCGCCAGACGCATTGGCTCCGACTGTTATCGCTCGCTGATCGACTTCAAATTGTCGGCGGTATAGTAGTTGTCTTTCATTTTCGGATTGCTTCCTGCCTCGGAAAACCATTGCATGTCGTGTCCGGCGCCGCCGCCAAACACAACGTTATCGACAACATAACGACCGCCTATAAGGTCATACATGTCCATGACCGTGTTGGCACATGCGCCGCCAAGTTCCCAGACCGGAAGAATCTTGTTTTCCTTCATTCTCCAAATCTTGCCTTGGGCATCATAGTCGTCGCCGGCAGCTGCGATCCAGCTGTCTTCGTCAAAATACATGACTTTCTTTGGCGCGGAGTGACGGAAGCCTGCTTTGACGGTTCCCTCGACCACCCAAACTCGGTGTAGCTCATAGCGCTCCAGAGCGGGATTGATGCCGTGTTCGCGGAACGCATCCGCTACCTTGACCGATCCATCGTTGAACTTGAAATTGTTATAGGAAATGTACATCTCCTTTTTGCCAAGCAGCTTCCAGTCGAATCGATCTGGGTTACCGTAATATAAATTCGTTGCATCAATCGGATATTGATTTTCAAAGCCGATCACCGGCGCGTCATATGCGTAGGCAGGCAGGCGACGCACGCGGCGCTGTCCGGTAAAATAATAAAATGCCTCCAGCTCTTTTTTGAAATAGATATTTTGCACGGTACCCTGGCCGGCAAAGGCAGCTGGCGTATGGTAAGCATAGTAGAAGCCTCCCTTATACCCGCCCACCTCAGAGGGCGACGTCACTCCCTTTTTGGCCCACGGCCAATAATTGACCTGCTCCCAACCAGCGTTAATCGGTTCCGTTGATCCCGGCCGTGGAGAGATGTAGGTGTAGCCGGTTTTCAGTTCGACTCCGACGCCTTGATACCCGACCAGGTAGTTCCACACCACTTCAATTCCTTTTTTCGGCAGCGGAAAGGGTACGCCAGGTAAGGCAGCATCTTCCAGCGACCAGCCGTCGCTGCCGATTTTCCCGCGCGTGACATTGGTCTTTGTGTTCGCTTGAACAAAGTCCGGCGCCGAACAACTCCGGTGCGTCGGATAGATGTCCATCCGGTAACCCTTTGTTTGCTTCAACATCTGCACTTGCGATGGCGACAATTTGTCAGCATATTTGTCAACATTGGATGCATCAATGGTAAATAGAGGCTTCTCGCCTTTGTGCGACCAATAGTCTTCGCGATTCTTGCCGAAAACCCAGCCGGACTGTGGAGCATCCGGCGCCCCAATCGCAGGAATACTGCCATCCTTATTCCCCCCTTTTTCTGCGCCAAGCGGGGTCAATTCCGTGCCAAGTTTGTCTGTCTCAGCCGCGAACACGTCAGTTGCGGCACACAAGACGATGGCGGTAACGAAAGTCGATATCTTCATGTTCATTTTGCTTTCCTTCAATTTTCTAGGTCCGAGAGTGTTGGTTATTTTATCGATGCCCTGCGCAAGCGGGAGTCAAGCCGGTTTACAGCAGAGCATTTGTCCCTTTTTTTTCCAAACAAAAACGTATTCCATTCACCAATTTCCAGCAACAGCCATCAGTGGCGCATAGCGCGACGACTCATGGCGTGTGGGTCAGAAATTGCGCGTGACATAGGCACCGACAAAATTGCGGTCCGCAAACGGCTGGGAGTTAGGATTATTGCCACCAAAGAATGCCGTATAGTTGAGACCGGCCTGCCAACTGGCGGGATTTCTCGTCAATACCAGATAGAAATTGGCCGATTTTGCACCGCGCATATAGTTCGCCGCGTAATTCGGTGTGTAGCCAGAAAATGCGTTACTGAACGTCAAGCCCGGCGTCACTCCCCATCCGGGAAGCAGGCTGCCGTCATAGGTCCAATTAAAGTCAATGACGTAACCAGCAGATTTAGCAGTGCCCTGCCCTGCCGTGATCGGATAGCCGAGATTCGATTGACCAGTGAGCCAGACAGAGTTTCCGGCCGCCGGTATGGTATAGGCGGGCTGCCCGGCGACTGTGGTCGGATAAGTTTTGTTGGCATCAATCCCTGGGTAGTAGATGAATGCCATTTCTGCGGTCAAGGTTGCCGTATTGGCGCCACCTAGCAGTTTCAGAATAGTCGGATGGCTGGTCGGCGACATCTGTTCCTGGGCATTTACGATAAGCTGGTATTTCTTGTTGTCCTTCCACGAGTTGCAATTGCCTGACGCCCCATTCGTATTGAAATCGGACGGCCCGCCAGGAAGGAAACATCCGGACATGGCGACGGCATCATGCGGCCGATAAGACAATTCGGCACCGATGGCCCAGAGACCGATCGGGAAGTTCGTACTGACGCCAAACAGGTCTCGGCCCTTGAGGTATTGCACCTTCTCCACCGTACCGCCTGCGATGGAGCCGAACACGGGGTTCTTGTCGGTGTAGTTTTCGTAGTAGGCGGCGAAGCTGATCGATTTTCCTGCAGGAACGTAACCTAAACGAATACCGTATTGCGGCGCGTTGCCGGGTTTCACGGTGATGAACGGGAGGGCGGTCGCTGGATCCAGGCCGCTTTGGTTGACGTTTGACGAGTTGGACAAGGCCGGTACGGATCCGCGTCCAACATTGTCGCTAAGTGACCAATAGGTGCCAACTGCTGGGTAACGATTGGCGTTCCATCCGAACTGGTAGTAGGCTTCAGTGTTAAAGCCAGCCGGCAATGTGGTCGCGAAGCTGATCATCGGGGCCGGTAATAATGCCTGCTTGAGTTGGGTCCCTGGAATATACAGACTCTGAATATCGAGCGCGTTGGTCGCATTAATGCCACCCGATGCGAATTGGCTTTCTCCCCAATTGATCACTTGATTACCCAGACGAACATGCGCATTCTCACCAGCGATTTGAAAATCTTTTTGGCCCCAGAAGTCAAGCAGGGTGAGGCGTTGCACCATCTGAGCACGTACATCACTATCCAAAGGCGTGGTTCGAGTGTTGGCCGCCGTTGGGTCATAAATACCGGTGCCACGCACGAGGAACTTCAGATTTTGACCGGGGATTTTCAATAAAGCTTCGCTGGTCAGGCTCAGATACCCAGTGAACAGGTCTCCTTTGTTGTAATTTAAATTTCCATTGTCACCATTTGCCCATTGCGCGGTATTAACATCGGCCCCGCAATTATCAACATATGGGGCCCCGATACGAGCACAACTTTGGTTCTTGGTGCGAATGCCGATGCCGGCAGTGACGTTCGAATTGATCGAGCCGTTAGTCGATTCAGTTTCGAAGTCATATGCCGAGGCACTGCTCATCATGAATACCGATAGTGCTGCAAAGAACCACCTGCTTTTTTGACGCATGACTCTCTCTCCCCCATGTGATATTTTTCGATTTTTTTGCTGCCGGTGCGAGATCTAGATCCCTCACCTTTGAACATGTAATTTCCTCGCATCAACGTTCGCCGTATTGTAATTACGGTTCTTTTTTTTACATCATCAATTTGTCGGTCGACCGACTAAATACGATAATAAACATTAAAAAAATAAAGTCAACGAAAAACCGGTCGACCGACTTAAATATAATTTACTTCAATACGCATTTGAAAGTCATGTGCTGCGTGCGGAACATTGCAAGGGCCTCATCGCGGCTTCCGGTTGGTCGGATGGCCCTGCACATAAATGTATAGGACGAGTTTTCTGGCGCAATTTTCATGCCGTCAAAACCATACCAACGCCTGGCTGGGCATTTCTCTGCAAGCCTGCACGGCGTGCCGTGTCGAGCGAACCGTCGCCGACACACACCGTCTACGCCTCCCTCACCTTTGGAACCGCCGCCAGCGTGCTAACGGTCAATCACTCCAAAACCAATGATTGAGACCCACCTACACCCCGTAGCGCTGGCACAACTATTTCCATACTGTCTTACCGGCCCCTCGCTCGCCCGTCCGACGTAGAGCACGGCACTTGATGAGAGCGTTTTCCGCACGGCTGAAATCGGACGTGAGAACCAAGCAATCGCCAGGATCGGAGCCTTGACTGACGACGGTCGGGTGATGGTTAACCACCCCACAATTTAACAAGCAAGAAACTGGACGTGAATTTGTGATTTTCGAACACGGTTTTGCAGCCGCCATTTTGACGCATGACCTGAAGTCCGTCGTCGATTGCTCACATTAGCTCCTGCTTATTCGATTTTGCAAACCATGGCATGCTTAGCTGTTTCATTGACCGTGATTAGCCTCATTAAGAACAAAGTCGACGTCGAAGTATTGACGACCGCCGTCCAATTTTTTATGAAGGCCTCCTAGGAAACGGTGATTTTTTAGGGATTCCAGCACAGGGTTTGCAAGGTGCCATTAGCGTCTGTTGCCGATTTCTGATTCGCTTGGTCAATGACCAGAGCGGCACATTGGGTATCCTTAGCTTGAACCCCGATGGGGGTAGCGGTGAGCGTGTAAGTCGTTGCAGTCCGATTGGTCAACGTGACGGTGTAGTATCCCTGCGGGGAGACTGACGTTAGAAGTGACTCACAAGCCTGACTATATGCAAAATTCTGCGCATAGCAACGCTCCAAGATTACTTGATTTTGTGACAGTGTCGTCAATGCATCGGCACGGTGCGACCTGAGGACATACGCTTGATAGGATGGATATGCAACAGCGGCAAGGATACCTACAATCGCCACAACTATCATTAATTCGATTAGCGTAAACCCGCGGTGAGACCGACTCTGCAAGCGGAATAGATACATTGTATAAATCTTATTGAAGTTGCCACCACGTCAGACGCCGTGGTGTATTGTTGGGATCAATAACGGACACCTGCTGCCCTCCTGACATCGTAACCAGTTTGACGATTTGATTTTTTTTGTTGGGACCTATGGGAGTCGGAGTGCTGGAAAACCCTGTTCCCAGCCCAATGCCCACAGGATTAGTGCCGTTCAAAGCATCATTCGCATTAATGACGCCGCTGCCAGTGACGTTGAGTTGGGGCTGACTGAATGCACCGCCGGTCTGAAAATTCAATTCGAGAAGCATCGATGTAAAACCAGCGCTACAGGAATTGGCAGCCGGCGGGGTATTTAACGACGTTAGAAATGCGCCATGGAGCAACTGCGGCGTCGTGACGATACGCTGACCGGCCGAGGTAAGATCGGCATACCAGCCTAACTGCGTGGTCCAATTGATCGTATTTCTCGTAGCCGTCAGCACATCCTGCGGCAATCTGGATGACGCCGCAGTCACCAACGCAAGCGTCTGGGATTGAAGATTGCTGCGAGCCGACACGGCTGTATTTCCAGGTTTATCCCAAATGCCATAAACAGTCTGCTTTTGTTGGCTAGTCAGATCGGTTGATGTCAATAATTGACCAGTGCCAAACATGATGAATTGGCCTTGCAAACGCGGGTAATTTGGATGGAGGGTTACTAGTGGCGGTGTGGTGATTGCTTGAATAATGCCGTCGACATCGCGAGCCTGAAATAACAGGCGCACTGACCACTTCGTTGTATCAGAATTGCCAACATCGATTGCCCACAGGTTTCCTTGCAAATCTCCCGCATAGATCTGCGTGATGGGTTGCCCTTGAAGACCATCTGAATTGCCGATGGCCACAGTCGATAGGCCCTGCGGCAAAGTACTATTGCAAGCGTTCGCTGAGGCCGTGTTCGTGACGGCAGCGCACAAGTCAATTTTGCTGATGGTCTGTCCTGTCTGCGGATTTATTGTGTATAAGATTGCCTTGTTGTTCGAACTGTTGTAGCCATTACCGAAGAAGACACCAAAACCGGGTGCCACGGCGACTGGCGCAATCTGCGGCTCGCTATAACTTAGCCCCATGTCGGTATCGCTAAACTCCCATAGAACCGAACTGGCTACCGCAGATTCGGAAATAAGTGATTTGGGGTTGGTTACATCCATCGCATAAATACTTTTCCCCCCCGCACCCTCGCCGCCGACCAGTAGGGTGTGCCAAACGCCGTCGTTGAACTGGACGTCTCCACTTTGTGGAGATCCATCAACAAAAAAACGATGGTTCTGGTTGTACAACGGAGCAGTAAGGGCTTGCAGATTCGCAAAAACGGCATTCGGCACAAAAGCAAATTGCTCGGCACCGGTGTTAGCGTTGAAAGCGTGCAACATGCCATCGTTGGCTCCCACATATAACATCGGCGGTCGCGCAGCTTGAGCACGCGCAAAAGCGAGGTAACTCGAAGACAAATAAGTTGCCGATGGCGCTCCAACGTAGTGCGGCTGGCTATCGACGATATCTCCTAGGATATGGGATCGATTGCGAAAGCTACCGCCATTGCGCTGTTCCACGGCCGTATTACCACGTAAATATCCGAGCCGATTCTGGCCCTGAGTATCGGCGGATTGCAGCAAATTTTGCTGGGTAGCGCTTAAATTTGCCCATTCAAACGGAGCGCCGCCACCGCTGCCGCTATTGATATCCGTATTCCAAGTTGTAATAATCCGGCTCGTTTGAGAGTCCAATAGGGCCTGTGCTGACCATAGTGCTGAACCAGTAGGCACCCCGGTAGCAGGATTAAGTGCCTTTTCGATTAAATTTCCTGTCCAGTCTTGGTACGGTGTGTCGCTTGAGGTGAAATTCGATTGATATTCTACGCTGCCATTCTGCAAGGTAGTCGAGTTCACGGCAGCCGCCGTCGTCGATAGCGACCCGTTTTGGACCGAGATGAGAATAGTATTGAGATTGGTAACCAATGCACTTGGGCTGCTGGCTGGGTAGTAATTTGCGGTACCACCAGCGATCGCCATCGCTTGCAATGTAGCTGCTGCCTGCGGGTTGATGGTCGGATCGACACCGGCACCTAAACCTATGACGTAGGTTTTAATACCAGCGCTCTTCAGATTAGTGAGGTTGGTAATCGTATCGGTCAAAGCTTGGTCGTTAGTCGTATTCAAAGAACCGTCGGCATTGAACGTCGCGGTCAGGCCGTACCCTTGAGCCGCTGCGCTGCCCAGCGGCGGCCAGGAGGCTCCGTTCAAATCCTGGGTTGGCAAACCGTCAGAAATGAGTACCACATATTGCTTTGGTGTACAGCCGGTGTTGGACGCCGCCACTGAAGCAAGATAGCTTTGCGCCTTCGCTAGCAATCCTGCGGTTGGCGCTTGCCCGGCTACAGCTTTGATTTCACCTGTTTGCAAGCTGTTCGTTTCCGGTGCCAGGTAAGGCAAAAATTTGTTGACAGCAGTCGTTATCGAGCTCGTGGTAGGAGTGGCGCCGGCTGTAGTGATCGGAACCAGCACGTTGCCAGAGTTCGAGGACTGGCTTCCGCCATAACCAAATCCCCTTTGCGCATACATGACTTGAGGTGAATACGGCACAAATCCCGCGTTAGTAGGCGAAGCCTGTTGGCCCGCAGACGGTACACTGCTGGCGTAGGTAATAGTGATGGAGTTGTTATTGTAGTTCGCCAGTGAATAATTTGGCGGGTAAGGTGTACTGGGAGATATCTGGCCGTAATTTATGTAAATGCCCGCTCCGGAACTTGTATATAAGACGTCGTTGATATTCGCATCGTCACTGGACGCGCCAATCTGCATATAAGCCGAAGACGATACGGCGGACGAGGTGTATAAGCCGGATCGGGCAATTGAATTGCAATTCCTTTTGACATCGGATGATGCGGTCGTGTACCCATAACATGGATTCGCGACATAACGATTACCACTTGTTTGCGTATTCGTGAACGTAAAATCACCCGCGACTGGGGACATGTAGTACACCCACGTTGAGTAGAGACTGGTGCCGCTAGTATCGTACGTCGCAAGCGCGAAGTCGGTATTTTGCATGTAAGCTTGAATAATCGCTTGTATCCCAGCTTTGGCGATGTTCAGACGACTTGCACCATTGTCGGCCAGATTGCCATCATGACTGACCGTATAAGGCGCGTTTCCCGCGCTATCCGCCGTTTGAAGTGGGGGAGTAAACCCCGTTGGTACAGCGTAGGCTGCTGGAGAGCTGGAACCACTGAGTGATGTCAACCTGTTCGACAAATTACCTGAGCCGGTCATAATCGCGCCACTTAAAGTTCCATCCATGGATTCCGAGTTGCCCATGGCGATCAATATCTGGGGATGTACCGATGTCGAAACGGTCAATGGTACTTGGGAAATCGGTAAAACTAAGCTCGCCCCAGCGTGTGCTGAAAGAAGAACGGACACCGATGCTACAACTAATATGACGACTGCTACCAGCGCCCCAATGATGGAAACGCGCGGCAAGTTAATCCTGTTTTTTGGCGGTTGCTTCATGATTTGTTCTTCTATTTCCTGGCGATTACTGCAAACTTATTGCTGGATTTGTACGGTAGTCTGCAGCATCACTGGTGCTCCCCCACTGGGGCCGACCGCACGCGCAGTGACTCGCAGCACCCGAGTCGGGGTCTTGAAACTCTGCCCCGGTAGAACGACCGATGGGAGAAGTTCGATGATGTATGCTGCCGGGGCCTTTGAGCCGCCCTGGAAGCTCTCGATGACCGCACTGGTACTACCCCAATTGACACTCGTCGATAAAGGAGCGTTGACGGGATTAAATACATATAGGCCGTTGTTGTTGGCCAAAAAACTACTGATTGGATAGCTGCCGGCGAGGATATTGCTTTGCGCCTGGTTAAGCGCACCCTCTGCAGTCTGAAATGCGATTTGAACATCGGCGCTGTTTGTCGCAACCCTTGTCTGGGTACTATTCAATGCCACCAGACTGATTCCAACAATGGTTAACATCAATACCAGCATAATAGTGATCAGCAACACTGCGCCGCGCTGGGCTCGTAACGGAAGGAATTGGGGCAAGCGAGTTTTCATACCGCATTTCTCGTATTGACAGTCATTTCATAAACATGCCGCAAACGCCCATCCGCGGGGACCGTGATGGTGGTGCCCAGAACCGTGAACTGCCTGGAAGCAACGTTATTCGTGGTACTCGATCCCACCTGCCCCTGGATCAGAAAACCAAGACGTATAGCGTAGACCTTGGTCCAGTCTGTCACCGCGCTAGCGGCAACATATTGAGTAACGATACTATTTGTGCCGATCCCATACAAAACTTGCATCGATTCGACGCCCGGCACCAAAGGTTGTGCCGCCCATGTGCCGCGACTGTAAGTCGCACGAATAAGAGTACTCTGACCTCCCTGCCCTTGAGCCACGTAAAATGCGGTCTGTTGAAGCGGAACAAACTGTGAACCAACAGCGTAGTTCACTGCTAACGCAGCGCTGCTATTGGTCATCGCATCGCTGCCGGCCTCGTGAGTAATCGTATCCGCAGAGACTGACGTGATTTGAAAAACACTTGCCTTCAAGCAGTCGGAAACAATGCCGAATTGACCTGCGCTGAGGCCGCCCGCGTTTTGTAATGTCATCGTGTTGTTACCAGCTGCGATCGACGTGACGCCTACAGGACTGGTACCTGGCACTGCACCAAGTAAAACAAGAACATCACTGCCCGCCTGGACATTGCCGGCCAGCGTAGTATCGAGTGCAGGCGACCAGTCACCGGTGTTGACACTATTCGTACTGTTATTCTGCGTGATGGTCAATGAACTACCACTGCCAGCGGTTCCTATCGCGTCATAACCGAACAACAGACTTGCGGCCGAAGCCAGCGTGCCTAGTGGTGGCGGACCTCCAGCGTTCAAATTCGAAACAGACTGCGTCACTGATGAACAACCGTTAAATCCGGCGGAACGCACGACTGGTGTCACCAATGCAGCAATGGCATTTTCTGCACTTTGAATGGCGACCTGCGATACGGTAGATTTATACATCTGTGTTTGCGCCAGATAAACTCCGATGATTGCAGCGCTCACGAACAGCCCTAAGGCCATTGCCACCATCAGCTCTACCAAAGAAAATCCGCGCAATGCTTTGTGTATAGTCTTCATAAGAGTGTCTGCACGGCAAACTGCACAAGACTGGGTTTGGACGCCTGTGCCTGGCTCGCTGCATCGAGTTTGTGTTGTGCCGGGCTGTCATCCCATTGCACCGTCACGGTCAAAAGCGTATTGGTACCGGTCGGCGTTGCACCAGTAACAATTGAGCCGCTACCGTTTGGCAACTGAGCGAGGTCCCTGGCAAGCCAATACCAAACGTCGTATGTTGCCAATTGGCTTGGGCTACAGGCAGTCGTACTGCAATCGGGAGAGGCCGCCGCTAAGGGACCGGCAGCAGCAATGTTATTAGCCGCATAGCCGCCGTCAACAGCGATTTGCCGATTAGCGCGAATGCGATCGATGATATCGTAGGCGGACTGCACCGCTTGCTGCTTGATATAGCTCGAGCTATTGGATTTATGGGCTACCATTAACAAACTCGCTATACCCAGCATGCCAAAAGCTAATACGACAACCGCGATCATCACTTCCAACAAAGCAAATCCCGAGCGCTGACTAGAATATTTTTTCTGATTCATTATGTCTCACTTAAGGGCAGCTGACCGCGCCCCCCCATACCGCCTGGCCCGGGCTGGGCCCTTGTTGAACGGCCCCCGTGGCAACTACTTGCAGCGAGCGCGCAAAGTCGGCGCCGCGGCTATCGCAGATTTTGAAATTGGACTGGGTCGTAGCGAGCCCACGAGGATCGAAGATAATGCTTGACGCTGTTACCCCATTAGATGCGACAGCTGACAGCACAGGATCGCGCGGCCCGGCTTGATAGCTTTGCAGAAGAACCCCAGCGCCCGTAGCGGGCGCAGTTGTGACGATCCATCCTGAGCCCCAGTTCGTACCACACGCGACAGATCCGGTAGCACCTAATGGACAGACCTTAGCATTGAGATTTTGAGTGAGCGCGGTGGATCGAGCGTAATTCAATGAATTCACAAAAACATTCGTATGTGCTGACAGACGATTATTCAGCACCATGGGTGTGAAGGACGGCACGGCAAGCGCCATCAAAATCGCGGCTATAGCGATCGTGATCAAAAGTTCAATCAACGTGAATCCCGCAATGCGAGGCTGTCTGGCCGGTAATTTCCGGAGAAGAAATGGACTACTAAATTGCCCGCGTTGAGGGACAGGGAAAATAGCTAAGATTGATTGGACGTCCGGAGCAGGTATCGCCATCGGCCCAAGCATCTGGGCCTCATATCTCGATAGACTAGTTGGTCCAAAAAACAAAGAGCGAATTGGCATTTTTTTGCAGTCACGCGATCCGTGAAACTAAGTAATTTATAAGCGTTAGCCAGCATGAATTGCATCGGTCTTTCTGCCGATGCAATTCTAGATAACATATTTTCCAGACGGAAATCTCGACACATATTCTAACGTTGCGAACCTATTCGTAATACCAACAAAACATTACGATTTGGTTAGACTTCGCCGTCGACCGCAGGGAACACCATGCGCACTAAAAGACCAGGTGCAGCATCTTCCAGATGGAGCGTGCCGCCATGAAGATTAACGATGGACGCGACGATGGCGAGACCGATCCCGCTGCCATTTTGGTTATGATCGAGACGATAAAAACGTTGCAGAACGTTTGTTCGCTCCTTTAGCGGAATGCCAGGGCCACTATCATGAAGCAACACGGTAACGCTATTTCCTTGTTGAGTTACATGCACACCGATCGTGACGGGACGTCCTGCGTACTTCAATGCGTTGTCGAGCAGATTGGCCAATATGCTTGCTAACAATTCCTTGTCGCCGAGAATGGTTGGATTACCTTCGATTTCCGCGACCAACGCCCCTCCCTCTTCTTCTACAACTGCATCATAAAGTTCAACGATGTTCGTCACCACCGCTCGCAGTGGCACAGCTTCAAAGATTTGGCGCCGCATCCCAGACTCCGTCTCGGCGAGCTGTAGCAACTTGTCAAGCAAGCCAATCAATCCGTCAATCTGTTCGATCGCAAAACTGCTCGCTGCCATCAACCTTTTCTCGCCAGGTTTGACCAGCAATGCTTCCTCGAGATGGGATCGGATTCGGTCGAGCGGGGTGCGCAAATTGTGCGCAATGGTATTGGAGACATGGCGAACACCATCCATCAAGACTTCGATTCGGTCTAGCATACGATTGAAGTCGTGACTCAACCGAGCGAATTCGTCACCCACACCGACCACCAGGATGCGTCGACTCAAATTACCAGCTTCGATTTCCAACGCCGCATTGCGGATTGCCCGCAGATTGCTTTCTATACGAAAGCGAAAGAAGATGGCTATCCCCACGGAGAGCATCAAAACTAGTAATCCGCCGATGCTGATGGCGCGCCAAATGAGCGCATTGATTTCTGCTATATCACTTAGATCACGCCCCACCACCAGTAGTGATCCATCCGACAATTTGTGCAACATCATCCGGCCGAAAGTCGGCCTTCCGCCTCGGACTACATCTAGTTCAATCAGACGATCGAGAGGTTTGGTCGAAAGACTCCCTATCAGGATATTGCCCACGATCTTTTTCCCCGACACATCCGCGAGTAAATAAATCTCAGTATCTGAGTCGACACCATCGTTAAGAATTTTCTCAATTTTTTTTCCAAACTTACTGGAATCGTCCAGCTCGCCGTGCTGTGTGAGCCGCCCCATGATCGAAATTATTTTGTCGTCGACCTTATTTTTCAACACCTCGACAGTCCCGAAATAAAAAACTAACGACAAAAAAATCACAGATGCCACGACCAGTCCGCCGCAGATAAGCGACAAACGAAACGCCGCCGAATTCCAAAATTTATCCACGAATACCTAGCATGAAGCCAACACCGCGTACTGTATGTAGCAGCGGCAAGGAAAAATTCTTGTCTATTTTATTGCGCAAGCGACTGATTTGGACATCAATCACATTCGTTTCCGGATCGAAGTGATAGTCCCACACGGACTCAAGCAACATTGAGCGAGTGACAACCTGCCCTTGTTGCCGAACCAGATATTCAAGTAGCCGAAATTCTCTGGGCGGTAGTGCAATCGGTTGACTGGCCCGATCTGCGCGCCGCGTTCTCAAATCTAGTCTCAAGTCCGCCACCCATAGTTCCTGCGACTCGTCCCGCCCACCGACACGCCGCAACAGCGCCTCGCACCGCGCCAGTAGCTCTGCGAACGCAAATGGCTTGACGAGATAGTCATCCCCGCCAATGCGTAGCCCGTGCACACGCTCATCCAGGCTAGCTAATGCACTCAGGATTAGGACTGGGGTGACTTTGCCGACATCTCTGATTGCATTGATAATGGCCAGCCCGTCATTTATATCTGGGAGCATTCGGTCGAGGATAATTAAATCCCATTGCTCGCTTGTAGCACGGCTCAAGCCAGTAGTGCCGTTACCACACCAGGCGACCGTATACCCATTTTCTTCCAGCCCGTTACAAATGTAACGAGCTCTATCGCTGTCATCCTCGATTACCAGAAAACGCATGATCGAACCTCTTGCGTGTATGGTTGATGTGCTAAAACATGGCTCATTTACAATGCTCGTCTTTTCATGAGTGTTAATCGTTAAACGAAAATATTTTTAATAAAAATCGGCTTATAAAGTCAGCATAAAAAAATTTTGACTATGACTTCGATTGAAATTCAGCACACTAGGCATCTTGTCCGCCATCGCCTTTGTTTGGTCTTCTAGTCGATTCCACCAGCCGCCGCCCAGCGCCTGAAACAAAGCCGCGGTTATCGGCAAAACGTGCCGCTTGCGCCTGCGCCAGATTGATAACCGCCTGTTGATAAGTTTGCTAGGCGGTCAACAAGGTCTGCGGAGTGCTGGCTCCCAGTTCTACCGATTTGCAGGAAATCTCCAGGCTGTGAGGTGCGGCACGTTCCGCCAGCAGTTGGGCGTTTAGTGCTTCTACATCGTATTGCAAGGCGCGTAAGCTACTGCCGCATAATCGATCCAGTACGAAAGCCGCCGATATAACACAACGGTGTCCTGTGCTCGCGCGGCTGGCCACGCCTTGGCAAACAGCGGGAGCGGCATCACACCGAGAATTTGGAGATTGAAGGAATCATAGAATCGAAATGAAGCACCGGTAGGAGATCTTCGGAGCATATCGGACGATCCTGTCAAAATCCTGAAAGAAACATGAAGGCCGTGTGAAGAACGCTCAACTTGAGCACTTTTGAGCAGGCGAGAATTGCCGGGCTAAAGATGTACTTAAGAAAATTCCATTTTCAACTGATGCTTTTTCGTGGGAGGAATTCGTATCAGGAGTGTCGGCATTGACGGGACAGAGCCTGTGCTATTTCCTTCACCGCAGGCGGATACCATGACAAAAAGTCCGGAGCCGAGGATCGCCAGCAGGGTCTTGAATTTTCTCCACCAGGTATGGCGCTGGCCATGGTCATTGATGCGGGTCGAACCGAAAACGCGTGGATATCGCGAACATGCACATCATCAAGGACAGCGCAAAAATCGGTGTAGAGTTTCTTTACAGTAGAATTTTTGGCCATGATGATTCAACTTAGAATTCTGCGTGTAGTCGCACTGTACCGACGTTCACTGGGCCACGAGCTGCATTGTAGGCAGGGTTGGCGATGCGCTGGTAGCCGAGCATCAACGACGTACCTTTAAGATCTTTCTTTTTCTACTTGTTAGCGAGCACATTTTCCAATAATGCTGACTAGATTATGCGTCGAATTTACATAGGCCCGAATGTCGTTCCGGCGTGGCCATCATAGCCAGCCGGAGCGACTCACCCTAGCTAACGGGCTGGTGCATCAGAACGTGTACGTCGCGCCGATCTGGGCGTAACGGCCGATGTGCGTGTACAACGACGGATCGTAGTAGCCGCGGTAGGTAGAGGTCCATACCGGGTCATAAGGCGGCGCGCGGTTGAAGATATTGTTGATGCTCGCATACAGCTTCCAATGCTTGGACCTGGCATAGCTGGCCGACAGATTGAACTGGCTGTATGAGGCAGCACTTGCGCCGGGGATGTTAATCACCTGCTGATAAGGGCCAGTGTATTGCCAGGTCAGCGTGGTGGTCCATTGCCTGTTTGCCCAGCTCAGGCTGGTATTGCCTTTCCAGCGAGGCAGAGCACCGCCGAACACCGTATTGTTCGCGCCGTTGTTGCCCGCAAAGTCGGGTGGAGTGATTCCGGACATCCGGAAATGCCACACGTAGGCCCAGTCGCCCGCCAAGATAAAGGTTCCAATCCTGGTTGGCAGCGCTTGCCTGAAAGTGGCTTCAAAGCCTTCTGTATTCAGGGATGCAATGTTCGCATAGGGCAGCGAATAGACGGGCTGTCCTGGATTGGCGTCAACCAAAGACTGGATATTCACCTGAGTGATCACGTTGTTGACGTCGATCCGGTACCAGTCCAGACCGAAATCCGTGTTACGGCTCGGCGACCACTGGAACCCAAGGTTGTAATTCTTGGTGCGCTCAGGCTGCAGGTTTGGGTTGCCGATAAAATACTCATTCACGTTCTGGTTGTTGACGACCTGGTAGGTCACGCTCCCTTTTGCATCGAGCTCAAGCAGCGTCGGTGCGCGGAATCCACGGTCATAGGAAGCGTACATGGTCAGCGATCGCAACGGCTGGAAGCGCAGTGCAAAGCGAGGCGAAAATACGCCGCCGAAGTCGTTGTAGTGGTCATAGCGGCCCGACTGGCTGAACGACAAGCTGCTGAGCAGCGGAATGTCGAGCTGGTAGTATGCCGCAGCGATATTGCGCCGGCCGTTGACCGCCAGCGTAATCGGGTTCACAAAGTCGGTAGAGCCAGAACCGACGTATTCGCTCTGATGCTGAAATTGCGCACCGAATCCGAAGCCGACGTCGCCGGCAGGCATTTTATACAGGTTCGCGGTCGAAACGGTTGCGTCCAGCGTATCAAGTTTCGACCTGGCGGTGGGGCTGGATGTGCCAAAGAGTCCCGGCAAGGTGTTCAACGCCGCCGGGTTGAAGGTGTTCATCGTTACGCTGTTGAGATAGTTCTGCACCACCGATGCATTGATCTGGTTGGTATACGCATTGGTCACATCACTTTCAGAGTGTCCGTAGGATGCCGCCCAGTCCCAGTCGCCGAGATTCGCACTGCTGAACGAGCCTTTGAGTCCTGATGAAATACGATAGAAATTGGAGGTGGTGTTGACAGCCTGAGCGGTAGGGAAATAATAGGACAAGGAATTGCCGCCGACAGTCGGCGCGAACGGTGCAAAGCCCACACCCGGCGTGTAGTAAAGCGATGACACCAGCGCGTTGGGGCCGAAACCGGCTAATCCCGACGACAGCCTGGTGCTGTTGTGGCTGCCCCATATATCGGCGAAAGCCTGAACCTTATCGCTGATCCTGAAATCCGCGTGCACTTTTAGACTGGTGCGTTCGACCTGCGCCGCCAGCGATTGTGCGCTGGCGCCATTCTGCGAGCAGACTGTGCCCGGGGCTTTCGTCTGCAGACTATTTTCCGCCGAGCTAACCTGCGCTCCGGGCCCGCAGGTACTCAACGCCTGTGGACCATCCGGTGTCGTCCAGAATGAACTAGGCTGGGCGAAGAAGCCGCCGCTCAACCCGAGGTAATTCTCGTTTTTCGTAATGTCTCGCTGTGCCATCGAAACGCCGCTCTCGCGCAGATAGCTAAACGCGCTGGTGACATTAAAACGATCTACATTCAGATCGCCGAAGCCACCCAGCACACCGAAGTTGCTCGTACCCTGGCCGCCTTGCTGCGCCCCGCCCAGGTTGCCGTCAACCTGCAGGCCCTGGTAGCGCTTCTTCGTGATGACATTAACCACTCCGGCGATAGCATCCGAACCGTACTGCGACACCGCGCCAGTTTTGACGATCTCGATGCGGTCGATCATGTTCAGCGGTAAGGTATTGAGATCGGAGAATGTGTCGGTGCCTCCGGAAGGAAAGGCGTACGGTGCGACGCGCTGACCGTCCACCAGCATCAGAGTGTATTTTACGCTCAGGCCGCGCAGCGCGACACCCGTGGCGCCGGGCGACTGGTTGAGCACCGTACTCTCGCTATAGCTGCTGCCCGAGTTGACGCTCATCTGACGCAGGTAATCCGCCACTGTCCTGGCGCCGCTGTCCTGGATTTCGGTCGCCTTCACTACCTGGACCTGATTGAATTCGGTCTTGTCTGCACTGCGGATCATGGAACCTGTCACTTCGACCCGGTTGATTGGAGCGGACTCGCTGCCCGGCGCCGCCGTGGCGGCGTTGACGTAAGCTGGGCCCGCAGGCGCGGCAGCCTGGCCAGCAGATGCAGGCGCACTGTCAATGGCCGTTGAGATAGGTGCACTGGCAACAGGCTGGCTTTGCGCGAATACCGGTACGGAAAATGCTGCCAGCAACGCCAATTCCGTCCAGACGATTCCTTTTAAAATGATGGCCAGGTCGGCCGGTTTAGTGATGTCAGATGCGGCAATGGCGTCCGGCACTGCTGCCTTACAAGAGCTTTTTTTGATGCGAGTCATGTTTTTTCTTTTCAAATTTTTGGCTGAAATACCTATCCTCGGAACTAGTACACGCTTCCTTGATTGCCGGATCCGGTAGGTGTACTAGCGCTATCGTTTTATGACTGCACATGAGCAGCATGAGCAAGCTTCTCAGGATGCTCTTAAGCGTTTTTGAGGTGGAGCAGCGATGTCTCACAGGGGCGGAAAACCACCAGCCGTGCAAGCAACATAGAAGCAGGAATCTGGCTGACAGCGGAAGTCATGCCGGTCAACGGCTAGCACCAGTGAGCATCGGTGCTGAGCATATTCGCCAATCCTGACGGCATCCTGAGAAAATCCTGACAAGTTCGTGAAGCGCCGATAAAACAACATCTTCGTTTTAAGGCGGAGAGGGCCAGCCACAGCCTCCCGCCTGGGAAACGCAGACTGATCAAGCAAGATTTTTCCTGATCGGCAGCCACAATCTTCCTGCGGAATGAATCCCGATAGGTCATGTAGTAACAGCAATGAAAGCTCTATAAATTACGCGTCGATTTTCATTTGCAAGTTTCCCCGCGACTTAAAAAAACATCGTTCAATATGAAAACTTGGCATCACGAACCAAAGTCGGGAAGTGAGCCCGCGCGACTGATCGTCGAATTTTCCAGGGCACGCCAGCTGACGGTTGCCCCTACGTTCGCGCTGATCCGAAAACTCTTGGCGCCGGGCGGCAAGCGGCCGAAGCCCCCCATCATGTCACGCTCGAATCCAATTCCTGGAACACGATTCTTGAAACAGTAGCGGCCACTGACCTATTCACGCTTGTACCTTGGCATCGAAATTTTGAGGAAGGCTGGGCTGGTAGGCTGCGGCGCATTAACACCCCGGTGTTGCGCGGCCAGCAGACCCTAGGTCTGGTGCTAAGAGATGATGGTTACGTGTCACCGCTCGCTGAGCGCGCGATCGAACTTATTTCGACGTGAAGATTCGTCGTGGCTGAGCCAGCGTCAGTTACTTGGGGGTAAGCTGACGTTCGAGTGACCGCTTCAACGAAAGCACAAACGTCTGAAGTTGGCGGCGGATTTCCGACTTTCGAATACCGAACCAAAACCACTGTGCCCAAGCTCAAAGTATTATTGGAACCGCAGCTTTTCTATCCCCGGAGACCTCGCCTCGTGCCCTTAGATCTAAAAGTACATCGAAATTCTGGGCAACATTTGAGTGCGATCTCACCTCAGGTAGGGCCGGTAAGGTGAGCGGTGCTGAATCTGGAAAGAACATCTCCGCATTCATTGAGAGATTAATGAAAACAAATGGCTAATATGATTCTGTTACTGATTTCCAGAATAGTGAAACTCTCCCAACCGAATATTTTCGCAATATTGCGCGGCATACATCGACACCAAAATTATCCGGAAGAATTATCCATTCATTTCCACATATTGCTTGTGAGACCGATTTTTGGGACAAATTGCGACAATGCTTGAAATGTCGGTTTTTTCATACCCATTTCTTCGAAATTTCCAATTGTTTCACCGCGATGTCAGGTAAATTTGCGCGCGGCCAGTTTCTGATTGCGCTAAACGCATAACAGATCGACGCCAATATGCGCTGCGGCCAATGCCGTGATTTCGCTCTGATCGAACGGAGGCGATACTTCAACCACATCCATGCCGATGAGATTGACCGGCTCCATTCCGCGTATGATCGAAAGCGCCTGAGCCGTACTGAGCCCGCCGGGAACCGGCGTGCCCGTCCCAGGAGCGAACGCCGGATCAAGGCAATCAACGTCGAAGGTCAGATATGTCGGGCGGTTGCCCACGATAGCCAAAATCCTTTGCAGCGTCGCTTGCACACCGTTAGCATGCACCCACGATGCATCGATGACGTTAAAAGCCATGAAATCGTCATTCCATGTGCGCATTCCTATCTGGACGGACATGGCCGGGTCGATCAGTCCCTCCTTCACAGCCTTGTAGAACATGGTGCCATGATTTAGGGAATCGGGGTTATCGTCAGGCCAGGTGTCGCAGTGCGCATCGAAGTGGATGAGCGAGAGCGGTTTGCCATATTTTTCCGCATGGGCTTTCAAGAGCGGGTAGGTAACGAAATGATCGCCGCCAAAAGTCAGCATTTTCGCGCCGCTCGCAAGAATGGTGCGTGCATGCTCGACGATGGCTGCGGGAATCGACAGTGGATTGTGCGAGTCGATCCAACAATCGCCATAATCGACTACGGCTAGATCTTGAAACGGGTCGAAGCCCCATGGATATGGAAGCAGATTGGACATTTGCACGCTCGCGGCCCGTATTGCTGCCGGCCCGAGCCTTGCACCAGGACGAAAGGTCGTTGCCAGGTCGAGCGGAATGCCGGACACGGCCACATCGACCCCGGTCAAGTCCCGGCTATAATTGCGCCGCATGAAGCTGAGAACGCCCGCAAAGGTGTTTTCAAACGAAACGCCATATAGTGATGTGCAACGAATCGCTCCATCACCGTAAATCGTCGAACTCATAAAATTTCCCTCCGACTGCGTTCAGACCATAGCCCGGATATTTGATCATCCCACGTTAGGGTGAAATATCCGGATTAGGTTAATTCGTACGTTCAATCAGATAATTGGCCGATCCTTTGCCCAATCATTGCCCTTGGCTAATCATTGAAGGACAGTTTCCGTCGATACGTATTCATAGCCAAGCTCACATGCAACCGCTGCATACGTCACCTTGCCGTGGCATACATTCAACCCGTTCTTCAGGTGCACATTGTCGCGGCAAGCCTGTTTCCATCCTTTACCGGCCAAATCGATCGCGTGTCCTATGGTCGCGTTATTAAGCGCGAAGGTTGAAGTGCGTGCGACCGCACCGGGCATATTGGCGACGCAGTAATGCACGACACCATCGACGATAAAAGTGGGGTCGGCGTGAGTCGTTGCGTGCGATGTTTCAAAACAACCGCCCTGATCAATTGCGACATCCACCACCACCGCGCCGGCCTGCATGCGCGCAATCATGTTGCGCGTCACCAACTTGGGAGCCGCCGCGCCGGGAACCAGCACACCGCCGATCACCAGATCCGCTTGCAGGACCGACTCCTCTATCGTTTGAGTATTGGAATACAGAGTCGCAATGCGATTGCCAAAAATCAGGTCAAGTTGCCGCAGACGATCTACACTCTTGTCCAGCACCGTTATGCGCGCGCCGAGTCCCACGGCCATTTGCAAGGCATTCGTGCCAACCACGCCTGCACCGATAATCACCACATGGCCGGGTGCCACGCCGGGCACGCCGCCTAGCAGCATACCCATGCCGCCTTTGGATTTTTCCAAATGCGTCGCGCCTGCCTGTATCGCCATGCGGCCAGCCACCTCGCTCATCGGCGCCAGCAAAGGTAGGCCGCCGCCCGCGCCCGTAATTGTCTCGTAGGCGAAACAAATGGCCCCTGAGCGAATCAGCGCCGCGGTTTGCTCGGGATCGGGCGCCAAATGCAGATACGTATAGAGTATCTGACCGTCGCGCAACATTGCACATTCTTCGGGCTGCGGTTCCTTGACTTTGACGATCATGTCCGCAAGCGCGAAGACTTCCCGGGCCGAGTCCAGCATCGTAGCACCAGCCGCGACATAGTCGTCGTCCGACAAGCCGATCGAGGCGCCCGCATTCTTTTGCACAATGACCTGGTGACCGCGCGATGTCAACTCGCGCACGCTGGCAGGCGTCAACCCGACACGGTATTCATGATTCTTGATCTCTTTAGGCACACCGACCAGCATGACATTCTCCTGAAAGTTTGTGAGCTACATACAATAGACGTGATGAGTAACGATGGATTGCCAGCACGGTCTATCACTTACAACAAGGTTCTATTGCAATTGAAAGTCGAACCATTTCCCTTATTCGAATGAAGTGTCGCCGCGTGCATCGTTTTTTCCGATCCCTTCAAACGACTCTCAACCCGTCGCTCCGACTTGAAACGCCATGGAAATTTGCTTTTGGCGCAAGCGTTCATTACGCGCGAGATAGATGCTCGACAGAATCACCCCGACACTGACAAACAAAATCGTCAACGTCGCGATGGCATTGACGCGCGGATCAAGTCCCAGGCGCGCACGTGAAAATATGATGATCGGCATTGTCGAATAACCGGGGCCGGTCAAGAATTCGGACAATACGACGTCATCTAGCGACAACGTAAACGTCAGTAACCAGGCCGCCGTGAGCGCGTGAGTGATGTTGGGCAGTGTCACTAAGAAGAACACCTGATGCGGACGGCAGCCCAGATCCATGGCGGCTTCTTCGTAGGATTTGCTCATCTCTTGCAAGCGGGACTGTATGACGACGGTTGCATAGGCGATGCCGAGCAAGGTATGGCCGATCCACATCGTCAATAACCCGGGGTGCGGATATCCGAACACCCTTTGCACCGACACCAGCATTAACAGCAAAGAAAGGCCTATGACCACTTCAGGCATCACCAGCGGCGCGCTGACCATGCCGCTAAACAGCGTGCGACCGGTGAAACGGCAATACCGGGTCAACACGAACGCGGCAAAAGTGCCGAGCACCACCGAAGAACAGGCTGTCATCAGCGCAATTCGCAGCGACAATCCGAAACCGCTGATTATTTCGACGTCATTTGCAAGTTCCTGATACCAATGCAGGGTGAATCCGTGCCATATCATGCTTCGGCGCGAATCGTTGAATGAAAATACGATCAAGACTACGATGGGAAGGTACAAAAAGGCGTAACTCGCTGACAGCCATGCCCGGCCGAATATCCGAAATCGATTCATACTCTATCCTCCCGTTGCACTGACTTATATTTATTGAAAAATGCCATAGGTACCAGGATTAGCAAAATCACGAAGACCGTAACGGCGGAAGCTAGTGACCAGTCGTTATTGGTGAAAAATTCATCCCACAGCGCATGGCCGATCATGAGCGTTTCCGGCCCCCCTAACAGTTCCGGAATCACGTATTCGCCGATGCAAGGAATGAATACCAGCATCGATCCGGCGATTATGCCGGACCTCGATAACGGAATCGTCACGCGAAAAAAGGTGTACCACGGCGTCGCACCAAGATCTGCGGCGGCCTCCAGATAACGGATATCCAATTTGACCAAATTCGCATACAGCGGAAGAACCATAAAAGGCAGGTACGCGTACGTCATTCCTATCATCAGTGAGACGACGGTGTTCATCATGTGCAGGGGTGCGTCGATGATACCGACTGACAGAAGGAAGTGATTAAGTAAACCATCGTTTGCCAATATTCCTTTCCACGCATAGATGCGCAGAAGGAAGGAAGTCCAGAATGGCAGCATCACGAGCATCAACAGAATCGGCCGAATTGTCTCTTTGGCGCGCGCCATCAAATAGGCAAAGGGGTACCCTATCACCAGACATGTCATGGTCGTAACCGCTGCGTACTTAAGAGATCGCAGATAGGTCAAGACGTACAGTTTGTCTTGAAGGATGAAAAGATAATTGCTTACCTTTAGCTTGATGTGGACTATGCCGTCAACATAGCTCATCAAACTGCCGAAGGGGTCCCCGACATCGGTATCAAGTAAACTGATCTTGAACACGATCAGAAAGGGTAGTAGAAAGGTAATCGTGAGCCATACAAACGGCATGCCGATCACGAATCGACGGCCGCTCCCCGTGGGAAGCCGCAACCGGGACGCGAGACGGGCGCCGCTATGTGCAATGTGCGTTGCGGGCGAAGAAGCGACGAGCTGCATCGTTCGCCACAACAGTATCCGCATCAAATATTGTTTCATAACATAGTCCTTATCGAGTCAATACGACCATTGCGTCGCTATTCCAGCTGGCAAAGACCATATCTCCCCATTGCGGCCGGTGCGCGTCGTTACGCACTGTGTTGGCGGCGCTGGCCTTCAGAATCATTCCGCTCGACAGCAGCAAGTGATACACGGTGTAACTTCCCATGTAAGAAAGTTCGAGAATTTTCCCTTGCGCGTAATTATCAGGACCGGCAGGCACCGTAAAACCTACTGAAATTTTTTCCGGGCGAATGCCGACCGACACTGCCATTCCAATCGTTCCTGTGATGCCGTGTCCAACATAGTGACGGCAATCTTGACATTCAATGACAACGTGATCCGGCTCGTCTTCGATCAATGATCCGTCGAACATATTGATGTTGCCGATGAAGTCCGCGACAAATCGGCAGTCCGGTGTCTCATAGATTTCGGTAGGTTTTCCGATTTGCTGGATATGGCCTTCGCTCATGACTGCGATGCGCGACGCCATACTCATCGCCTCTTCCTGATCATGAGTAACCATGACGCAAGTGACACCGACCTGCATGAGAATGTTGACCAATTCGATTTGCGTGCGTTCTCGCAGCTTCTTGTCGAGCGCGCCCAATGGCTCATCCAGCAATAGTAATTGCGGTCGTTTGGCCAGACTGCGCGCCAAGGCGACCCGCTGTTGCTGACCGCCGGATAACTGATGCGGCCGGCGTTTTGCATAGTCTTTTAGCTGAACGAGATCGAGCATATCGTTAACCCGTTCCGCCACTTGCTTTTTCGGTATGCCGTCCCTTCGTAGGCCGAAAGCGATATTGTCCCATACCGACAAATGCGGGAACAATGCATACGATTGGAACATCATATTGATCGGACGCCGGTACGGAGGGAGGTCGATGATATTTTCACCGGCAAGAAAAATTTGTCCGGATGTAGGCGTTTCAAAACCGGCAAGCATACGCAACAATGTTGACTTGCCGCAGCCGGAACTTCCTAACAGCGCAAAAATTTCGCCTTTGTTGACGGTGATGGACACATTATCAACCGCGTTCACCCCGCCAAATTCTTTGACGAGATTATTTATTATAAGGAACGGTTGTCCCACATTGATATTGTTTTTCGAAGCTGTAGGAAGATCTACGTCAGTTGGCAATGCTAATTGAGGAACAAACGTCATGGCAAGCTCGATCCGGGAAAAGGTAAGGAGATCTGGAACTGGGACGAAGGAACGGACGATTAATCGAGCACTTGCCACGCAGCGGGTGGCAAAGCGCGTATCATCAGTTTCCGGATTTAAATTGCACGAACACTCGGGTTTCTGTTCGGCGTAGATCAGTACTCAAGACTTTCGGCGCGACCATGTTCTTCATGTCTTCCTCAGTCAAGAATATCGTTTTGTCCTGATTCAATTCCTTGAGGACAAACTTACGACCGGCGGCATTTGGGTTTGCATAGCGCACCTTGTTGGTCAAATTCGCTTGCACTTCCGGGCGCATGATGTAGTTCATCCATAGGTGCGCATTTTCAGGATGAGGGGCATCCGTGGGGATCGCCATGGTATCGAAGAACAGTACACCACCGGCTTTTGGTATCAAGGCGACAATGTTGTTGCCGTTCTTTGCTTCGAGCGCATCCCGGCGAGCTAGGTTCATATCACCCGACCATGCGATGGCCGCGCACAATGAACCGTTGGTCATGTCGGCCACGTAGCTCGTCGTGCTGAACAGGGTGATGTACGGACGGACCTTTGCCAACATGAGGCCGGCTTCTGCATAGTCGGCTTTATTCGTCGAGAAAGGATCTTTCCCGATATACGCCAGCGCTGCCGGCAAAATGTCGGATGGCGCATCGAGGAAGGAGACACCGCATGACTTTAGTTTCGACACGTATTTGACGTCGAACACGAGGTCCCATGGATTCACCGGCATCGGTAAATTTCCGAGCGCCGCCTTTACCTTAGCAGTATTGATGCCAACAGTGGTGTAACCCCAAAGCCAGGGAACCAGGTATTCATTACCAGGGTCAAGCTTCGCCAGTTGGGCCTCAATTGCGGGATCGAGATTTGATAAATTCGGCAATTTACTTTTGTTGATTTTTCGCAGCAGGCCAGCCTTGATTTGCATGCTTCCCCAGTGCGCAGCTGGTATCACGATATCGTACCCAGTCGATTTAAGGCTGAGCTTTGCATGCAGTATTTCGTTGCTGTCGTAGGTATCGAGATGAACCTTGATGCCAGTCTCTTTCTCGAAATTCTTAATTGTGTCGTCGGCGATAAAGTCTGACCAGTTAAAAAGATTGAGAATCTTTTCCTCCGCAGCGATCGCCGGCATCGTAACAACCGTTGCAGCGGCGAACGCCGCTGTAACGGTCATTTTGGCCAGGCTGCGCCGCATATAATTTCGCAGCTTCTGCGCCCGGTTCGTGTTATTCATTTTCGTCTCCTGCAGGTTCGAATCGAAGGCCAATTATTATTACGGCTCACAGCAATTTTCGCTGCTTCAGGTCCTCCACGGTTTTATCAAGCCCTAAAACAATCAATTTGATCATTTCATCGATTTCCGCGTGTGTCAACGTCAATGGCGGCGATATCACGAGACGATCTCCGGGAATTGCCCGCATAATGACGCCGCTGTCGATCATATGGGCGCGGCAGATCGGTCCTATGTGGAGCGATGCCTCAAACGGGACGTTGTCATGCACGGTAGCGCCCTTGTGCCGCACCAGATTCATCCCACCGAGGAAACCTATAGCCTCCGCATTTCCCACCAACGGATGCGCTGCGAGCGCCTCGAATTTTTTCTGCAGATACGGCCCGCTGTCCAGACGCACGCGATCGACCAACTTTTCTTCTTCGAGAATCCGAATATTTTCCAAGGCTGCGACGCAACCTATCGGATGGCCCGAGTAGGTAAACCCATGATTGAATTCGCCCCCCTTCTCGATGAGCGTACTAGTGATGCGATCACTGACCAATACACCGCCGAGCGGGACATAGCCGGAAGTAACCCCCTTTGCGAAAGTGATCAAGTCAGGCCGGATGCCGAAATATTCGGAACCGAACCAATGGCCGAGACGCCCGAACCCGCATATCACCTCGTCCGCAACCAGCAGGATTCCATATTTATCGCAGATGCGCTGGATTTCTGGCCAGTAGGTCGTAGGCGGAACGATGACGCCGCCGGCGCCCTGTACAGGCTCACCGATGAATGCGGCGACATTTTCTTGGCCGAGTTCGAGTATCTTTTTCTCCAGCCACGAAGCCGCTTCCAGCCCGAATTCCTCTGGCGTTTTGCCTCTGCCACCTTCCAAGTACGACGGTTGTCCGATATGGACGATACCTGGAATCGGCAACCCACCCTGCTTATGCATGCTGGGCCAACCGCCTAGCGATGCGCCGGCCATCGTGCTGCCGTGATAGGCATTTAGGCGGCTGATAATAACCTGACGTTCTGGATGTCCCTTCTTGTTCCAATAGTGACGAACCAGACGGACAACCGTGTCATTTCCTTCCGAACCGGATCCAGAAAAGAACACATGGTTGAACTGTTCAGGCGAAATCTCGACGAGCTTCGCGGCCAGCTCGACCGCCGGGACATGAGTGGTGTGGAAGAAGGTGTTGTAGAACGCCAATTGCATCATTTGCGCATGCACTGCATCAGCAATACTCTTGCGCCCATATCCGACATTGACGCACCACAGGCCAGCCATGCCATCCAGCATTCGATTGCCTTCCGAATCCCAGATATAAGCGCCCTCTCCCTTCACCATGACCCGTGAAATTTGCTTTTCTTTCAAACTATAGTCGGCAAACGGATGTAGATGACGGGCTGCATCAATCCCTTGCAAGCTGTGTGTATTCATTTTTTCATTCATATTCATTTGCTTTTCCTATCTACGTTCCATGTATGACGTTTACTGACTGCGGTTGTCGTTCAACCAATTAATTCTTTCTGATGTACTTAGGCACGAAGTCCAGAAAGGACAGAGCATTACCAGCCGTCTTTTCATAGCGCGCGCCATGTCGAACTTGCCTCATGCTGCTCGCGGATATCCCACGGATCAACTGCCACAATTTACTGGCCATTTGACTTACATGTTGCACATGGTAGGCATCGCAATTATATAAGTCAAGTGATTAATTCACTCGACCGACCTATAAAATGTGCTACGATGAAATCCATGATGGTGAATAAGCCCGAACTTGAGTGGCACCAAGTGTTTTTGCCTAACGCCCTCAAAGCGGCGAAAACCGTCTGCAGATCCCCGGAGTGCGAAACCGGACTAATTAAGAATTAAGAAAACAGCTTAGGAGCAGCAACATGAGTATGACGAATGAACAGTGGAAAACACGGAAAGATGCCGCGACCCCGCGCGGCGTGGGCGTCATGTGCGATTTTTATGCGGAGCGCGCTAATAACGCCGAACTTTGGGATATAGAAGGAAAACGCTACATCGATTTCGCGAGCGGAATAGCAGTGATGAACACGGGTCACCGCCATCCCAAAATCATGGCCGCAATTCGAGAACAGATGGCGCATTTCACACACACTGCCTATCAGATTGTTCCCTATGGTAGCTACGTCGAATTAGCGGAGCGTATTAACCGCCTTGCACCGGGTCGATACGCAAAAAAAACCGCGTTTTTCACCACTGGGGCGGAAGCCGTGGAAAACGCAATCAAGATCGCGCGGGCAGCGACAGGCCGCCCTGCAATCATCGCATTTTCGGGTGGTTTTCACGGCAGAACCATGATGGGCATGGCGTTGACCGGTAAGGTAGATCCGTACAAATTGGGTTTTGGCCCCTTTCCCGCGGAGATCTACCATGCTCCGTTTCCGAACCAATTACACGGCGTTTCGGTGGAGCACTCGATCGAGGCAATTCAACAGCTTTTCAAGGCTGACATCGATCCAAAGCGAGTAGCCGCGGTTATTGTCGAACCAATTCAAGGTGAAGGCGGTTTTAACGTCGCTCCATCCGATTTCATGAAGGCTGTGCGCGAATTGTGCGATCAACACGGAATCCTGATGATCGCCGATGAAATTCAAACTGGATTTGCTCGTACCGGAAAACTGTTCGCAATGGAACACTACGGTGTAGTGCCCGATCTTATGACGATGGCAAAGAGTCTTGCCGGTGGTATGCCATTATCCGCAGTGTGCGGACGCGCCGACGTCATGGATGCGCCGAGCCCGGGTGGCTTGGGCGGCACCTATGCCGGCAATCCGCTTGCGGTCGCAGCGGCTCTCGCGGTGCTCGACGTCATCGAAGAAGAACAACTAAACGACCGCGCCAACCAACTCGGCGAGCTGTTACGCAGTCACTTGGAGCAAGCACGGTCCGAGGTTCCGCATATTGCGGAAATTCGTGGAATAGGTGCCATGATCGCAGTGGAATTCAATCATCCCGAGACTGGCAAGCACGATGCCGCGTTTGCGAAAAAAGTGCAGGCACAGGCATTGAAAGAAGGACTGTTATTGCTGACGTGCGGAACATATGGCAACGTGATCCGCTTCCTTTTTCCGTTGACGATCGATTCCGCCACCATGTCCGACGCACTTGATATCCTCTGCCGCGCATTGCGGCAGTGCCCCTTACACTAAAGACTGAGATTGCAATGCTAAATCTAAAAGACCCTACTCTGCTAAAGCAGCAGGCTTACCTGAATGGCGCATGGTGCAGCGCCGACAATGACCAAACGATTGTAGTGACCAATCCCGCGACGGGTGCGGTCATTGGAAGCGTGCCGGACATGGGAGAGGCCGAAACCCGTCGTGCAATCGAAGCCGCCAATGCTGCTTGGAAGGAGTGGCGAGGCAGGCTTGCAAAGGAACGTGCAGCGATTTTACGCACATGGCATGACCTTATTCTCGCCAATTCTGGCGACCTCGCCACCATCATGACGGCAGAACAAGGAAAGCCGCTGGCAGAAGCAAAAGGTGAAATCGCCTATGCGGCCTCCTTCATTGAATGGTTCGCCGAAGAGGGAAAACGCGTCTACGGAGAAACTATTCCATCTCCGGCGCACGGGCGTCGAATCGTCGTGACCAAGGAGCCCATCGGCGTTTGCGCCGCGATCACTCCCTGGAATTTCCCATCTTCAATGATCACGCGTAAGGCGGCGCCCGCGCTCGCCGCAGGCTGCACCATGATTGTCAAACCGGCGGACTTGACGCCATTTTCGGCGCTCGCCCTGGCAGAACTAGGCCATCGAGCCGGGCTCCCGAAAGGTGTGTTCAATGTAATCACCGGACAACCAATAGCCATTGGCGGCGAATTGAGCAGCAATCCGACCATACGGAAGTTGAGTTTTACCGGGTCTACCGCCGTCGGACGCCATTTGATGGCGCAGTCTGCACATACGATCAAGAAATTGTCGCTGGAATTAGGTGGAAACGCGCCATTCATCGTCTTCGAGGACGCTGACCTTGATGCAGCCGTCGAAGGAGCAATGGCGTCAAAATACCGAAACAGCGGCCAAACTTGCGTTTGCGCCAACCGTTTTTACGTACACGACAGCGTGTACGACGCCTTCAGCGAAAAATTGGTCGCTGCAGTGCAGCGCCTTCGGGTCGGCAATGGCTTCACGGAAGGCGTCACTCAAGGTCCGTTGATCAACCAAAAGGCTGTGGAAAAAGTTGAGGCTCACATTGAGGACGCCATTTCAAACGGTGGGCGCGTTCTCATCGGTGGCAAACGACACAGCCTCGGACGAACGTTCTTTGAACCCACAGTTATTGCAGACGCGACGCAGAAAATGCTGATCGCACGTGAAGAAACCTTCGGTCCCGTGGCACCATTGATTCGCTTTAAAAGCGAGGATCAGGCGATCGCCATGGCGAACGATACTGAATTCGGCCTCGCGTCCTACTTCTACGGGCGCGACATCGGGCAAATCTGGCGCGTCGCCGAGCAACTTGAATGCGGCATGGTCGGCGTAAACACCGGGATTTTTTCGAATGAAGTTGCGCCTTTTGGCGGCGTCAAACAATCGGGCTTGGGACGGGAGGGCTCCAAATACGGAATGGATGACTATATCGTCATCAAATATTTGTGTTTGGGAGGAATGTGATTATCCAACCGCGTCAAGGGTAAATTTCACACAATGTCATTGTCCCGGAGGCCACAAGCCACGGACAAGAACATGCTTGACCGGTACGGATTTATTTCTTTTTGTATTAAATAATGAATCCTTCATTTGGCCAAATATGTGCCAGGCGAAGGAAACACAAAATCGACACGTGGTAACCCGATGGAACAGCGTCACGTACCACCGGTGCCACGGATCGATGCCGTAAGCTCTCGATCAGATCAACGCGCGCTTCTGAAATCAGGAGTATCGCGCTCATTTTTGTTTCACAAGAAAACGCGACGCATGCATTTTCTGACCTGCCTTCTTGTAGCCCGCTCCGGCTGATTTTAGACGATCCTTGAATTGACAAATTGGAGGGAATATGAAAAATATAGGCGTTAAGATATTTCTCACGACAGCATTTTGTTTGTCTGCAAATTCAGCGTTTTGCGATAGCCTCATTACCATCAATGTCACGGGCACTCCCTACATGCAGTATGTGTACAAAATGTTGGGGAACGACTTCAATTCCGTCGAGAAGAAATTTCTATTAAAGTATGTCGAGGAGAATACCGACGATTTTGCCAAAAAAATCTCATCGGGTGTCATGGATTTTTCCGTTTCGGATATTGCTCTGTCGCGCACGGAACTTGATGACCGCAAACTCATTCAATTTCCATCGATGGTAACGGCCATCGTCCCCGTCGTGAATCTCCCCGGCATCGAATCCGACAAATTGATCCTCGACGGCCCGGTACTCGCAAGTATCATGTCAGGCGAAATCACCTTATGGAACCATGAATCCATTCGCGCGCTAAATCCGAATCTATCCCTACCGCCAATGCGAATCAAACCTTTTGCGCGATCCAACGCATCAGGAGCCACGCTCGCCGTAACCACCTATCTCGCCAAAAATTCCACCAAATTCTCAAAAAGAATTGGAATTGGCGAATCGGTAACGTGGCCCAGCGAGGTCCAACTTTTACATAGCGGTGAAGCAATCGAAAGGGCAATGAGTGACATCCCTGGCGCAATCACTTATGTCGAAATGGATGTTGGCAACATGAAACAGATGAAATTTGTAAAACTCAGGCATCACACAGGATCGATAGTCAAAGCAGACGTCGGATTTCTCCGCTCCGGCGTCGTCAGCGCGCAGGCGACCGAAGTCAAGGGCGGTGTCAACTCCCTGACCGCAGTGGATTTCGGCGTCAACTGGCCAATCCTTCTTCCTATTTATATTGCCTTACCGAAGAGAGCCCTGAACGACGAAAAAATGACGCTTGCGTTGCGTTTCATATTCTGGACGTTCAACAAGGGGGACGACACGATAGAACAGTCGGGGCTGGTTCCATTGCCAGTTCAATTGCAGGCACTGGCGGTGAAAGTTTTTCGCAGCGTTCAATCCGCCAACGGCGGTGTATTGAATGTCAATTTTGACTTATAGTCGAAATATACGTTGCTCTCTTCGATCTGAGCTTCTACAGCAATGCGTGATATCGTGCAACGCAGGCTGGCCTAATTGGTTCGATGATCGCTGTCGCCAATCCGTACGACAAGCGCAAGTGGAAAGCTTGATGAAGACGCTCAAGGTCGAAGAAGTCTATTTGGCCGGCTATGCAACATTTGCCTATGTCAAAGCACGCCTGTCACGCTCTATTGAAGAAATTTATAATGCCCGGCGTATGCACTCGGCGCTTGGCTACATGTCGCCAAACCAATTCGAGGCAGAACACGTACAACGGACGGCTTGAATTTTTTACCCCCCCGGTCCAATCGCAGGCCCCCCCCCCCGCATCATAGATCCAGCTCATTTGAGTCACTAAGCGATCTGCTGTTGTGTAGCACAGTGAATCGTGCCCCCAGCATTGCCTATCCCATCGGTAGTGATCTGAATTACGATACGGTCAGGATAATTTTGTTGAATCAAATTAAACGCCGACTTATCCGAGTCAGGGTCACCAAACTGCCCCATCAGCACGCAGTTATTTGTTTCGTAACAACCTACATAGCCAGCAGCAAATGTTGCTTCGAAATTTGACCGGCTGGTCATGGACACCTCTGGATTTCGCGCCTGAACAGCCGCTTGGACCATTGTCGAATTAGGTGTGGGCAAGGAAACCAATTTCAAAAACGCTGCTTCTCCACCCAGGTATTTAAGCTTGTCTGCGACTGACCAATTAGTGACTTGAGTCTGAAAGGCCGACAAAGCGGCAAGATTCGCTTGATCTGTCGTAGGTGTTACGCCGTCGGCATTTACTCCACCGTCCCATGTGTACAATATGGTGCTTTGGTCTGAAAAGCGAGCATAGAAATCCACGTGCCCATCAGTTATTTCTGTAGCTTTTATCCCCGGAATCCAGATGACTTTTTCCACGCCAAAGAGACGATTGAATTCAGCTTCAAAGTCTGCTTTGCTTTTGCCCGGATTGCGATTGTTATTGATAATGCTACTCTCAGACGCCACAGCCAAGCCACGCCCGTTCACTTCAATGCTCCCGCCCTCCATGGTGACCCACGTGCTCAGCTCGGTCACACCAAGCCGTACGTCAATAAAAGACGCCACCGTCTTGTCAGCGCTGACATCCTGATCTTGAACGCCATTGGCTGCTTTGGCGGCGTCTTTTTCCCAGCCTATCAAACCGGTGCTAATTGGCTCTTGCCCCCAACCGTTAAAATTGAAATTAACTCCATAGACCGCACCACTTGCATCTTTCACAAACACTGGCGCAGTATCGCGAGTCCATAGATCATTAATTGGCTGCACGATGAGGTTGATGTTGCCTCGACTCATGGGCGGCAAAGTTTTACCAGAAGGTTCGTATACATGAATATTGCCATTCGAACCAAACGTCGTATTCGCGAGGTCGGTTATTTTGACGATCTGGTTTTTAGGACTGACAGGATTTTGCGTAAAGATGGCGTCCAACTTTGTGTTTGCGTCAGCTTGATCAGTGTCAGACGCAACCAGCATGTTTACCGTGCCAAATCGCGACAAATTAGCGGCAATTCGCATCAAATCTTCGCGCGCAATGTCGCGGCTATTGGAGACATCGTTGTTTGCAACACCCCATGCGGAAGCAGTCGCCCCATAGGCCATCCAGGTTGCGACATGGTCTCCTCCTTCTTGTGGAGCGAGATAGACAACTGTGTTACTGGACATGAGCATCTTGGACGCGATACGTTGTGCAGCGGAAGTCGATGCTCCCGAATTTGTACTAGCATCTGAGCCGCCTCCACAACCCATGATAGGCAGGGCAGATACTGCTGCAAAAGCTCCTGCAGCCTTGATAAATTTGCGACGTCCTTTAATTTCATTCATTTGCACGTTAACCTGGTTCGCTTAATTAAGTATCCGTCAATAACTAGTATGTTCTGTCGGCGCTTGACATCCATTTTGCCATGGCAAGCATTAGATTCCAAATCTGGTTACTGCCCAGTCTAATGTAAGCGAAAGCGAGTGTACACACCCGATGGCTTAACCGGCTCCCCCAATGTCGCACAGGTAGCCGGTTTCACCTGGGTTGTCAGCCCAGTCCTTTTAGTTGATCGCTATAATCGAATTGTGGCAAGTACCATTTGTTCATAGGTAGTTTGGTCAATTTTGGATTCACCACCAGGTATGCTGGAAAAGCCCGTCAGCGCGGCTTGGACTACGCGCTCAGTCAGTTCAATGCGCTTGCGCGCTTCCGAGCGCTTATGCGAGGGGATTGCTTGCAAGTTGGGGGCGGCAATGGCGTCGCACGAGAGTTGGTATTCACCGTCAAGACGACGGATAGCCCCAATTTCTTGCCAAAAATCATCATAGTCGGCGAATACCTGGCCGGTGCGGATTTGATGGAACATGACCCGATTTTGATTTCCCACCAGGATCAGTTTCTTACAGCCATAAGCGCGGCCGATTTCTCGCACCAGGCGCAGCATCAGGCTCTTTGGCCGCAGGCCGAACATGTCGCGGGTAGCACTGCGGACCCGTTCCTGGGAATCGCTGCCGCGTGGGCCTTGCAGGCAACCTACGCCGACACAAAGGGCCTGCTCATTGCCATGGAAGGTGAAGGCAACCGAAAACAGTGGTTTTTGATCGCTGCACAGGTCGAGCGTCAACTCACCCTCCCGGTCCAGCCTGTCAATCGCCGACAGCCGGAGCTCATAGACAGTCCCAGATTTGCCGCTGAAGCTACCTAGCAGTACCGGTGCTTGCGTTGCGCACAGGACCAGGGGGCCGAGACCTTGCCGGAAAATGAAGTCATAGTGACTGACCAGGATGTTCAGTCGGTCCTGGCGTCGCAGGCGCAGTGACTGGTACGGACGGTAGATTTTCTGCAGCAGTCTAGGCGTGGCTTGCGCCAGCTTGGCATGCATGGGCGTTGCGTTCCAATAGGCCAGCCATTGCCGGGTCTGATGATAATGAACGACTGTTCGGACGCTGAGCTTGAGTTGCTTGGCGAAATGCGACAGGCCGGGACGCGAATGCAATAGACAGGTGTGCAGAGTAATGCGCTGCCCACCATAGCCATGGTCGCTTCTTGCCATACCTGCTTGCACATGCAAAAGTTGCGTCACTTCCGATAATAGGGTTAAGTTTTGCAGGCGACGCTTCACGAATCCGCTAATCCGGAGGACAATTTGTAAGGCGCCATGCAAGACATCGCTGACACCAGGTACTCTCAGGCCTTGTCTGGCACCTCTCGCTAGCACCAGTGGCACAAACGCCGAGCCTGTCCTTTTTTTTTCAACTACCGCTGCGGTTGTACTGCTTGGAAATCCTGTTGCACGGGCAATTAAGTTCAAATCTTCGCAGTCTATATACTTGCATCCGCGAGTTAATTTCATCGTGTATGGCTCCTGTTTTATCATCCCTGCGATCTGCTAATAGCTGTAGGTGACATATGCTGAGGCATTTGGTGATATCTTGCGCCTGGTTATCGGACTATTGGCCGCATCACCCAGCAATTGCGTTGCGCCAAGAGTGGCCTGGAGCGCCCAATGCGAATCGAACTGGTGCTCCCAGCTCAAATTGGTATTGAATTCATACAGACCGGCTTTGGGCTTGAAAGCCGTGTAACCTGAGTTTGCGGCTTGTTGAGCGGTGACGCCGTAATAAGTCTGCACGTATTTGCTATCGCCGACGCTAGTGGTCACGCCCAGCGATAGTCTGTCATTGGCGCGTGTGTAGAATGGGCTGGAAATGCCAAAATGGAAGGCGTTGCCGTTGCCTCTCTGCGAAACAGCGATCTCACCAGTGACGCTCAAGCTCAACCACTTTGTCAGCATGTAGCCGATGCCAAGCAGGGCGACAGTGGATCCTTTAATATCGCCCATGCCGCGCAAGCGCGTGCTACCACTACTGAAAACTTCATCTTTTTCGCTGCGCCCATCCCGATAACCCAGCGCCGCACTATAGTCGAAGTTACCAATCGCGTTGCCAAAACCGAGCCCGTATGTAGTACTGGCGAAGAAACCGCTGCGGGTCTCAAAATCAATTCCGACTATCGGCGCCAGCACATTTTGATCCGAGCCGGAATATCTTGGACTGAATGCCGCACCTGTGCCGATAGTAAGTGTGTTTGCAGTGATGTCGGCCTCATAATTAACCTTGGCGTCATCCGCGCGCGCATTGACGGACGTTGAAAAACCTCCACTAAATAACACCAGCAACACTCCTACGGATAAGAACGATTTCGTATTGACGCTAGGCCTACCGGTAAGTTCTGTTCTGATAAAACAACTGTTCATTATCGACTCTGTTGGGATTGCGACTTCAATGTGCTTGACCACACCGAATTGATTAGCGGATAGTATCCACGAGCGACATGAAGAAAGCATGAGCCATTCATTAAGGTTTGCTGAAGACGGTAATGCTCATAGAATTCTGTTCGCATTCGCCTGGTTCCCGATGTTGAGCCGGTCATGACGGATCTGAAGAGCGGAAACGGTCAACAACTCTTCGCAACGGCAAGCCGTCGAGCTGTGCGTAGGAACAACTTTCGAATGCGCCCACTATCGTCATCCAGTCCAATTACCATCGGGGTCCTCCCGGCGTGCTGGCCACTGTATTTCTTGTCACGCAGCTTTTTAAGCTCTGCTCACTAAACACCGTCATTGGAATGAATTTCGGGAAAAGCACTTCGCGCTCGCCACCGCCCCGTTACTATGTTCATACCCCAGAATGTGGGGTGTTGGCCAGCTAGGTCCGGCATGATTGCTGCCCCTCCAGTCGCCCATGATCCGGGGGGGGGGTTGTCACCGGACCTGGTAGGTGGCTGGTGATCGCTAATAGGGGCTAGGTCCGGTCATACCGAGGCCGTCCGTAACGTGGATGCTGAAACCAACCGCCGTCGCACAGCCAACGTACTGACAATATGGAAGCCAAATGACAGAAATCGAACACTATGAGTTGGTTGACGTGTTTATCGGCGTCGACGTTGGTAAAGGCAAACATCATGCTGTTGCGCTTAATCGATCAGGGAAGCGGCTATTCGATAAGGCTCTGCCCAATGACGAAGGCCGGCTTCGTGCGCTCATTGCCGGATTGAAAGAACATGAGCAGCTGTTGCTGGTTGTTGACCAGCCGGCGACGATAGGCGCCCTGTCAGTCACGGTCGCCCGGGCCGAAGGCATTCTGGTGGCCTATCTTCCCGGGCTTGCCATGCGCAGGATTGCCGATCTGCACGCTGGTGAAGCCAAGACGGACGCACGAGATG
>NZ_JBWKVC010000022.1:0-57089 GCF_059421505.1 Collimonas sp. GW821-FHT02H07
ACACATTTGATTTACGGGGTCCTTCATACCGGCAAACCCTTCGATCCAAATTATTTGACCAGCGGGCTTGCTATTCAAGACGGTATCTGACCCCATTTTTTGTGTGGCAGCCTGAAATTGGCTGCCTCGTCGGGATTGGGCTATGGCGCCACGGGCGTGAGGGTTGCCGGTTTCAGTTTCGACTCCAGCATTTTTCCTTTGCGCGCCCGCTTGCCGATGTGCGGCGCCAGGCCCGATGCCGACAACGCTACCTGCTGGGCTTTGCCGCCACGGCCGACGCCTGTCACCAGCGCGCCGCGCTGGCTGATCGGTTGTGCCGCCAGCAGCTTTTCGTTGGCCTCCAGTTCCATCAGGATTACGCCGCGGCCGCCGTTGCTGAGCGTTTTGCATTCATCCAGTCCGAACACCAGCAGACGGCCTTTTTCCGACAGGCAGGCGATGGCGCTGGCGGTGCTGCCCAGCGCTTGCGGCGGCAGCGGCAGGTCGCCTTCGTCCAGCGTGACGTAGGCTTTGCCGGCCTTGACCCGGCTCAGCATGTCGCCGAGCTTGGCGGTGAAGCCGTAGCCGCCTGAGCTGGCCAGCAGCAAGACGGTATCCAGCGGGCCGGCGAAATAGTGCAGGATGCTGCTGCCGTTGGCGAGGTCGATCAGTGTAGTGATCGGGACGCCGTCGCCGCGCGCATTCGGCAGGGTTGCGACCGACACCGAATAGATGCGGCCGTTGGAGCCGAAGGTCAGCAGGTTATCGACGGTGCGGCATTCGAAGGCGCCGTACAAGGCGTCGCCAGCCTTGAAGCCGAACTGGCTGGCGTCATGGCCGTGGCCGGTGCGAGCCCGTACCCAGCCCTTTTGCGAAATGATGACGGTCACCGGCTCGTCGATGATCTTGGTTTCGACCACCGCTTTTTCGGCGGCCTCGATCAGGGTGCGGCGGGCGTCGCCGAACTGTTTCTGGTCGCCTTCGATTTCCTTGATGATCAGGCGCTTCATCGATGCCGGATTGTCGAGCAGGTCTTGCAGCGTGGCTTTTTCGCTGCGCAGCTCGGCCAGCTCCTGCTGGATCTTGATCGCTTCCAGGCGCGCCAGCTGGCGCAGGCGGATTTCAAGGATGTCTTCAGCCTGGCGGTCGGACAGGTTGAAAGCGGCGATCAGCGCAGGCTTCGGCTCATCCGATTCGCGGATCAGCTTGATCACCTTGTCGATATTGAGCAGGATCGCTTCGCGGCCTTCCAGGATATGGATACGGTCTTCGATTTTCTGCAGCTTGAATTCCGAACGTCGCGTCACGGTGACGAAGCGGAAGCTGATCCACTCGCGCAGGATCATGCCCAGGCCCTTCTGGCGCGGGCGGCCATCGCCGCCTATCATCACCAGATTGATCGAGGCGCTGCTTTCCAGCGAGGTGTGGGCCAACAGCATGTTGGTGAATTCGGTCTGGTCCAGGTTCTTCGACTTCGGCTCGAACACCAGGCGCACCGGCGCATCGCGGCCTGATTCGTCGCGCACCGTGTCCAGCACCGACAGGATGGAAGTCTTGAGCGCGATCTGGTCAGGCGTCAGGGTTTTCTTGCCGAGCTTGATTTTCGGATTGGTCAGTTCCTCGATTTCTTCCAGGATCTTTTGCGACGACGCGCCCGGCGGCAATTCGGTGACGACTGCCTGCCATTGGCCGCGCGCCAGGTCTTCGATTTTCCAGGTGGCGCGCACTTTCAGGCTGCCGCGGCCGCTTTCGTACATCTCGGAAATCGCCGTCGCAGAGGTGATGATCTGGCCGCCGCCCGGGAAGTCCGGACCTGGGATGATTTGCATCAGTTCGGCATGGCTCAGCGCCGGATTGCGGATCAGGGCAACCGCCGCCTTGGCCACTTCCTGCAGATTGTGCGATGGAATTTCAGTGGCCAAGCCCACCGCAATACCCGAGGCGCCGTTCAGCAGGACGAAGGGCAGGCGTGCCGGCAGCAGTTTCGGTTCTTCGGTGGAGCCGTCGTAATTAGGCTGGAAATCGACCGTGCCCATGTCGATTTCTTCCAGCAGCAGCCGGGCGATCGGCGTCAGGCGCGCTTCGGTGTAACGCATCGCCGCCGCGCCGTCGCCATCGCGCGAGCCGAAATTGCCCTGGCCGTCGACCAAGGGGTAGCGCAGCGAGAAATCCTGGGTCATGCGCACCAGCGCGTCATACACCGACTGGTCGCCGTGCGGATGCAGCTTGCCCAGCACGTCGCCCACCACCAGCGCCGACTTGCGCGGCTTGGCGGCGGCGTTCAGGCCGAGTTCGCTCATCGCGTACAGGATGCGGCGCTGCACCGGCTTCTGGCCGTCGGAGACGTCCGGCAAGGCGCGGCCCTTGACTACCGAAATGGCATAGTCGAGATAGGCGCGTTCGGCAAAGGTGGCAAGGGTTAAAGATTCAGCGTCCGGAGTTGGTGCATCTGGTGTTGCAAACAGATCGTTTTGGTCGGTCATGGAGAGTCGTGAATGATTCGGGCTGTTGTTCGGGCAGTTATTCGATTAAAGGAGTTGTCGCCGCAGGCAGCGCTGCGGCTGGCGGAATCAGGCCGACGGTCGGTGCCGGCGCGATGTCGGCCGGCATGCTGCGGCGGCCGGGAATCACCAGCTGGATGCGCTTCAGGCCGTTGCCGCCATTGCCGCCAGATTTGGCCAGGGCAGGCTGGTACAGCTGATAGAACTGCCGCACCAGCTGTACGTAATTGCGGGTTTCCGGATAGGGCGGCACCTGGTTCTTGTATTTTTGCACCGCGCCTTCGCCGGCATTATAAGAGGCGATGACCAGCTCTTGCTGGGCCGGATAGAGCTTGAGCAGGTCGCGCAGATAGCGCGCGCCCAGGCGGATGTTGGTGCGCGGGTCGGTGAGTTTCTGCTCAACCGGTTTTTTCTTGTCGCCGGTGAGGCCGTAGCGTTCGGCGGTGGCCGGCATGATCTGCATCAGGCCGATTGCGCCCTTGGGCGATACGGCGCCGGGGTTGAAACCCGACTCGGCCGCCATCACCGCCTTCAGCAAGGCCGGATCGAGCGCGAACTCTTGCGCTGCCTGGTTCACCAGCGGTTCGTATTTTTTCAGGTTGGGATGCTGCGACAGATAGCGGAACAGGGTGCTGTCGCGCACTGCCGGATCGAGCGGCTTCTGGCCCTTGCCGCTGAGCTGGGAGGAATCGAAAGCGCCGTCGCCGCGCATGAACAGCTGGTAGCGCTCATCCAGTTTTTCAGTCGAAAAATGGCCCATGCCTTCGGCATCGATATAGCCGAAGATATCCGCGCGCGCACTGGTGACGGAGGTCAGCATTGCGAACGTCAGCAAAGTGGCTGCGAGGAGTCGGCCCAAACGATGGCGAAGCAGATTCATCTATTCCTGCTGGCCGAGCTTCGGGCGTATGGCATGACGGCGTTTCATTAAAAGCAATATCCTTTGTGTTGGCAAGTTCAAGTGTGAACCGCGGTGAAACTCACGCGCATGGACAAGGCGGCTGCCCATGCTGCTGCAGGGACGCGATTACATGGAAGATCGGTTGAGCGCTGGCGACCCGGGGTACCGGGTCATGGCTAGTGAATCTCAAAACAGTGCTCATGATAATACGTTTCGCCGTTACCGATGGCCGACGGTAAAATTGTTACCAATTTTGCCATCTCCTGACATCCGTGGCGTATCTTGCGGCCGTACTCAGATATCCGCCTCGGCCTCGTTCCCGTGTTCTTCAATCCAGGCGCGCCGGGCTGCCGCTTCGCCTTTGCCCATCAGCATGTTGAAGCGGTTCTCCGATGCTTCCAGGTCGAAATTGCCGAGCGAGACCGGCAGCAGGCGGCGGGTATCCGGATTCATCGTGGTTTCCCACAGCTGTTCGGCGTTCATCTCGCCCAGGCCTTTGAAGCGCGAAATCGACCAGGCCGTATCCTTGACGCCATCCTTGCGCAATTTATCTTCGATGGCTTCCAGTTCGCCGTCATCCAGGGCGTAGATCTTTTGCGCCGGCTTCTTGCCGCGCGCCGGGGCGTCGACCCGGTACAGCGGCGGCCGCGCGATGCAGATGTTGCCGCGGTCGATCAGTTGCGGGAAATGACGGAAGAACAGGGTCAGCAGCAGCACCTGGATGTGCGAGCCGTCGACGTCCGCATCCGACAGGATGCAGATCTTGCCGTAGCGCAGACCGCTGAAATCGATGGTGTCGCTCTTGCTGTGCGGGTCGACGCCGATCGCGACGGCAATGTCATGGATTTCATTATTGGCGAACAGGCGGTCGCGTTCGGTTTCCCAGGAATTCAAAACCTTGCCGCGCAGGGGCAGGATCGCCTGGAATTCCTTGTCGCGCCCCATTTTCGCCGAGCCGCCGGCGGAATCGCCCTCGACCAGGAACAGTTCATTGCGGGTGATATCGCTGGATTCGCAATCGGTCAGCTTGCCCGGCAACACGGCGACGCCGGAAGATTTCTTCTTCTCGACTTTTTGCGCCGAGCGCAGGCGGTTCTGGGCCTGTTTGATGACCAGGTCGGCCAGCTTCTTGCCGTACTCGACGTGCTGGTTCAGCCACAGTTCCAGCGCCGGCCGGGTATAGGTCGAGACCAGCCGCACCGCATCGCGAGAATTGAGGCGTTCCTTGATCTGGCCCTGGAACTGCGGGTCCAGCACCTTGGCCGACAAGACAAAGGAAACGCGCGCAAACACGTCTTCCGGCAACAGCTTGACGCCCTTGGGCAGCAGCGAGTGCATTTCGACGAAGCTCTTGACGGCGCCGAACAAGCCTTCGCGCAAGCCGGATTCGTGGGTGCCGCCGGCCGAGGTCGGGATCAGGTTGACATAGGATTCGCGCACGATGGCGCCGTCTTCGGTCCAGGCCACCACCCATGCTGCGCCTTCACCCTCGGCGAAGCCTTCGGCGTCGGCGTTGGCATATTGCTCGCCTTCGAACAGCGGGATCAGCGGTTCGGCATTCGAGGATTGCGCCAGCGATTCCATCAGGTAGCCGCGCAAGCCTTGGTCGTACTGCCAGGTCTGGCTGTCGCCGGTCTTGGCGTTCAGCAGCGTCACCTTGACGCCTGGCAGCAGCACTGCCTTGGAGCGCAACAGGCGCTGCAGTTCCGGCTGCGAGATGGCCGGCGAATCGAAATATTTCGGATTCGGCCAGGCGGTGACGCGGGTGCCGGATTTCTTGTCGTCGCGGCCGAGCGGGCGCGACTTGAGCTTCTCAATCACGTCGCCATCGGCAAACACCATGTGGTGCACGCCCGCTTCACGCCACACCGTAATCTCCAAGCGCGAGGAGAGGGCGTTGGTGACCGAGACGCCGACGCCATGCAGGCCGCCGGAAAAGGAGTAGGCGCCGCCGCTGCCCTTGTCGAACTTGCCGCCTGCGTGCAGGCGGGTGAACACGATTTCCACCGTCGGCACTTTCTCTTCCGGATGCATGCCGACCGGGATTCCGCGGCCATCGTCCTCGACGCTGACGCTGCCGTCGGTATTCAGGGTCACCAGGATATTCTTGCAATATCCGCCGAGCGCTTCGTCCGAGGCATTGTCGATCACTTCCTGAATGATATGCAGCGGATTTTCGGTGCGGGTGTACATGCCCGGGCGTTGCTTGACCGGCTCCAGGCCCTTCAGTACACGGATCGATGATTCGCTATAGTCAGATTGCGGTGATTTTTTGGTTGCCATTCAGTCGGTTCAGGTAAATGTGAAATATTGTTAATTTGCAACTAAATTCGGAATTGCTGGTTAATATCCTGACCGCATTCTAATGAAAAAGCAGCCGGGGCGGGCACAATGTGCGCTTGCAATAAACGTATGGGTGGTCAGGCATGGGAGTTGCATGCTGTCGTGCACCATCTCACGGCAACCAGATAGAGGCCCCGTGCCTGGGTTTAGCGCCAATTTTGTTGGTGCATGGCAATGGCATGTTGCTGTTTTTGCACAGTATTTTGATAAAAATAAAAGCTAAATAAAGACGCTGCTATGATGATTCGTCGTGATTCGCGCAACAGGGGGGCATATAAAAATGAAAAATCATAACGCACCATTCGCCATTCGTTTCATCGGATTTTCCGCGCGCGAAATTAATATTTTCGATGCGACATTCTCGGTCGAGCAAAATCGCCAGAAGCAGTATTTTCGCTTATTCGCAGACAGCTTGCAGGAGCCGGACCTGTACCTGGTCAATTCCGACGATCTGAAAGCGCTGGCGATGCTGGCCGACATGGAGCCGAACAATCTGCGGCCGGCACTGCTGGTCGGCACGCCGCATGTGGATCTGCCGTTTGCCAATGTCGAGCGGCCCATCCGCTGGCTCAAGCTGTTCGATGCATTGGATATCCTGATGGAGCGGCGCCTGATCATGCTGGCCAAGCAGAATCCTGCCGATGCCGCGCTGGTGAACAACGTGCCTGAGCGGCGCCGGCGCGAACGGCTCGACCTCGACCTGACCGATCCGCAGGAATACGAGCGCATGCGCAACAAGGCGCCGCAAAGCGACCGCATCCTGGTGATCGATAATCAATCGACCTTTCGCGATGATCTGGCGATGGCTATGGCGCATCACGTGGTGCCGGTGGAGTGGGCCGGCAGCCTGGATGCCGCGGCGGAGGTTTACACGCGGCTCAGCATTTCCGTGGTGCTGATCAACCCCAGGCTGGCGCAGACCGATCCCTACGAGCTGTGCAGCACGATCAAGCGTCAGCATGAGAATACGCGGATAGCCGTGGTTTTTCTGAGCGATAAAGATTTCGCCTACGATCAGGCGCGGGCCAGCCAGGCGGGTTGCGACGGCTTTCTTAACCGCCACCTGGAGCAGCCGCAAATCTTGCTGGCGCTGGGCAAGTTCCTGTCGATGCGGGACCGGGTTTAGGGCCTGTTCACCCTAGGAGGCAGACAAGGAAAACCGCCGGCACGGCAGATTTTCATCTGCCTGTCTGCTATTTACTTACTTATTTACTTATTTGCTTAACAGCCGCATGCCGCGTTCCAGGCCGTCCATGGTCACCGGAAACATGCGGTTGCTCATCAACTGCCGGATCACTTCCACCGATTGCCGGTATTGCCACAAGCCTTCGGGCTCGGGATTGAGCCAGATGAATTTGGGGAAGGCTCGGGTAAAGCGCTGCAGCCATTCGGCGCCGGCTTCCTCGTTGTTGTATTCGACCGAGCCGCCGGGTTGCAGGATTTCGTAAGGACTCATGGTGGCGTCGCCGACAAAGATCAGCTTGGTGTCCGGCGTGTACTTGCGCAGGATATCCCAGGTCGGGAAACGTTCGGCATGGCGGCGCTGGTTGTTTTTCCACACGTAGTCATAGACGCAATTGTGGAAATAGAAAAACTCCATGTTCTTGAATTCGGTCTTGGCCGCGCTGAACAGTTCTTCCGTGCGGGCGATGTGGTCGTCCATGGTGCCGCCGACATCGAGCAGCATCAGCACCTTGATGTTGTTCTTGCGCTCCGGCCGCATCTTGATGTCGAGGTAGCCGGCGTTGTTGGCGGTGGCGCGGATGGTGTCGTCCAGCGCCAGTTCTTCGGCGATGCCTTCGCGCGCGAACTTGCGCAGGCGGCGCAGGGCGACCTTGATGTTGCGCGTGCCTAGCTCGCGCTCATCGTCATAGTCGCGATAGGCGCGCGCATCCCACACCTTGACCGCGGTGCGGTTGCCGCCGCTGCCGCCGATGCGGATCCCTTCGGGATTGCTGCCGCCGTGGCCGAACGGCGATGTGCCGCCGGTGCCTATCCATTTGTTGCCGCCTTCGTGCCGGCCTTTTTGCTCTTCCAGCAACTCCTTGAGGCGGTCCATCAGCTTGTCGTAGCCGAATTTTTCCAGCTGCGCCAGCTGTTCCGGCGACAGCTCGCGTTTCATGCGCTGCACCAGCCAGTCCAGCGGGATTTCGGCGTTCTTTTCAAAGATGGTCTGGATGCCTTTGAAATAACGGCCGAAAGCCTGGTCGAACTTGTCGAAATGGGCTTCGTCCTTGACCAGGGTGGTGCGCGCCAGATAATAGAAATTATCCAGCGTCGGTGAAATGACCTTCTTTTGCAGTGCTTCCAGAAGGATCAGGAATTCCTTGATCGACACCGGAATCCTGGCGTCTTTCAAGGTGAAGAAGAAATCGATCAGCATGTTGGTTGTTCGCGCTTGTCTATCCGATTACCGGTTCTTTCTTGCCATGAAAACCAGGCGCTCGAACAGATGCACATCTTGTTCGTTCTTCAGCAGGGCGCCATGCAAGGGCGGCACCACCGCTTTGGCGTCGCTGCTGTGCAGCGCTTCCGGCGGGATGTCTTCCGCCAGCAGCAGCTTGAGCCAGTCGAGCAATTCGGAGGTGGACGGCTTCTTTTTCAGGCCGGCCACATCGCGCACCTGGTAAAAGGTTTCCAGCGCCTGCGCCAGCAAATCCTTTTTCAGATGCGGGAAGTGCACGTTGACGATCTCCTGCATGGTCGCCTTGTCCGGAAACTTGATGTAATGGAAAAAACAGCGGCGCAGGAAGGCGTCCGGCAATTCCTTTTCATTGTTGGAGGTGATGATCACCAGCGGCCGATGCTTGGCGCGCACCATTTCACGTGTTTCGTAGACGTAAAATTCCATGCGGTCGAGCTCGCGCAACAAATCGTTGGGGAACTCGATGTCCGCTTTGTCTATCTCATCGATCAGCAGCACCACTTGTTCGTCCGCGTTGAACGCTTGCCACAAGACGCCCTTGACGATGTAGTTGTGGATGTCCTTGACCCTGGCGTCGCCCAGCTGGGAATCGCGCAGGCGCGACACGGCATCGTACTCGTACAGGCCTTGCTGGGCTTTCGTGGTCGATTTGATATGCCATTGCATCAAAGGCATGTCGAGCGCGGCGGCGACTTCTTCCGCCAGCATGGTTTTGCCGGTGCCCGGCTCGCCCTTGATCAGCAGCGGTCTTTGCAGCGTCAGCGCGGCGTTAACGGCTAGTTTCAGGTCGTCGGTTGCAACGTAACTGGCGGAACTTTCAAAACGTGTCTCAGGTCGCATTGTGGATAGTCATGTGTAAGCAAATAAAGTCGAGTATAAACGAGATGGCCAATTGGCTGGCCCCGACGGTTCCAATCGTGGCAGCGATAAAACGTTGTCATCGAACGTTGTCATCGCAATCAAGCAACCTGCCTCCACCGTCACCTAGATAGTCAATGAGCGATAGCCAATGAAATTTCTTCTTCTACGCCTGCGGGTGATGTGGCGCCGCTTCCGGCACGGCGAGCAGCGCCAGGCCGATAGCCGGCATTACACCCGGCAAGTCGACGCTTTGATGCGTCGCGCCAATCCCTTTTCTGCCTGGCAGGAACGCGCCGACTGGATCATCGACGTGGTCCACTGGCTGCGCCATGTGCCCAAGGTATCCATGCTGGACGAGGCCGGCCGGCTGCGTTTCAGGCAGGAGCGACTGCATTTCCTGCTGCAATGGCTGGACGGCAACCGCGATCTGCGCCGGGTAGTGCAGGCGACCTTGCAGAAGACCTTGCGCGAAGCCGCCGGGCCGGAACTGTTTTGCGCCACCGGCCTGCCGCACGAGCCTGCATTCTTCAGCGAACTGTCCGAGCATATCGTCAAGCTGGCATTGCCGAAACCGCCGTTCGAAGCGGACTTGTCTGCACTTTTCACTGTGCTGTTTCCGACCCCGGAAGATGCCGACTGGCTGCTGGCGCTGGACCGTCACAGCGTAGCGCAGCTATGGAAGCTGATGGCCGACGACGGTATCGCCCACAACTACCAGAAGCAGATCGATGAAGCGCTGATCTACCTGGCCACCATGGTGCTGGCGGACGGCATCAGCAAGGCGTTCCGGCAGAAACTGGATCCCAAGATGCCGCTGCAGGCAACGCCGTTCATGGTGCTGCGGCGCGAGCTGGAAACCTATTTGTACGTCAACCCGCGCGATGAGGCAGCGCTGCGCAGCGTGCGCATGCTGATCGCAGTCTGCCAGGCGCAGACCGACCGCATCTACGCCCACCTGGACGAACACGGAGTGTCGGTCAGCCTGGTTTACCGGGTCGAACGCATGCGGGCCCAGCTGACGCGCATGGCGCTGCTGACCGATCTGCGTTCCGTGATCTACAACAACGGCAACGGCGGCCGGCAGGACGGGCAGGTTCAGGCCTTGCTGGGCGACCTGATCGCGGCGCATCACCAGCGTTCTTCGGTGCGCGGTTTGATACGGCGCAGCTTCTCTCTGCTGGCGCGCAAGATGGTCGAGCGCAATGCCGACCACGGCGAGCACTACATCGCGCGCGACAGCAAGGAATACCGGGCGATGCTGAAAGCCGCCGGCCGCGGCGGCGTCATCACGGCGTTTACCGTGCTCGGCAAATCCATGGTGACAGCGCTCGGCGCCGCCCGTTTTTTCGAGGGTATTTTTGCGTCGCTGAATTATGCGGTCAGCTTCATGGCGATTTCCGCCGTTGGCGGCGTCCTGGCCACCAAGCAGCCGGCGGTGACGGCGCCGGTGCTGGCATCCAAGATGGGACAGCTGGATACGGTCGAAGGCCTGCGTGCCTTGCTGGCTGAAATCGCCCAGCTGCTGCGCTCGCAGGCGGCGGCCGTATTCGGCAACCTGATGGGCGTGATCCCGGTGATGCTGCTCATTTCCGGCCTCATCCTGCTGACCACCGATGCTCCCATGATGACGGCGGAACATGCCCATGCCAGCCTGCACAGCTTGTCGGTGATCGGGCCGACGCCCCTGTTTGCCGCCTTCACCGGCATCCTGCTATGGCTGTCGAGCCTGGCTTCCGGCTTTGCCGACAACTGGTTTGCCTTGCGCCGCCTGCGCGAAGCGCTGGCGCACCAGCGTCGCCTGGTGTATGTGCTGGGCGCGATGCGGGCGGAGCGCTGGGCCGGCTGGCTGGACCGCAATGTGGCGCAGATTGCCGGCAACGTCTCGCTCGGCTTGCTGCTGGGGATGACGCCGGTGCTGGCGCAGTTCTTCGGCCTGCCGCTGGATGTGCGGCACGTGACGCTGGCCACCGGCAGCCTGACTGCCGCCGCCAGCAGCCTCGGTTGGGAGGCGCTGGCGGCGCCGCAGTTCTGGCTGGCGGTGGCCGGGATTGCCAGTATCGGCATCTTGAATGTCGGCGTCTCATTTGCCTGCGCGCTGACCCTCGCCTTGCGCGCGCGCGACGTGCCGGCGCGTATCAGGCGGCTGGTGTTCCGGGCGGTGCTGCGCCGTGTCAGCGCCTCGCCGCGCTCCTTCCTGTTTCCTGAAGCGGCCATGGCTGCGGCCAAACCAGGGGCGCAGGCAGCATCGGATGCTGCCGATACGATTTCCGGCGATACGCGGCAGGCGGGCGCGGGGCAATCGTCGGATTCGACGCCGCCGGACAGGCATCCCGGCAGCCGTCACGGCTGACGCGGCTTACCTGCCTTACTTGCCTGCTTGCTGCCAAAAGAGCCGGCAGCGGACAACTTCCGCCAAAAGCCGGCAATTCCATGGAAATACGGGGGCTTCAGACAGGGACTGAGGCTGCGCCGCCGATGCTGTCTGGGTGACATCAGCGGGCGTGGACTATGCATGTTTCTTGGGGTAAAATTAGCCGGTTTTGGTGTAGGGTGGCGACGGCGGTCGGCGTCAGGCAGGGCTACCTTATTCCTTGCCTGCGCAGTATATGCCACGCGGCATAGGCCATATATGCCTTGCTTGCGCTGTATATCTCCTGGCATTTGAGGCAGTATTCGTGGCAGTTTCGAATAAACGTTTTCGCTACAATTACCCAGCTACTATGAAAAAACTAATTGCACTTCTCGCGCTTGCGGGTCTTGCCAACATGGCCGCGGCAGCGGATGTGGTCGGCAACGCTAAGGCAGCGGAAAACAAGATATCGATGTGTATCGGCTGCCATGGCATTCCCGGCTATAAGGCCACCTTCCCGGAAGTCTATCAAGTGCCCATGCTAGGCGGGCAGTCGGCGAAATACATTGAAAATGCATTGATCGCCTATAAAAAGGGCGACCGCAAGATGCCGACCATGCGTGGCATCGCGGCCAGCCTGTCCGACCAGGACATGGCGGATATTGCAGCTTACTATTCGCAGCAAAAATAAGGGACCCACACAATGAAAAAGACTCTTGCTGGCGTGGCGTTCCTGCTTTCCACCAGTGCGTTCGTGAGTGCCCATGCTGCAGGCAATATCGCAGCCGGCGAAGCGGCGACGAAAAAATATGCCTGCGCCTCCTGCCACGGCGCCGACTTCCACAGCCCGATCGATCCCAGCTATCCCAAGCTGGCCGGCCAGCCGCAGGATTACCTGCAGCACGCCCTGATCGCTTATCAGCGCGGCAGCGATGGTCCCAACGGCCGCAGCAACGCCATCATGAGCGGCCAGGCCAAGGCTTTATCGCATCAGGATGTGCAGGACATTGCAGCCTACCTGCACAGCCTGCCGACGACTCTGGTGCTGCGCAAGTAAAGCAAACCGGACCCAGGGCAGGGACAGAATAAAAACCACGCAATCGTTCCTGCGTGGTTTTTTTATGCCCCAGGATTGGGGAAGTACAGCGTAAACACGGTCAACTGGTCAGCTGAACGGCTGAGTTCAACCCGGCCGCCGTGCAGTTTCATGATCGATTGCACGATGGCCAGGCCGAGGCCGGCCGACGAGGCCGAATCGCTGCGGGCAGGGTCGGCGCGGTAGAAACGGTCAAACAGGCGCGGAATGGCGGACTCGGCAATCTGGGTTCCCGGATTGCCGATCCGGATGCTGGTGCCGTGGGCTTGCGGCTGCGCTTCCAGGAGGATGGCCTGGCCCGCCGCCGTGTAGCGGATTGCGTTGGCGACCAGATTGCCGATGGCGCGCCGCAATAGCATCGGATCTGCATGCACTGTGCCGGTCGCCGCAATACGCAGGCGCACGCCGCTGTCCTCCGCCACGCCTTCAAAATAATCGGCGATGCGTTGCAATTCGTGACGGCAGTCGAGCTGCTCGCAGGCGGCCGCCGCATGCGCATTGTCGGCACGCGCCAGGAACAGCATATTGTCCAGCATGCGCGCCAGCCGCTCGTATTCCTCGACATTCGATACCAGCAGTCCCTGGTATTCTTCCGCGTTCCGAGGCTGCGCCAGCGCCACCTGGGTTTGCACCATCAGGTTGTTGATAGGCGTACGCAGGTCGTGCGCCAGATCGGCGGAAAACTGCGACAGCCGCTGAAAGCTGTCGTGCAGGCGGTCCAGCATGCCGTTGAAAGCCGCCACCAGCTGCTGCAATTCGTACGGCGCACTGGCGACGTCGAGGCTGCGGTCAAGGCGCTGGGCGGTGATCGAATGCGCCTGCTGGGCGATCAGGCGGGTAGTGCGCAGGCCACGGCGCACCAGCACATATCCCAGCAAAGCCGCCAGCAGGGCGCCGCACAATGCGGCCCCGATAATCTGCTTGCGATAGCTGTCAAGCATGGTCAGGCTGTCGCTGACATTGTGAGCGACAATGATTTGCACCTGCTCGCCGCTGCGGTCGATCTTGCCCCACAGCGCCGTGGCGCGCACCGGCATGCCGGTGGAGGTGCGCAGGTTCTTCCTGGCTTGCTGGTCCGGGGTCTGGTCGATGGGGCTGAGCGGCAGGGCGGGCAGGCTGCCGGCGGCGGGTTGCGTATCGAGCAGCGGCGCGCCGTCCGCGCTGCGCAGTATCAACAGCAGATCGTTGTGGCCGAGTGCGGCATCCATGAACAGGTGCGGATCGTCGCGGATCGCCTGCACCGAACCGGCCTTGCCGACCAGGTGCCGCATCAGCTCGATCTTGCCCAGCAACTCCTGGTCGTCATGGCTCTCCAGCTGGCGCGCCAGCGAATAGTACAGATAGCTGCCGACCAGGGTGAACGTGAGCAAGGTCGCCAGCGCAAACAGCAGCGCCAGGCGTACCGTCAGCGAGCGCGGCGCCGATGGCTTCAAGCGCGGTCCTCCAGCACGTAGCCCATGCCGCGCACGGTATGTATCAGGGGGCGGGCATAGGGTTCGTCGATCTTGATGCGCAGGCGGCGGATGGCGACATCGACCACATTGGTGTCGCTGTCGAAATTCATGTCCCAGACCTGCGAGGCAATCAGCGAGCGCGACAAAACCTCGGTCTGGCGCTTGGCCATCAGATACAGCAAGGAAAATTCCTTGGTGGTGAGGTCGATCCTTTCGCCATTGCGGGTGACGCGGCGCTTCATGACGTCGATTTCCATGTCGGCGATCTGCAGCGTGTCCGATTCGCGGATCGGACCGCGCCGCAGCAGCGTGCGGATGCGGGCCACCAGTTCGGCAAAAGCAAAGGGTTTGACCAGGTAATCGTCCGCGCCCAGTTCCAGGCCCTTGATGCGGTCGTCGACTTCGTCGCGTGCGGTAAGAAACAACACCGGCGTCGAATGGGTCTTGCGCAATTCGCGGATCACCAGCCAGCCGTCCATGCCGGGCAGCATGACGTCCAGCACGATCAGGTCGTAGCCTTCCGTGGTGGCGCAATGCAGGCCGTCGGCGCCGGTCTGCACCCAGTCGACCACGTAACCGGATTCGGTCAATCCTTTGCGCAGGTATTCGCCAGCTTTTGGTTCATCTTCTACCAGCAGGATACGCATGTTTCATCCTTCTGTTGTCCGGGTTGAACCCTGATTATCTTCCATAAAGCCGTGGCGGTGGATTACAAAACCGTAATCCCGCCGTCACCATCCCGTTTCCGTCTTCTTCCTACACTTTGCTTCAACGATGCGGCCCAGATAAGGGCTGCTCGTTGAAACCCTTTAATTTTTGGAGATTGACATGAACGCTAAACAACTATTTTCCATCGTCGCACTGTTGTCTGCTTCGGGAATCGCGATGGCGCAAGCCCCGGTAGCTGAAAAGCCGGCGGGAGCAGTCGTCCAGAATGCCAGCGCAGAAACAAAAGACCGCATGGACAAAAAACAGGCCCAGGCCGACGGCAAACCGGCGAAGTCTTCTGCGCACGACCATAAAGAAGACGGTCCGAAAAAGACGATTCACTCGGGCGCCTGAGCGGCGTATCCGATAACCAGCTTTCCAGCGTCCTGGATTGAACCGATTTACTCAGGGGGCTGGTTGATGAAGCGGATTCCATGGCGCGGCGCAAACCAGTCGCGTCGTGCAGTCCGAGCCATCCCGGTCTTTTTTGGAGTAGACCATGCACAAGTTTTTCTTGCCGCTCGGTTTCGCGGTATTGGTATGCCAACCGTCATTGGCGCAGGAAGCTGCTCCGACATTGGCGCCGATCACTGGCCCGCAGCCAGTTATCAACTACAAGCTGCCGCGCCTTGGCAGCGATGAAATGGCGGGGCCGCTGACGCTGCAGCAAGCGTTGCTGCAGGCTTTCAAGAACAATCCAGAACTGGCCGCCGCGGCGCTGGAAGTAAAGGCGGTCGAGGCGTCGATTCTGCAAGCCGGCGCCAGGCCCAACCCGCAAGTCTCGGCCCTGCTGGAAGATACTCGCAAGGCGACCAGGACTACCACCGTACAGCTGAACCAGACCTTGGAACTCGGCGGCAAGCGCGACGCCCGCATCAAGGCGGCTGAAAAGGGGCGCGACGCAGCGCGAGCCGATTATCTGATCAAGCGCGCCGATGTCCAGGGCGCTGTGGTAGGCGCTTATTTTGCTGCGCTGGAAGCGCAGGAGAACCTGCAACTGCTGCAAAATTCCTTGCAACTGGCCCAACGCGCGAGCGACATTACAGCCAAGCGCGTCGCTGCCGGCAAGGTGGCGCCGATCGAAGCCACCAAGGCACGCGTCGCCGAGGCGGGTGTGCGGGTGGAGCTGCAGCAAGCGAACAGCAGCCTGAATATCGCGCGGCGGACGCTGGCGGCAACCTGGGGCGATATGGCGCCGGCCTTTTCTACAGTCGACGGCCATATCAATGATCTGCCCGACTTGCCCGATCTGGCAGTCGCGCTGGAGCGCTTGCAGAACTCTCCAGCCTTTGTGAAGACCCGAGTGGAAGTCGAGCGCCGCCAGGCGCTGGTCCAGCTTGAGCGCAGCCGCCGCATCCCCGATGTCACGGTCAGCATTGGCGGCAAGCGGGTAGAAGAAAACCGGCAAAACCAGATGATCTTCGGCCTGTCGGTGCCCATCCCTGTGTTCGACCGTAATCAAGGCAATCTGCAGGAAGCCTTGCAGCGCGCCGACAAGGCGCGCGATGAGCTGCGCGGCGCCCAGCTGAAGCTGGATGGCGAGCTGCGCGACGCTTATGAGCGGCTCAAGCTGGGCCGGCAACAGGTGGCCGCCTTCCAAGGCGAGATCCTGCCGGCTGCACAAAACACCTATGAGATTACAACCAAGGGCTTTGAACTCGGCAAGTTCAGCTTCCTGGAAGTGCTGGATGCCCAGCGCGTGCTGTTCCAGGCCAAATCGCAAGCGCTGCGCGCCCTCGCGGAAACCCATCGTGCTGCCACTGAGATAGAGCGCGTGGCAGGCGCTTTCCCGTCAACCGACTCTTTGTAAACAGCCGATATGAAAATCAATTTGAGCAAAAGAAAAGCTATCGCAGCCGCGACGGCCATTCTCCTCCTGTTAGCAGGCGGGCTGTATTTCAGCAGCGCCAACGAGTCCAGCCAGGAGGAAAAGGAAGAGGTGCACCGCGATGCGGTTGCCCATGGCGACGGCGAACACCACGGCGAGACGGCGGCCGAAAAACACGGCCATGCCAATCAGCATGCGGACGGCGAGCATCATCAGAAAGCAGAGGCCGCTAGCAAGGGACCGCACGGCGGCAGAATGTTTACCGAGGATAAGCTGGCGCTGGAAGTGAGTATGGAGGAAGCGGCGGGAGAGGCGCACTTTCAAGCCTGGCTGTTCAACGGCGGCAAGGCGTTGGCGCCGGATGGCGCTACATTGACGCTACAACTGCTGCGGCCCGATGGCGTGGTCGAGAACATCAGCTTCGTGTCGAAAAACGGTTCTCTCCGCAGCAGCGTGGCGATTGCGGAGCCGCATGTGTTCGATGCCAAGTTCCGGCTGCAATATGGCGGGCAGAAGCTGCAGGCGGCATTCGCACAGGAAGAAGGAAAGATTGAACTGAACCAGGCGCAGGTGGCGGCATCCGGCGTCAAGCTGGGAAGTGCCGGCGCTGCGCGAGTCAAGACAGCCATTACGCTGCCGGGAGAAATCCGCTTCAATGAAGACAAGACCGCGCACGTGGTGCCGCGCCTGGCGGGCGTCGTCGAGCAGGTAGCCGTCAACCTGGGGCAGCAGGTCAAGCAGGGACAGCTGCTGGCGGTGGTCGCCAGCACAGGCCTGGCGGAGCAGCGCAGCGAACTGCTGGCGGCGCAGAAGCGTTTCACCTTTGCCCGCACCACCTATGAACGTGAAAAAAAGCTGTGGGAAGAAAAGATCTCGGCGGAGCAGGATTACCAGCAGGCGCGCCAGGTCATGAACGAGGCAGAAATCGCGCTGCAGAATGCACGCCAGAAATTGAATGTGCTGGGCACCGGCGCCGGCAACGGCGGCGCCTTGAACCGTTACGAAATCCGGGCGCCGTTCAGCGGCCTGGTGACCGAGAAGCACATCGCCCTGGGCGAAGCGGTGGCTGCCGATGCCAGCATTTTCACCATTTCCGACCTGAGCACCGTGTGGGCCGAGATCATCGTGCCAGCCAAGGACCTGAACCTGGTGCGGCTGGGTGAGAAAGTCCAGATCAATGCCACCGCCTTCGAGTCGAGCGCGAGCGGCAGCATTTCCTACGTCGGCGCGCTGCTGGGCGAGCAGACCCGCACTGCCAAGGCCCGCGTCACCCTGGCGAATCCGGACATGGCTTGGCGGCCGGGCTTGTTCGTCAATGTCGACGTGGTTTCCAGCGATGTCGAGGTAGCGGTGGCGGTGCCGCCGCAAGCGATACAGGCGCTGGACGGCAAGCAGGTGGTGTTCGTCCGCATCGCCGACGGCTTCATGGTGCAGCCGGTCAGCACCGGGCGCGCCGACGGCAGGCAGGTGGAGATCGTCAAGGGGCTCAAGGCAGGCACGCGTTATGCGGCCGAGGGCAGTTTCGTTCTCAAATCGGAACTCGGCAAGAGCAGCGCCGAACACGCACACTAAGCGCATACCAAGGACCGGATCCCATGTTTGAACGCATCATACGATTCTCGATCGAGCAGCGCTGGCTGATCATGCTGGCCGTGTTCGCGATGGCGGCACTCGGCATCTACAACTACCAGAAACTGCCTATCGATGCAGTGCCGGACATCACCAATGTGCAGGTGCAGATCAATACCGCCGCGCCCGGTTATTCACCGCTGGAAACCGAACAGCGGGTCACCTTTCCGATAGAGACAGTCATGTCTGGCTTGCCGCATCTGCAGCAGACCCGCTCCCTGTCGCGTTACGGCCTGTCCCAGGTGACAGTGATTTTCAAGGACGGCACCGACATCTATTTCGCTCGCCAGCTGGTCAATGAGCGGATCCAGGAAGCCAGGGGCAAGCTGCCTGCCGGGGTGGCGCCGGCCATGGGGCCGATCTCCAGCGGCCTCGGCGAAATCTATCTGTGGACGGTGGAAGCCAAAGACGGCGCAAGGAAACCTGACGGCGGCGCTTACACGGCCACCGACCTGCGAGAAATACAGGACTGGATCATCAAGCCGCAGTTGCGCAATGTCAGCGGCGTTACTGAAATCAATTCGATCGGCGGCTTCGCCAAGGAATATCAGGTGGCGCCGCAGCCGGAGAAGTTGGCGTCGTACGGCCTGACCCTGCAGGATATCGTGACGGCGCTGGACCGCAACAACAGCAATGTCGGCGCCGGCTATATCGAAAAACGCGGCGAGCAGCTGCTGATCCGGGCCCCGGGCCAGGTCAGTTCGATGGACGACATACGCAACATCATCCTGGGCAATGTGCAGGGCGTGCCGATCCGCATCCGCGATGTCGGCGAGGTCGCCATCGGACGTGAGCTGCGCACCGGCGCCGCCACCGAGAACGGCAGGGAAGTGGTGCTGGGGACGGTCTTCATGCTGATCGGCGAGAACAGCCGGGCTGTGTCGCAGGCCGTCGACCGCAAGATGGTGGAAATCAACCGCAGCCTGCCTGCGGGCGTCGAGGCTGTCACGGTATATGACCGCACGGTGCTGGTCGACAAGGCGATCAATACCGTCAAGAAGAATCTGCTGGAAGGCGCCATCCTGGTGATCGCCATCCTCTTCATGTTCCTCGGGAATATGCGCGCCGCCATCATCACTGCGATGGTGATCCCGCTGGCTATGCTGTTCACCTTCACCGGCATGGTGCAGTACAAGGTGAGCGCCAACCTGCTCAGCCTGGGCGCGCTCGACTTCGGCATCATCATCGACGGTGCGGTGGTGATCGTGGAAAACTGCGTGCGGCGGCTAGCCCACGCGCAGGCGCATCACGGCCGACCCCTGACCCGCAGCGAGCGCTTCCATGAAGTCTTTGCGGCATCCAAGGAAGCGCGCCGGCCTTTGCTGTTCGGCCAGGTCATCATCATGGTGGTCTACCTGCCGATCTTCGCTCTGACCGGCGTCGAAGGCAAGATGTTCAATCCGATGGCCTTGACGGTAGTGATCGCCCTGGTCGGCGCAATGATCTTGTCGATTACCTTTATCCCGGCGGCGGTGGCCTTGTTCATCGGCAAGCGCGTATCGGAAACTGAAAACTTCCTGATGCGCGGCGCCAAGCGCTTCTATGCGCCGGTGCTGGAATGGGTCATGCAACGCAAAACCCTGGTGCTGGGCAGCGCGCTTGCAGTGCTGCTGCTGTCCGGGGTGCTGGCGACGCGCCTTGGCAGTGAATTCGTGCCGAGCCTGAATGAAGGCGATATTGCGATCCAGGCCTTGCGCATCCCTGGCACCAGCCTGACGCAGTCGCTGGAAATGCAAAAGCAGCTGGAAAGCACGCTGAAGCGGCAGTTCCCGGAAATCGAACGCGTGTTCGCTCGCAGCGGCACGGCGGAAATCGCTTCCGATCCGATGCCGCCGAACATTTCCGATGGCTACATCATGCTCAAGCCGGAAGCCAGCTGGCCTAAGCCGAAAAAGACAAGGCCGGAACTGCTGGCAGCGATCCAGGAAGCGGCCAACAATGTGCCGGGCAATAACTATGAGTTTTCCCAGCCTATCCAGCTGCGCTTCAACGAACTGATCTCGGGCGTGCGCAGCGACGTCGCGGTCAAGATTTTCGGCGACGACATGACTGTCTTGAACGACACTGCCGACAAGGTCTCTGCGGTGCTGGGCAAGATCGCCGGCGCGGCGGAAGTGAAAATCGAACAGACTTCCGGCCTGCCGATGCTGACCGTGAATATCGACCGCGACAAGACCGCGCGCTACGGTCTCAATGTGGCCGATGTGCAGGATGTGGTCGCTACCGCGATCGGCGGCAAGGAAGCCGGCACCTTGTTCCAGGGCGACCGCCGCTTCGATATCGTGGTGCGCTTGCCGGAAGAGCTGCGCAGCGACCTGGAAGCGTTCAAGCGCCTGCCGATCTCCTTGCCGCGCAGCGCCGGCGGAGAAGGGCGCACCAGCTACATTCCGCTGGGCGAAGTAGCCAGCCTGGAACTGGCGCCTGGACCTAACCAGATCAGCCGCGAAAACGGCAAGCGGCGGATTGTGGTGAGCGCGAACGTGCGTGGCCGCGATATCGGCTCGTTTGTGAGCGAGGCCGAGACCAGGCTGCAACGGCAGGTCAAGATCCCGTCCGGCTACTGGACCAGCTGGGGCGGCCAGTTCGAGCAGCTGCAATCGGCCACGCAACGGCTGCAGATCGTGATTCCGGTAGCCCTGCTGCTGGTGTTTACCCTGCTGTTTGCGATGTTTGGCAACGTCAAGGACGGCCTGCTGGTATTCAGCGGCATTCCGTTCGCACTGACCGGCGGCATCGTCGCCCTGTGGCTACGCGGGATTCCCTTGTCGATTTCGGCGGCGGTCGGCTTCATTGCGCTGTGCGGGGTGGCGGTGCTGAACGGACTGGTGATGATTGCTTTCATCCGCAGCTTGCGCGAGGAAGGCCGTGGCCTCGACCTGGCGATACGGGAAGGCGCGCTGACCCGTTTGCGGCCGGTGCTGATGACGGCGCTGGTGGCTTCGCTAGGCTTCGTGCCGATGGCGATCGCCACCGGCACGGGCGCCGAGGTGCAGCGGCCGCTGGCGACGGTGGTGATCGGCGGAATTTTGTCGTCGACCATCCTGACCTTGCTGGTGCTGCCGATCCTGTATCAACTGTTCCATCGCCGCGACGAGGACGATCCGCAGCCCGCAGCCGAGGAGGCAACGGGCCGGCATTGATTTGCTAGAAAGAAGATTTCCCACCCAAGCGTCCCCTTGGGCTTGTGCGCCCGGATACTTGCCAGTGTCCGGGCGTTTTTTTACAGGCGCTTTTTCACGCACTCGATATAGGCGGCGCCATCCGGCGGCAGGCCGCTGCGCTGCGAGTTCCAGATCATCTCGCCCAGGCATTCCATGATGTGGTGATGCGCCTCGTGCTCCGATTGCAGTCTTTGTGTCAGTGCAATGGCGGCGGCTTTTATTCCTGGCGGCTGGTCGATCGAGATCTGTTCGGCGATCGACAGATGCATCGACAGGTGCAGGAAGGGATTGGTCTGGCCGCTCTCCACCGAATAGTCGGCGCCGAGCGCGGCGTCGACATCTTTCAGGTCGCCGGCGTATTCGGGATGCTGCGCCAGCCAGTCGCTGGCGATGGCTTCCAGCGGCGTCAGGATTTCACCGGCGTGATGCTTGCGGTAGGTCTCGCAGAAAAAACGGCGGACATCGTCTTGGGAGGGATTAAACATGAATAATTAACTGATCAGTCTGGCGATGGAAAAGGCTGCTGCGGCGGCCAGGCCGCCCACCATCAAGGTCTGCAGCGCCGATTTGACAGCGCCGGTGCCGGTGACGCTGCCTTTCAGGAAGCCGAAGATAAACAAGGCCAGCAGGGTGACGACGGTGGAAGCCGCCAGCGCTTGCGGAATCGAGTGCATCAGCATGTACGGCGCCAGCGGAATCAGGCCGCCCACCAGGTAGGAGAGGGCGATGGTGATGGCGCTTTTCCTGGCGGCGCCGGCTTGCGGTTCTTCCAGCCCCAGTTCAAAGCGCATCATGAAATCGCGCCAGGCTATCGGGTTGCGTTCCAGCCCGGCCAGCATCGGTTCGCATTCCTGTTTGGTGACGCCGTATTGCGCCATGATGTCGATCACTTCCTTGCGCTCGCGATGCGGCACCTTGAGGATTTCCTGTTCTTCGCGCTCGCGCTCAGCGTAGTAGTGCTGGCGCTGGGTGCGCCCGGCCAGGTAGCCGCCCAGGCCCATGGCGATCGAGCCGGCGGCAATTTCCGCGACGCCGGCGGTGACTACGATGTCGATGCCGACCGCCGCGCCGCTGATGCCGGCGGCCAGCGCGAATGGCACGGTGAGGCCGTCGGCCATGCCGATCACGATATCGCGTACGGTGTCGCTCGCTTCAAAGTGATGTTCGGTATGTGGATGAGAGTGCGGCATGGATTCAGACCCCTTTTTCCGGCAGCGGCGTTTTCGCCTTGAAGTCGCACAGGTCGGCGATGCTGCAGTTCCAGCAGAGCGGCTTGCGCGCGATGCAAGTATAGCGGCCATGCAGGATCAGCCAGTGATGGGCGTCCAGCAGGAACTCGGCGGGCACCAGCTTCATCAGCTTGTGTTCCACCGCGTCGACATCCTTGCCCGGTGCGATGCCCGTGCGGTTGGAGACCCTGAAAATATGCGTGTCGACGGCAATCGTCGGCACGCCGAAGGCGGTATTGAGCACCACGTTGGCAGTCTTGCGGCCGACGCCGGGCAGCGCTTCCAGCTGTTCGCGGGTGCGCGGCACCTGGCCGTCGTGCAGCTCCACCAGCATGCGGCAGGTTTCGATCACGTTCTTGGCCTTGGTGCGGTACAGGCCGATGGTCTGGATGTACGGGATCAGGCCGTCGATGCCGAGCGCATGGATTTGCGCCGGCGTATTGGCGATCGGGTACAGTTTGCGAGTTGCCTTGTTGACCGAGACGTCGGTCGCTTGCGCCGACAGGATCACCGAGATCAGCAATTCGAACGGCGAGGTGTATTCCAGTTCGGTAGTCGGATGCGGCAGCGCTGCGCGCAGGCGGGTGAATATTTCCCGGCGTTTTTCGGCGTTCATAGGGAGTCCTTGGCAGCCTGTCCGGCTTGTTGTTCTTTCTTCAGGCGAGCGCGTTCGATGGCGGCCTGGATGATGGCTTTCTTGCGCTGCTGCTCGGCTTGCTGTTCTGGCGTCGTTACCGCCTCGGCTGCGACTGCCTTCAGTTTTTCTGCCGCCTTGGCTGCCAGCCGGTCATCATTTTCCTGTTTCTCGCGGCGTAGCCGGAAGCTGTGGAAGTCATGGCGCGCGCGCGCAGCGTCGGCCTGCTGCTGGCTCCATGCATCCCAGCCGGTTTGCTCGCCGCTGACATCCATCATCGCAATACAGTCCACCGGGCAGGGAGCCACGCACAGGTCGCAGCCGGTGCAGAGCTCGGCAATCACCGTGTGCATCTGCTTGGCGGCGCCGGCGATGGCATCGACCGGACAAGCCTGGATGCAGAGGGTGCAGCCGATGCAGGCGGCTTCATCGATGACCGCTACCGGCCGCGGCCGCTCGGCGCCGTTCAGAGGATTGAGCGGGATGACCGGCCGTTGCAGCAGTTGCGCCAGGCGGGCTACGCCTTCCTTGCCGCCGGGCGGACACTGGTTGTAACCGGCGCTGCCGTCGGCGACAGCTTCGGCATACGGCCGGCAGGCAGGATAGCCGCACTTGGTGCATTGCGTCTGCGGCAGCAGCGCTTCGATGCGGTCGGCGAGGGAGGGCGAAGATGGCGCGGGCACTTGTGGCGGGAGGCTGGGTGATGACAACATAGCCCGTATTATACCGGGGCTGCAATGCCGGCGCTGCATGGCGGCGCCACGTCAAATGAAAAAAGCTTGAGAACATCGGCAGGGCGCTGCCCGCTCAGGTACGCCAAATCAGAGGGTAATGTTGTGTGGTGTAAAATAGTGTTTCTTAGATATTTAAGGCAGCACTATGCTTTCTCCATCCTTCTTATTTTTGCTCTTATGGATTCCCCAGATCGTAGTGCATTATTTTTGGGCTGAATCCTTTGACCCGTTTTTGGATGAGGCATGGATAATTGTTGCTATCGCAATGACTGGGTTCCTCATTGGGACATTTGGCGCGAGCCGTTTCAAGCTACCTGAAAAACCATCTCGCATCAGATACGCTTCTCCAAGATGGATAAACCGCTTTATCTATTTTTCGCCATTCTTATTTGTAGGCGTAATTTATTGGTTCGTAACTAACGCTGAATCAACATCACCTATAGCCATACGTCTGGCGATCATCAATGCAAAATTCGCCGGCCTGCAGACCTATGAAATAGCCATAAAATTATTGATTATTTATTCTGCCTTTTGCCTTTATTTTCTTTGCTATACAGAGAACTTGAATCGCAAATTGGTAACGTTATTGATGATTGTCGGCACGATCACCTCGATTTTAACAACAGGCCGGCTGCAATTGCTTGTGTTTACGATCGCGGCAATCGCAATTCTGAAGCGCCGGGGGGCAATTAAGACCCGGCATATGTTAATTTTTGCCGCCCTATTTGTGGTGCTATTTTTGGGTATTGCCGTAGTTCTTGGCAAGGGCGAGGGCGATGATGGGTTAATGGATCAGATCGGCTGGAATCTGCAGGTATATTTATTCAGTAGCCTATCATGCTTCAATAATTTCCTGAGCACTGGAAGCCCGACAGTCGACGGCTTGTCAATGATGCCTTCATTCTTGCGGCCGGTGTTTGACCTGTTGCCACGCGATCCAGTCAATGAGTTTGCGCAGATCCCATTCAATTGCAACACATATAGCGCACTGTTCCCAGTGACCCATGATTTTGGGTCAATCGGCGTTTTATGCCTGTTCATTTTCTTTGGCATATTTCACCAACGTCTTTATATGCGTTATCGATCTTGGGGGAGCCCTCTATCGATATACCTCTATGCGTTATCCCTGTACCCGCTCATGATGACAGTTTTCGAAGATGCATATTTTTCATCATATGGTATCTGGTTGATGTTCTGGCTTCCAGTAATTTCCAATTCAATATTTCCAAGAATAAGATTTCGCGCAAAGAAAGCTATCCCAATTGCCAAACATGAAGCTGCATAACAACTTCTACGAGTAGAGTGTCGATCTGTTTGTAAAATTGACTTTGCGGAAAATACTGTGGCTTGCGGAAATAATTGATTTCATAAATTGGCCGCAAAGCGTTGCTGAATAATACTTTCCAGTGAATTAAAAAAACAAAGCCGTTCCTGTGCAAGGAACGGCTTCATGGCCACGACGTCGGCAGATAGCGCTAACGTTCAGGCGTTGGCTTTGATGAACGCGGTTATTTTCGGGCAAATGATCTCGCGCCAGCGGCGGCCGGAGAAGATGCCGAAATGGCCGCATTTTTCAGCGGTGAAATGCTGCTTCTTGGCTTTCGGAATGGCGCTGCACAGGTCGTGGGCTGCCTGGGTTTGCCCCGGGCCGGAAATGTCGTCCAGTTCGCCTTCGATGGTGAACAGCGCCACCGTCTTGATATCCTGCGGACGGACCAGCTTCCCTTCGATTTCCCAGGCGCCTTGCGGCAGGCTGAAATCCTGGAACACCGTCTTGATGGTTTCCAGATAGTATTCTGCCGGCATGTCCAGCACCGCATTGTATTCGTCGTAGAACTTGCGGTGGCTTTCCGCGGATTCGTTGTCGCCCTCACGCAGATGCATGTAGAAATCCCAGTGGCTCTGGGCATGGCGGCTGCGGTTCATGGCGACAAAGCCGGCGTGCTGCAGGAAACCCGGGTAGACCTTGCGGCCGAAGCCAGGGTAGTTGGCCGGCACGCTATAGATGACGGTATTTTCGAACCAGCTGAACGGTTTGTCCGTGGCCAGATTGTTGACTTCGGTCGGCGATTTGCGCGGATCGATCGGACCGCCCATCATGGTCATGCTTTTCGGCAGGTGGCTGTCTTTTTCCGTCGCCATCAGCGAAATCGCCGCTAGTACCGGCACGGTCGGCTGGCAGACGGAGATCACGTGCAGGTCCGGGCCCAGCAGGCGGATGAAGGCCTGCACGTAATATATATAGTCATGCAGATGGAAAGCGCCGGCGCTGGCCGGCACCATGCGGGCATCGGTCCAGTCGGTGATGTAGACATCGTGTTCCGGCAACAGGCCGCGCACGGTATCGCGCAGCAGCGTCGAATGGTGGCCGGACAGCGGCGCTACCAGCAGCACGGTCGGCTGTTTCAGGGCAGCAACTTCCTTGTTGCTTAAATTTTTCTTAAAATGCAACAAACGGCAAAACGGCAGGGAGGTGACGACTTCTTCGGAAATCCCGACTTCCTTATCCTTGATCAGCGTGTTGGCGATGTCGAATGTCGGCTTTTCATATTCCTTGCCGATACGGTACATCAGCTCGTAACCGGCGGCGATGCGTTGCGCAAACGGCGTGTGGGCTAGCGGAGAGATGGGATCGGTGAAGAGCCGGGTGCCTGCATCTGCCCATTGCACCAGAGGATGCAGCAGAGAGCGGTTGAATTCGTGGAATTGATAGAGCATGCCTTACCTCTTGGGTGGTCCAGTACAACGGGATCGGCAGTTGCAAATTATGCAACGCAAGTCCCATTTTATCTTATGCACAGAAATGCCGCAAAATCCTGTAGTTTCACAACAACGGTATAAATCGAAATACATTTAAACGGCTGGCCGCAAATATACCACCTGCCAGCGCGCCATGCAGGTTTTCGAACAGGCTTCTATTTTGCAATCAGGTCCGGCGACATGACCGCCTTGAGGAAGTTGGTGGTGATGTCGCCGCGCTCGCGTTGTGCAATCCACCAGATGCTGCCTTTCCGGATAGACCATTCCTGCATCTGGCCGGCTACCAGCAAGGCCGCGGCCTGGCCCAGCGTCGGCTGGTGGCCGATGATCAGCACCGGTTCACGGTTGTTGGGCCAGTTGGCGACGGCCAGCAATTGCTCGGCGCTGCAGTCGGGGGCGAGATCGGGATGGATCTTGAATTTGCGGCCGAGCGCCTCGGCGGTCTGCAGCGTGCGGGTGGCCGGGCTGCTGATGATCTTGCAGCTGTGCGGCAGGTTGCGGTCCAGCCAGTCAGCCATTTTCCACGCCTGCTTGTGGCCTTTGCCGGTCAGGGCGCGGCCTTCGTCCGGTTCGCCGATTTCCGCCTCAGCGTGACGCCATAGGATCAATTCCATGTGTTTTCCTTGCTCACTTGTTGGCAGAATGGGAGGGCGACTGCGAGGGAGAAAGCGCGCCCAGCGCCAGCATCAGGTGGCGTTGCGCATTGTATTGTTTTTGTCGCCGATGCTGCCTGGGCTTGCTCCAGTTGCCGTCGGAACCAAGGTTCCAGGCGTTGGTGTTGTCTTTCAGGTAAGGCGTCAGGCCTTCGTTGATGACGCGCCGCTTGAGCAACTTGTCGAGTATTGGGAAGCCGACCTCGACGCGCCGGAACAGATTGCGGTTCATCCAGTCGGCGCTCGCCAGATAGACGTCATGCTGCAGATTGTTGCGGAAGTAATAGATGCGGCTGTGCTCCAGGAAGCGGCCGATGACGGAGCGCACATGGATATTCTCGGACAGGCCGGGAACGCCGGGCCTGAGCGCGCAGGCGCCGCGCACGATCAGCTCGATCTTGACGCCGTCGGCCGAGGCTTGGTAGAGCGCGCGGATGACCGATTCGTCCAGCAGCGCATTCATCTTGGCGACGATGCGCGCCGGCCGGCCCTTGCGGGCAATCTCGGCTTCATTGTGAATAGCCCGGATGATTTCCTTTTGCAACAGGAAGGGCGCCAGCCACAGGTAATCCATTTTCTTGGGCTTGGTCAGGCTGGTCAGGTGCATGAAGACTTCATTGACCTCGGTCGCCAGCTTCTGGTTCGAGGTGAGCAGGCCGAAGTCGGTATACAGTTTAGTGGTGGTCGGATGGTAGTTGCCGGTACCGAGGTGGGCGTAATAACGCAGCTCGCCGTTGCCGTCCTTATCGCGCTCGCGGCGGATCACCAGCGACAGCTTGGCATGGGTCTTGAGGCCGACCACGCCGTACACAACCTGGGCGCCGGCGCGTTCCAGCTTGTCGGCCCAGTTGATATTGGCTTCCTCGTCGAAGCGCGCCATCAGCTCCACCACCACGGTGACTTCCTTGCCGCGTTGCGCCGCCAGGATCAGCGCTTCCATCAGATCGGAATTCATGCCGGTGCGGTAAATAGTCTGCTTGATGGCGACGACATTGCCGTCGAAAGCCGCCGAGCGGACGAAATCGACTACCGGCTGGAACGACTGAAAAGGGTGGTGCAGCAGGATGTCTTTCTGCTTCAGCTGCTCGAAAATGTCGCCGCCCGAGTCCAGCTGCGGCGGCAGGCCGGCAGCGAAGGGCGGGAAGCGCAGCTCGGGAACATTGATCTGATCGATCATTTCCGACAGCCGCACCATATTGACCGGGCCGTCCACGGCGTACAAGCGGTTGGGGGCGATGGCAAACTGTTCGAGCAGGAAATGCGCCAGATGATGCGGACAGTTGCGCGCCACCTCCAGCCTGACGGCGACGCCGAACTGACGGCTCTGCAATTCGCTTTGCAGGGCTTGCCGCAGGTTTTTCACTTCTTCTTCATCCACCCACAGGTCGCTGTTGCGGGTGACCCGGAATTGCGAATAGGCCAGTATCTGCCGCCCGCTGAACAGATCGCCTATGTGGGCATGGATGATCGACGACAGCAGGCAGAACGAAGCGCCGCTGGGCGACAGCACATCCGGCAGCCGGATCACGCGCGGCAGCACGCGCGGCGCCTTGATGATGGCGATCGAGGTGCTGCGGCCGAAGGCATCCTTGCCTGCCATTTCGACAATGAAATTGAGGCTTTTGTTGACTACCTGGGGGAAGGGGTGGGCTGGATCCAGCCCTATGGGGGTCAGCAGCGGCCGGATTTCCTGGTCGAAGAAGGTTTTTACCCAGGCCCGCTGTTCGTCGTTGCGGTCGCTGTGCCGCAGCAGGTGGATGCCGCTGGCCGACAGCTGCGGCAGAATTGTCTTATTCAGGATGGCGTATTGGAGGTCAACGATCTGGTGGCACTCGATGCTGGTGCGTTCCAGCGCGGCAACCAGGGCCGGCGGATCGGCGCTTACTCCTTCAATCTGACTGTTGGCCAGCAGGCTGGCGATGCGGACTTCAAAGAATTCATCGAGATTGTTGCTGACTATGCATAAGTATCGCAATCGTTCCAGCAGCGGTATATGGCGGTCTTCAGCCTGGGCCATGACGCGGCGATTGAAGGCAAGTTGCGACAATTCGCGATTCAAAAAGCTGGGGTTGGCGCCTAACCGGGCGCTTAGCTGCTTAGTATCTTCGTCCGACTTGGTTTTTTTGTTCATGAATCAGGCGGCTGGTCTCATGGTTAGGGCGGAGTGTATGCAGTGAATATGACAGCTTGATGAAGAAAATGGAAGAGCTTGAGAGGTTCGGCAATGTTATCCGGCGCAGGCGGACCCGCCCGGCACGCCCAGTATAGCCATCTTTAATTGCGGTGCAGCAATTGTTATTTTACTGGCAATCAAATGCCCTTAACAATCATTTTTTCTTCGTCATAAAGCTGTCATAAATCTTGGTTAGAGTTCGCCCTGTCTTAGGGGCTGTTGTGAAACTGGCTTCCTTGCCAAGAGATCAATTTCACAACAGTCTCGACCTGGGCACACCACATTTACAGTCAACAAGGGAGTAATAAATGCGATTGAATTACCTCGTTAAAGCCGCCATTCTCGCAATGGGTTCGACACTGGCGGTTTCTTCAGTCATGGCTGCCGAAATCACCGGCGCCGGCGCTTCTTTTCCTTATCCTATTTACTCGAAGTGGGCTGAAGCCTACAAGGGCGCAACCGGCAACAGCCTGAACTACCAATCGATCGGTTCCGGCGGCGGCATCAAGCAGATCAAGGCCAAGACCGTGGATTTCGGCGCTTCCGACATGCCGCTGAAGGTGGAAGACCTGAACGCTGACAACCTGGCGCAGTTCCCTGCGATCATGGGCGGCGTGGTGCCTGTCGTCAACCTGGACGGCGTGACTCCAGGTCAAATCAAGCTGACCGGTCCTGTTCTGGCCGACATCTACCTGGGCAAGATCACCAAGTGGAACGCGCCTGAAATCACCGCGCTCAACCCAGGCGTCAAGCTGCCTGCGGCCGACATCACCGTGGTGTACCGCGCTGACGGTTCGGGCACTTCCTTCGTCTTCACCAGCTACCTGTCGAAGACCAGCCCTGACTTCAAGAGCGGCGTTGGCGCCGGTACTGCTGTCAAATGGCCAGTCGGCGTGGGCGGCAAGGGCAACGAAGGCGTTTCCGCCAACGTGCAAAAGATCAAGGGTTCGATCGGCTATGTTGAATATGCCTACGCCAAGAAAAACAAGCTGCTGCATACGCAGCTGAAGAATCGCGACGGCGGCTTCGTGCAGCCTGACGACGAAACTTTCAAGGCAGCCGCAGCTGGCGCCGACTGGGCCAAGACACCAGGTTTTGCAGTCGATTTCACGGACGCAGCCGGCAAGACCAGCTGGCCTATCACCAGCGCTTCGTTCATCCTGATCCACAAAACCCAGCCTGATGCAGCCAAGGGCAAGGAAGTCCTGAAGTTCTTTGAATGGGCTTACAAGAACGGCGGCGCATCTGCCACTGAACTGGATTACGTCGCGATCCCTGCTTCGGTCGTGAAACTGGTGGAAGAATCCTGGAAAGCGCAGATCAAGGACAACGCCGGCAAGGCAGTCTGGTAATTGTTGCAAGCGGCCGCCAGTCCGGCTTTGCCTGGCGGCGGCAGTGTCTGCCGATGCAGATGGTTCAGAAGTACAGCGGGCAGCGGCTCTGGGAAGATTGAGCGCTGCCCGTGTCGTTGAATATTGTTTAGCCGTAAATAGTCTCCACGCGAAACATCTCCAGGTCGAGCGCGGTCCGGCTGCTGGACGTTTCTGCCGCCGCATCTTATTCTTCATCGGATATCGCTACTCATGAGTGCAAATATTCCTGTCATGGCACAATCGATCTCTCCCCAGGCAAGCACCGCTGAACAGGCGGGCATATCGCACCAGACCTTGCTGGCGACCATGCGCAAGCAACGGATTCAGGATTTCCTGTTCCACAAGGTCACGCTGCTGTTTTCGCTGATCGTGCTGTTCGTCCTGCTGGGGATCATCGTCTGCCTGGCGATCGGCGCCTGGCCGGTATTCCGCGAATTCGGACCTTCCTTCATCACCACCGTCGAATGGGATCCGGTCAACGACCATTACGGCGCCATGATCGCCATCGTCGGCACCCTGGTGACTTCCTTCATTGCGCTGGTGATTGCATTCCCGGTCAGTTTCGGCATCGCCCTGTTCCTGACTGAAATCTGCCCGGCCAAATTGCGCCGGCCGCTCGGCACCGCGGTAGAACTGCTGGCCGGCGTGCCAAGCATCATCTACGGCATGTGGGGCTTGTTCGTGTTTGCGCCGCTGTTTGCCGAATACGGCCAGCCTTTCCTCGCTTCCACGCTGGGCAACGTGCCGTTCATCGGCGTCTTGTTCAGCGGCCCGAAAATGGGCATCGGCCTGCTGACTGCCGGCCTGATCCTGGCGGTCATGATCATTCCGTTCATTTCCTCGGTGATGCGCGATGTCTTCGAAGTCGTCCCCGCCGTATTGAAAGAATCGGCCTATGGCCTCGGCTGCACCCGCTGGGAAGTGGTGCGCAAGGTGGTCCTGCCGTATGCCAAGACCGGCGTCGTCGGCGGCGTCATGCTTGGCCTGGGACGGGCCTTGGGCGAGACCATGGCGGTGACTTTCGTGATCGGCAATGCGCAGCGCCTGTCGTGGTCGCTGTTCGCCTCCGGCAACAGTATCGCCTCCACCCTGGCCAATGAAATCGCCGAAGCTTCCACCACGCTGCACGTATCGGCCTTGTTTGCGCTGGGCCTGATCCTGTTCGTGATCACCTTCATCGTCTTGTCGATCGCCAAAATCATGTTGATGGGCATGTCCCGTAAAGAAGGCGCGAAATAATGAACTCTCCGCAAACCAATATCGACGTCCTGGCCACGCCGCTGGTCAACCCGGTCTACCGCAAGCGCCTGCTGATGCACCGCTTCGGCATGGTGCTGTCGTTCCTGGCGATGGCGCTGGGACTGGCCGTGCTGGCCTGGATCCTGGCGACCCTGGTGATCAAGGGCTTCGGCGCCCTCAACATGGGCATCCTGACGCAAAACACGCCGGCGCCAGGTTCCGGCGCCGGCGGCTTGCTCAATCCGATCATCGGCAGCCTGATGCTGGTCGGCCTGGCGACGGTGTTCAGCACGCCGATCGGCATCCTGGCCGGCATCTACCTGGCCGAATACGGCGAGGAAAGCAAGCTGGCGCAGGTGACGCGCTTTGTGACTGACATCATGCTGTCGGCGCCATCGATCGTCATCGGCCTGTTCGTGTACGCGATCTACGTCGCCAAGGTTGGCCATTTTTCAGGCTGGGCCGGTTCCTTCGCGCTGTCGCTGATTGCGGTGCCGGTCGTGGTGCGGACTACCGACAATATGCTGAAACTGGTGCCGGGCAATCTGCGCGAAGCGGCTTTCGCGCTCGGCGCGCCGCGCTGGAAGGTCGCCTTGCTGGTGCGTCTGCGTGCGGTCAAGGCCGGTGTTGTCACCGGCGTGCTGCTGGCGGTCGCGCGTATCGCAGGCGAAACCGCACCGCTGCTGTTCACGGCGTTGAACAACCAGTTCTTCAGCACCAACATGAACAAGCCGATCGCCAACCTGCCGGTCGTCATCAGCCAGTTTGCGATGAGCCCGTTTGACAACTGGGTGCCGCTGGCTTGGGGCGGGGCGTTGCTGATCACCTTCAGCGTGCTGGCCTTGAACATCGTATCGCGGTCATTATTCAGCCAGAAGATTCCGGGTTAATTTCCAGGCTAATTTCAGGCTCATGTATTCACTTAGATTGCCATCCCTATCATGCAAACCTCAATGAAACCGAATCAACTCGATATGACTTCGATAAAGGCGCCAATGAAGCAGCCGACCATAGAAATCTCGCAGCTGAATTTCTTTTACGGTAATTTCCAGGGCTTGAAGAATATCAATCTGCAAGTGAATGAAAAGAAGGTGACGGCATTCATCGGTCCTTCAGGTTGCGGCAAGTCGACCTTGCTGCGTACGCTCAACCGCATGTACGACCTATATCCGGGCCAGCGCGCCGAAGGCAAGATCATCTACGCCGGCCGCAATATCCTGGAACCAGGGCAGGATCTGAACATGCTGCGCGCCAAGGTCGGCATGGTGTTCCAGAAACCGACGCCGTTTCCAATGTCGATCTATGACAACATCGCTTTCGGCATCCGCCTCTACGAAAACCTGCCTAAGGGCGAAATGGACGAGCGCGTCGAATGGGCGCTGTCGAAAGCCGCCTTGTGGGGCGAGGTCAAGGACAAGCTGAACAAGAGCGGCCTGAGCCTGTCCGGCGGCCAGCAGCAGCGCCTGTGCATCGCCCGCAGCGTCGCGGTGCGTCCCGACGTGCTGCTGCTGGATGAGCCGACTTCGGCGCTGGACCCGATCTCGACCGCCAAGGTGGAAGAACTGATCAGCGAGCTGAAGCAGGACTACACGATTGCCATCGTTACCCACAACATGCAGCAGGCCGCGCGCTGCTCGGACTATACCGCCTATATGTACCTGGGCGAGCTGGTGGAATTCGGCGAGACCGACCAGATTTTCATGAATCCTGCGCGCAAGGAAACCCAGGATTACATTACCGGCCGTTTTGGTTGAGCCGGCCCGGGCCAACAATACACTCTGCAAAGAACAGAAGGAAATCAGATGACAGGCGAACACTCTTCAAAGCAGTACGACACGGACCTGGAAACCATCCGCTCCAAGGTGTTGCTCATGGGCGGCCTGGTCGAGCGGCAATTCCAGGAAGCGATCAACGTTTTCCGCAACGGCAACCTGGATGCGGCCGAGCGCGTGATCAAGGATGACGACCAGGTCAACCGCCTGGAAGTCGAACTGGACGATGCCTGCAGCCACCTGATCGTGCGCCGCCAGCCGACCGCCAACGATCTGCGCACCGTGATGGCGACCATCAAGGTGATTACCGATCTCGAACGCATCGGCGACGAGGCCGCCAAGATCGCCCGCACTGCGATCCATTTGCACAAGCGCGGCATCGGCACCATCGACCATACCGAAACGGTGCGCGTGATCGCCAGCGGCGCCGCCGATCTGCTGCACGATGCGCTGGACGCGCTGGCGCGGCTGGACGAAAAGCAGGCGATGCGCCTGATCGCCCAGGACGCCGTGATCGACCGCGATTTCCGCTCGATCATGCGCAACCTGATCACTTTCATGATGGAAGATCCGCGCACCATTTCGGCCTCCATGGATACCCTGTGGGTGGCAAAGGCGGTCGAACGCATAGGCGACCACGCCAAGAATATTGCCGAATACGTGATCTATATTGTCGAAGGCAAGGATATCCGCCATACCGATTACGCGACCAGCCAGCTCGACGACGAAGTTTAATGTTTTTGATGAATATTAACTACGCATTGAAAAATGGCCGCCGATAAAACCTCTATCCTGATTATCGAAGATGAGCCGGCAATTGCCGAATTGATAGGCTTCACCATCAAGGAAGCAGGCTGGACCCCATCCATCGTTCATACCGCTGCCGACGGCTGGGAATTCGTCCAGCGCCGCATGCCGCACCTGGTGTTGCTGGACTGGATGCTGCCCGACCAGAGCGGCTTGCGCCTGCTGTCGCAAATGCGCGCCGACCGCCAGCTGCAATCGATGCTGGTGATGATGCTGACCGCGAAAAGCATGGAAGAGGACAAGGTCCAAGGCCTGGACAACGGCGCCGACGACTACATGACCAAGCCATTCTCGCCGCGCGAGCTGACCTCGCGGGTGAAGGCGCTGCTGCGGCGCAAGGGCGGCGATGAGGCGCCCGGCATGATGTCGGCCGGCGCGGTGTCGCTCGATCCGGCCAGCTGCTCGGTGTGCCTGGAGAACCAGAAGATCGATATCGGCCATGCCGAATATCGCCTGCTGAAATTTTTCATGGCGAATCCGGACCGGGTGTTTTCCCGCAGCCAGTTGCTGGACAAGGTATGGGGCGACCACGTAGTGATCGAAGAGCGCACCGTCGACGTCCACGTGCTGCGCTTGCGCAAGGCGCTGCGGGAATCGGAGCACCTGATCCGCACAGTGCGCAGCGTCGGCTACATGCTTTCGGCAAAGTAGCGCAGAATACAAGCCAGTTTCGCTTCCGGCAGAGCGTCGGCCCGGATCATCCGGCCGAACGGCTAAACCGATGCTTCCATCGCAAAATAGTGATTTATGAATCCACAGATGCTGTTCTGGATCCCGGCCTTGCTGCGGATCCTGTTGATCTTTGTCGTCTCAGGCGTGGTCTGGGCCTTGTTTGGCGCCACCCCCGGCCTGCTGCTGGGACTCGCCCTGATGTCGGTGGCGGTGGTGGTGCAGCTGCACTACCTGTTCCGCCTCAGCGGCTGGCTGGACAATCCGCGCAGCGAGAAGCTGCCGGACGGCTGGGGCGCCTGGACCGATATTTTTTCGCGGCTTTACCGGTTGCGGCGCGACGACGAAAAGCACCAGACCGAACTGAGCGAATGGCTGGCGCGTTTCCGCCAGGCCATGCATCTGCTGCCGGACGGCGTTGTCATCATGGACGACGTGCTGTTCCTGGAATGGTGCAATCCGGCCGCCGAACGGCATCTGGGCCTGCAGCACGGGCGCGACAAAGGGATGCGCGTCACCAACCTGATCCGCACCCCGGATTTCATCGACTACATCATCCTCGGCCGTTACGACCAGCCGCTGACGCTGAGCTTGCGCGAACGCAAGCTGATCGTGCAGATCATCCCGTTCGAAAACCGCCGCCAGATCCTGGTGACGCACGACGCCACCGAATCGGAGCGGATCGACATGATGCGGCGCGACTTCATCGCCAATGCTTCGCATGAGCTGCGCACGCCGCTGACCGTCATCAACGGCTTCCTGGAGATCGCCCAGGCCCAGCCCGACCTGGACCAGAAAACCCGCTCCGCGCATTTGCAGCTGATGACAGAACAGGGCCATCGCATGCAAAGCCTGATCGGCGACATGCTCACCCTGACCCGGCTGGAATCGGTCGATTATCCCTTGCGGCCGGAGCGCGTGAATATCGACGCCATGCTGCACAACCTGCTGCTGGAAGCGGAAATCCTCTCGGCCGGCAAGCATGTGCTGTCGCTGACGGTCGACGGCCCGGACATCAACGGCAGCAGCGACGAGCTGCGCAGCGCCTTCAGCAACCTGATTGCCAATGCGGTGCGCTACACGCCGGCCGGCGGCAAGATCCAGATCGCCTGGCAAAATAGCAAGGCCGGTCCGCAGCTGGTGGTCAGGGATTCGGGCATCGGCATCAGCAGCGAGCACATTTCCCGTCTGACCGAGCGCTTTTACCGGGTCGACAAGAGCCGTTCGCGGGAAACCCAGGGCACCGGCCTCGGCCTGGCGATCGTCAAGCACGTCCTGCTGCGCCATCACGGCACCCTGGGTGTCGAGTCGCGGCCGGGCGAGGGCAGCGTCTTCACCGTCAGGCTGCCGGCAAGTTCGATTGTTGCTGAAGAGGAAGCGTGAGCGTCCGCGGCATGGGCTGAAATCGCCAACATCGGCTACAATTCTGCGGCGACAGCCTGTCGCCCCATTTGCCCGCCAACCTGCCGACTGCCATGCCATCTTTGCACTTATCCCCGCGTTTCGCCATCAGCCTTGCCCTGTGCGCCGTTCTATCCGCTTGCGGCGGCGGCCAGATCGCACCGCCGACGCCGCCGGTGGCGGTTGTGCCAACGGTGCAGCCGAAAGTCAGCAAGCCGGTCAAGATCGGCCTGGCGCTGGGTGGCGGCGCAGCGCGCGGCTTTGCCCATATCGGCGTGATCAAGGCGCTGGAGTCGCAAGGCATCGTGCCTGACATCGTGGTGGGCACCAGCGCCGGCAGTGTTGTCGGCGCCTTGTACGCGGCCGGCAACAATGGCTTTGCGCTGCAAAAGATCGCGCTGCAGATGGACGAGGCGGCGATTTCAGACTGGTCGGTGCCGTTTTTTGCCAAGGTCAGCGGCGTGCTGAAGGGCGAGGCGATCCAGAACTACGTCAACAAGACTATCCACAATGTGCCGATTGAAAAACTGAAGATCCCGTTCGGCGCAGTGGCGACCGATCTGAATTCCGGTGCGCCGATCTTGTTCCGTCGTGGCAATACGGGAACCGCGGTGCGCGCCTCTTCGGCCGTTCCCGGCGTGTTCCAGTCGGTGCTGGTCGGCGGCCGGCAATATGTGGATGGCGGCCTGGTGTCGCCGGTGCCGGTGCGTTTTGCTCATGAAATGGGGGCGGATTTCGTGATCGCCGTAAATATTTCCGCATCGCCGGAAGCGCAGGCCGCTTCCAGCTCGGTCGATGTGCTGCTGCAGACTTTCGCCATCATGGGCCAAAGCATCAACAGCTATGAATTGAAAGATGCGGACATCGTCATCCGTCCTGAGCTGGGAGCGATGAAGGGCAATGACTTTGCCGCGCGCAATACCGCGATCCTGGCGGGCGAGCAGGCTGCCATGGCGCAAATGGCAGCCATCAAGAAGAAGCTGAAGGACAAGCGCGAAGAATGACTGGGCGTGCTGCAATCTTGTTAACGGTAGCCGGCATCCATTTGTGCATTTGATAATCAGCTTACCTTTGGGATCTGCGCTGCTGCCACGCACTGAACGAAAAAATGTGGTGTTTTGGGCGTTTGGCTGTAATTGGCAAGTGGAGAGTAGCGTCAAATAACAAAAATCCCCTGGCAGTCTGAACTGGCAGGGGATTTTTTGCACTGATTGTAATTGAGCGCTGCTTATTGCTGATTGTCGCTGCCCGGTTCCGGGTCGTTGATGCGGCGCGCCCCATTGAAGCGCGCTTTCCAGTAGGCCAGGTCCATGCTCTCGATGCGCACCTTGCCGCCGCTGGACGGGGCATGGATGAATTTATTGTCGCCGAGATAGATGCCGACGTGAGAGAAGCTGCGGCGCAAAGTGTTATAGAACACCAGGTCGCCCGGCTTCAAATCCTGCTTGTCGATTTTTTCGCCGCTGCGGCTCAGCTCCGCCGCCGTGCGTGGAACATTCACGCCCCAGGCGTCCTTGAATACATAGCGCACCAAGCCGCTGCAATCGAGGCCGTTTTCCGGGTTGTTGCCACCGTATTTGTAATGAATTCCAATCATGCCCATCGCGCTCACTGCCAAGTCCGAGGCGCGGTCTGTAAATTGCTGGAGTTTGCTGCGGGTGGTGAGGGGCTGGGGTTGTGGCTCAAAGACGGTAATGTCAGAAGCCCGCGCGGGGCTGCACAGCCACAAACTGGCGATCAGCGTGCAAGCCAGGACCAAGGTCTGGAGATGAGGGAAGGCTTCTTTAATCGTCATCGTGTTAGATGGGCTCTGTGACATTGCGACCGCATGAATGTAAGTGAATAAGATTCGCCTGTCAAACCGGAGAGGCGAAAGGGGGCTACTTTACCATGACAATATTGCAATTAATATCGGACGAATCTGAAAGGTGGCCGGTGTGCTGCGATTTTCGTGGTTTCTTTAAAGCAAATATCGCGCCAGAAATTATCTGGGCGGGGGATGTTGGTGGTTGATGTCTATTGCGAGGCACTAAAGTACAATAATCAGTTATTTTCACAAGGAGCAAAAATGAAATCGAAACAAGTGTTGACACTCGATGATGTCAAGAAAATTGCCGCTGCAGCAGAAGCGGAAGCGCTGGCGAATCACTGGGCGGTGACGATTTCCATCGTCGACGATGGCGGTCACCTGCTGTGGCTGCAGCGCATGGACGGCGCGGCGCCGATTTCGGCGCACATTTCGCCGGCCAAGGCCAAGACTTCCGCTCTGGGCCAGCGCGAATCGAAGATTTACGAAGACATGATCAATAACGGGCGTTTTTCGTTCATTACTGCACCAAACCTGGAAGGCCTGCTCGAAGGCGGTGTGCCTATCGTCGTTGGCGGCGAGTATCTGGGTGCGGTCGGCGTATCCGGCGTGAAATCGACTGAGGACGTGCAGATCGCCAAGGCTGGTATTGCTGCCCTGGGCCTGTAAGCGGAAACCGTGACATGCAGTTGCGGAGAAGGGGCGGGATTGCCGTCCCGGCAATCTGCAACTGTGTGTGTCGGTGTTTGAATGCCAAGCCGGCAAGCTGACAATTATTGGCAGATTTGACGGTTTAGCAGGTATGGACAGGCGTCGTTCGTCAGGTTTGTTGTCGCTGCATCAACGGCAATCGTCTTGCATAATTATTTATACAAAAATCCTCGGTATGGCATCGGTTCAGATTGCCGGGTAGGTGGTTGTCGGCTATAATTGCAGGGTTTAGCCCAATTTACTCCGCCGTAGCGCATACCACCTTCCATTTCGTCCCAAAAAGACTGATAAACCGTCAAATCAACGCTGTTTGGGCGCTGTTTGGGGATTCATAGCGGTCGTTTGGCGCAGCGCAGCGGCGGTAACAACATCAGGAGTTACCCCTTGCAGCCATTTTTTTCTGGCCTCACCGTACCGGCCATCCTCGCGCTAGCAGATGGGACGATTTTCCAAGGTATTTCCATTGGCGCCGTTGGTCATACGACAGGTGAAGTCGTATTCAACACCGCCATGACCGGCTACCAGGAAATCCTCACCGATCCAAGCTACAGCCGCCAGATCGTCACTCTCACTTACCCGCATATCGGCAATACCGGCGTCAATAAAGAGGATGTCGAATCTTCCCAGATCCACGCAGCCGGCCTGATCATCCGCGATCTGCCGCGCCTGGTATCGAATTTCCGTTCCACCCAAAGCCTCGATGCCTATCTGCAGGAGTCGAATATCGTCGCCATCGCCGGCATCGATACCCGCAAGCTGACGCGCATCCTGCGTGAAAAAGGCGCGCAGGGCGGCGCCATCGTTGCCGGCGAGCCGGACATTGCCGCGGCAACCGCCAAGGCGCTGGAACTGGCGCGCGGCTTTCCCGGCCTGGCTGGCATGGACCTGGCCAAAGTGGTGTCGACCACCAAGGCTTACAGCTGGAGCGAGACGGAATGGCGTCTCGGCCGCGGCTACGACCAGCAGATCACCCCCAAGTACCACGTGGTGGCGTTCGACTACGGCGTCAAGTTCAACATCCTGCGCATGCTGGCGCAACGCGGCTGCAAGATCACCGTGCTGCCGGCTCAGGCTACGGCTGCCGATGCGCTGGCGCTCAATCCGGACGGGATTTTCCTGTCCAACGGTCCGGGCGATCCGGAACCCTGCGATTACGCGATTGCGGCCACCAAGGAACTGATCGAGCGCGGCGTGCCGACTTTCGGCATCTGTCTCGGCCACCAGATCATGGCGCTGGCTTCCGGCGCCAAGACGCTGAAGATGAAATTCGGCCACCATGGCGCCAATCACCCGGTGCAGGACCTGGACAGCAAGCAAGTGCTGATCACCTCGCAAAATCACGGCTTCGCCGTCGATGGCGCAACCCTGCCGGCCAATTGCCGCGTGACCCACGTATCGTTGTTCGACGGTTCGCTGCAAGGCTTCGCCCGCACCGACAAGCCTGCGTTCTGCTTCCAGGGCCATCCGGAAGCGTCGCCTGGCCCGCATGACATCGCCCCCTTGTTCGATCGTTTCATTCAATTGATGAATCAAACGATGTTGGAGAAAAATAAAAATGCCTAAGCGTAGTGATTTAAAAAGTATTCTGATCATCGGCGCCGGCCCGATCATCATCGGCCAGGCTTGCGAGTTCGACTATTCCGGCGCCCAGGCCTGCAAGGCCTTGCGCGAAGAGGGTTACAAGGTAATCCTGGTCAACAGCAACCCTGCAACCATCATGACCGACCCGGAGATGGCGGACGTCACCTATATCGAGCCGATCACCTGGCAGGCGGTGGAACGCATCATCGCCAAGGAAAAGCCGGACGCGATTTTGCCGACCATGGGCGGCCAGACCGCGCTGAACTGCGCGCTCGACCTGCATCGCCATGGCATCCTGGAAAAATACAAGGTCGAGCTGATCGGCGCTTCGCCGGAAGCCATCGACAAGGCCGAAGACCGCTCCAAGTTCAAGGAAGCGATGACCAAGATCGGCCTCGGCTCGGCACGTTCCGGCGTCGCCCACACCATGGATGAATCGTGGGGCGTGCAGAAGGAACTCGGCTTCCCGGTCATTATCCGGCCTTCGTTCACCATGGGCGGCACCGGCGGTGGCATCGCCTACAACGCGGAAGAATTCGAAACCATCTGCAAGCGCGGCCTGGAAGCCTCGCCGACCAAGGAACTGCTGATCGAAGAATCGCTGATCGGCTGGAAAGAGTACGAGATGGAAGTGGTGCGCGACAAGGCGGACAACTGCATCATCGTCTGCTCGATCGAAAACCTGGATCCGATGGGCGTGCATACCGGCGACTCGATCACCGTGGCGCCGGCGCAGACCCTGACCGACAAGGAATACCAGATCATGCGTAACGCCTCGCTGGCGGTATTGCGCGAGATCGGCGTCGACACCGGCGGCTCCAACGTGCAGTTCTCGGTCAACCCGGCCGATGGCCGCATGATCGTCATCGAAATGAATCCGCGCGTCTCGCGTTCTTCGGCGCTTGCCTCCAAAGCTACTGGTTTCCCGATCGCCAAGATCGCGGCCAAGCTGGCGGTCGGCTTCACGCTGGACGAGCTGCGCAACGAAATCACGGGCGGCGCGACACCGGCATCGTTCGAGCCTTCGATCGATTACGTGGTCACCAAGATTCCGCGTTTCGCGTTTGAAAAATTCCCTACCGCCGACAATCATCTGACCACGCAGATGAAATCGGTGGGCGAGGTGATGGCGATCGGCCGCACCTTCCAGGAGTCGTTCCAGAAAGCCTTGCGCGGCCTCGAAGTCGGCGTCGACGGCATGAACGAAAAGACGCAAGACCGCGAAGTGATCGAAGAAGAACTCGGCGAGCCTGGTCCGGACCGTATCTGGTATGTCGGCGATGCATTCGCACAAGGCTTCACGCTGGAAGAAGTGCATCAGCTGACCCATATCGACCCATGGTTCCTGTCGCAGATCAAGGAAATCGTCGATATCGAACTGTGGCTGGAAAACAGCCAGACGCTGGAAGCGCTGGACCGCGACACGCTGTTCCGCCTCAAGCAGAAGGGCTTTGGCGACCGTCGCCTGGCCAAGCTGTTGAAGACCACCGATACCGCGGTGCGCCTGAAGCGCCTGGCCTTGAATATCCGTCCGGTCTACAAGCGGGTGGATACCTGCGCCGGCGAATTCTCGACCAATACGGCTTACATGTACTCGACCTACGAGGAAGAGTGCGAATCGAATCCGACCGACAAGAAGAAGATCATGGTGCTGGGCGGCGGTCCTAACCGCATCGGCCAGGGTATCGAATTCGATTACTGCTGCGTGCATGCAGCGCTGGCGATGCGCGAAGACGGCTACGAGACCATCATGGTCAACTGCAATCCGGAGACCGTATCGACCGACTACGACACCTCGGACCGCCTGTATTTCGAGCCGGTGACGCTGGAAGACGTGCTGGAAATCGTCGACAAGGAAAAGCCGTACGGCGTGATCGTGCAGTACGGCGGCCAGACGCCGCTGAAGCTGGCGCTGGACCTGGAAGCCAATGGCGTGCCTATCGTCGGCACTTCGCCGGACATGATCGACGCCGCCGAAGACCGCGAGCGTTTCCAGAAACTGCTGCACGACCTGAACCTGCGCCAGCCGCCAAACCGCACCGCGCGTACTGAAGAAGACGCCTTGCGCCTGGCGCAGGAAATCGGCTATCCGCTGGTGGTGCGCCCCTCCTACGTGCTGGGCGGCCGCGCGATGGAAATCGTCCACGAGCAACGCGATCTCGAGCGCTACATGCGCGAAGCGGTCAAGGTCTCGCACGATTCGCCGGTATTGCTGGACCGCTTCCTGAACGACGCCATCGAAGTCGACGTCGACTGCTTGTCCGATGGCGAGCGCACCTTTATCGGCGGCGTGATGGAGCATATCGAACAGGCTGGCGTGCACTCCGGCGACTCGGCTTGTTCGCTGCCGCCTTACTCGCTGTCGCCGGCAACCATCGAAGAGATCAAGCGGCAGACGTCGCTGATGGCCAAAGGCTTGAACGTGGTTGGTTTGATGAACGTGCAGTTTGCGATTCAGCAGATCGATGGCCAGGACGTGGTGTTCGTGCTGGAAGTCAATCCGCGCGCCTCGCGTACCGTGCCGTTCGTCTCCAAGGCGACCGGCTTGCAGCTGGCCAAGATCGCAGCGCGCTGCATGGTTGGCCAGTCGCTCGACAGCCAAGGCATCAAGGAAGAAGTCGTGCCGAAATACTTCAGCGTCAAGGAAGCGGTGTTCCCGTTCGTCAAGTTCCCGGGCGTCGACACCATTCTCGGCCCGGAAATGAAATCCACCGGTGAAGTCATGGGCGTTGGCAAAACTTTCGGGGAGGCGTTCGTCAAGTCGCAGCTCGGCGCCGGCGTCAAGCTGCCGAGTTCCGGCAAGGTCTTCCTTAGCGTCAAGGGCAGCGACAAGCCGCGTGCAGTGCAGGTTGCCAAGGATCTGGTGGCGATCGGCTTCACGGTGGTGGCGACCAAGGGTACCGCGGCGGCAATCAGTGCCGCCGGGATTCCTGTGGAAACCGTCAACAAGGTGGTCGAAGGACGTCCGCACGTGGTCGACATGATCAAGAACAATGAGATTTCATTGGTGATCAACACGGTCGAAGAAAAGCGCAGCGCGATTGTCGACTCACGGGCGATCCGTATCTCGGCCCTGGCGGCACGCGCCACGACCTATACCACGATTGCCGGTGCAGAAGCCGCGGTCGAGGGCATGCGTCATCTGGACGAGTTGCATGTCTATGATTTACAAGGCCTGCATAAAACCTTACACTAAGGTCAGATCAGGATGCGCCTAGGCGCATCCTGAATCGCTTCCGGGCTGTATTTGCTGTCTGGAAGCGGCCGAAACGTACAATTCAGCTACAGAAGTTCCTGCGGAGGTCAAAAGCGCATCGGTGCGTTTTTGACCTCCGTGACCTTTTATTGTGTACGTGATAAATCCTGCGTCATAAACCTTATTAAATATTTGTTGAATAGCATCCCTATGAGCTCAGTACCTCTTACCAAGCATGGCGCGCAATTGTTGAAAGATGAGTTGCATCATTTGAAGACCAAAGAGCGCCAGGCTGTCATCAAGGCCATTGCAGAAGCGCGCGCGCATGGCGATCTTTCGGAAAACGCGGATTATGATGCGGCAAAAGAGCGGCAAGGTTTTGTCGAAGGCCGGATTGCCGACCTGGAAGGGAAGCTGGGCGCCGCGCAGGTTATCGATCCTGCAACCCTGGATGCGGACGGGCGCGTAGTGTTCGCCTCTACGGTCGATCTGGAAGACCTGGAATCGGGCGACAAGGTGACTTATCAAATCGTCGGCACCGACGAGGCCGACATCAAGCTGTCCAAGGTTTCCGTGACTTCGCCGATCGCCCGCGCGCTGATCGGCAAGACCGCCGGCGATGTGGTCGGCGTGCAAGCCCCGTCCGGCATTCGCGAGTATGAAATCCTGGAAGTCCGCTACGTCTAAGGCGTGGCCATGATGGCGCCCGGTGGCGTCAATGCAGCATTCGATTGGAAAATCCGGGAGCAGCGATGTTTGTAGTGCGATGCAGATTGTTAGTCGCGACCTTGTGGGTCGGTAGTTTGTGGACGATAGGCGGCCTGGTTGCGCCGGTCTTGTTCTCCACCCTGGCGGATCGCGTGCTGGCCGGCACGATCGCCGGCAACCTGTTTCGCATCGAAGCCTGGCTGACGGTGGCTTGCGGCGTCCTGCTGATACTGCTGTTCAGCTATCGCACCCATGACGATTCGGCGCCGCTGCGCAAGACCTTGCTGCGTTTCACCTTGCTGATGCTGGCTTGCACCGTGGTTGGATATTTCTGCTTGCAGCCTTTCATGGCAAGCCTGCGTGAAGCAGCGGCTCTGGCAGGGGGCGTCATGAGCGACAGCGCCAGGACCCAGTTCGGCATCCTGCACGGGGTTTCCAGCGGGATTTACCTGATCCAGGGCTTGCTTGGGGTCGGATTGATCTTGAAATTGCGCAGCCTGCGCTAGAGGCAAGGCCTCTCAGAGCATGGGGAGGGCGCCGGCAGAATGCTTGCGCCGCCGTAGCGGAATACGGCCCCCCCCTTGGTATTGCGATGTGATGGCTGCCGAAGCGGCCGGTCCAAGTCGTGAAAATTAACGGCCCAATGCCGATTTCTTGCTGCTTTTCTGGCGCGGTTTGGCGCGCTTGATGTTGCCGCCCTGGGTCACGCGCTCATTGCCTTTGACCATGACCTTGGTCACCGACGGCCGCTTGGTGCCGCTCGGGCTAGGCTTGACGATGGTGACTTCGCGCATGCCGCGGCCGCGGGTTTCGCTGCGTTCCTTGGCGGCGTCTTTCTGTGGGCGATACAAGACCAGCAGCTTGCCGATGTGCTGCACCGGCGCTGCGCCAAGTTTTTCACAAATAGTTTCGTAGATGGCGATCCGTGCCTCGCGATCATCACCGAATACACGCACTTTAATCAGGCCGTGCGCATTCAGGCTTAAATCGATCTCTTTCATCAGGGATGGCTTCAAGCCATCTTCGCTGATCAGGACCACAGGATCCAGACCGTGGGCCTGGGAACGGAGCTCGCTACGCTCGGCAGATGTAAGTTTCAACATAAAAATTCCTTAAAAACGGTATTCTACGCGAATGGCAAAGAAGAAATTAAACAAAAACTGGCTGCACGACCACATTAACGACCCTTATGTGAAGCTGGCGCAGAAAGAAGGCTACCGTGCGCGGGCTGCTTACAAGCTGAAAGAAATCGACGAACTGGACAAGCTGATCAAGCCTGGCCAGATCATTGTCGACCTTGGCTCCACCCCCGGCAGCTGGTCGCAGTATGCCCGCAACAAGCTGGCCGGCCAGGATGGCGGCGGTATCCACGGCATGATCATCGGCCTCGACATCCTGCCGATGGAGCCTATCGCTGACGTTCATTTCATCCAGGGCGATTTCCGCGAGGCCGACAGCGTGCGCCAGCTGGAGCGCTTGCTGGACGGGCGCAAAGTGGACCTGGTGCTGTCCGACATGGCGCCCAACCTGTCCGGCATCGCCATATCCGACGCGGCGCGGGTCGAGGAAATTATCGATTTGGCAATTGAATTCGCGCAGATGCACATGAAACCGGCCGGCGCCTTGCTGGCGAAGTGCTTCAACGGCACCGGCTACAACGAAGTACTGATGAAATTTCGCCAAGAGTTCAAAACCGTGGCGTCGAGGAAACCCAAGGCCAGCCGCGATAAGTCGTCCGAAATCTTCCTCCTCGGGAAAACATTGAAAAATCCACGTTAATCAGCAATTTTTCCTTGAATTCCCATGGATGCGGCCGCATATCCTGCCAAAGGGACTAGTCTGGAATCCGGCAGCAGCGGCTGAAACAATATTTGTTTAGCTATTTTTTCGGCCGTGGCCCGCTAACTCGGGCCTGTCTCCTAGCAAGCTGTACCTATTCCGAGTAAAATCAAAGGAATATCTCGATGCTGTACCTATGTCAGGCGCGCAGCGCGTCCAAGGAGTTCTAGTGAACAACATGTTTTCCAAAGCCGCCATCTGGGTGGTCATCGCCCTGGTGCTTTTCACCGTATTCAAGCAGTTCGATGGGCGCGGACTGGCCAGTGGCGCAGGGCCGATTGCCTATTCCGATCTGATCACTGAAATCAGGGCAGGGCACATCACCGATGCGACGATCGAAGGCAGCAGCATTGTCGCCAGCACTTCGGATGGCAAGAAAGTGAAAACCGCCATTACCGTGCTGGATCGCGGCCTGATCGGCGACTTGGTCAACAACAACGTCAAATTCGAAGTCAAGCAGCCGGAAGAGCCATCGTTCCTGCAGCAGATCTTCATCTCCTGGTTCCCGATGATCCTGTTGCTGGGCGTCTGGATTTTCTTCATGCGCCAGATGCAGGGCGGCGGCAAGGGCGGCGCTTTCTCGTTCGGCAAGTCGAAAGCGCGCATGCTGGATGAGAACAGCAATTCCGTGACTTTTGCCGATGTCGCCGGTTGCGATGAAGCCAAGGAAGAAGTCTCCGAGCTGGTCGACTTCCTGCGCGATCCGACCAAGTTCCAGAAACTGGGCGGCCGCATTCCCCACGGCGTGCTGATGGTTGGTCCTCCAGGCACTGGTAAAACCTTGCTGGCGCGCGCCATCGCCGGCGAAGCGAAGGTGCCGTTCTTCACCATTTCCGGTTCGGATTTCGTTGAAATGTTTGTCGGTGTCGGCGCCTCCCGTGTGCGCGACATGTTTGAAAACGCCAAGAAGCACGCTCCCTGCATTATCTTCATCGATGAAATCGATGCGGTCGGCCGTCATCGCGGCGCCGGCATGGGCGGCGGCAACGACGAGCGCGAACAGACCTTGAACCAGATGCTGGTCGAGATGGACGGCTTTGAAGCTAATTCCGGCGTGATCGTGATCGCCGCCACCAACCGTTCCGATGTGCTGGACAAAGCCTTGCTGCGTCCGGGCCGTTTCGACCGCCAGGTGGTGGTCGGCTTGCCGGATATCCGCGGCCGTGAGCAGATTTTGAATGTGCACATGCGCAAGGTGCCGATTTCGACTGACGTCAAGGCCGATATCCTGGCGCGCGGCACCCCTGGTTTCTCGGGCGCCGACCTGGCCAACCTGGTCAATGAAGCAGCTCTGTTTGCTGCCCGCCGCGCCAAGCGCCTGGTGGAGATGCAGGATTTCGAGGATGCCAAGGACAAGATCGTCATGGGTCCTGAGCGCAAATCGGCAGTCATGCGAGAAGAAGAACGTCGCAATACCGCGTATCACGAATCCGGTCATGCCGTGGTCGCCAAGCTATTGCCCAAGGCTGATCCTGTGCACAAGGTCACCATCATGCCGCGCGGCTTTGCGCTCGGCCTGACCTGGCAGCTGCCTGAGCACGACCGCGTCAACATGTACAAGGACAAGATGCTGGAAGAGATCGCCATCCTGTTCGGCGGCCGTATTTCCGAAGAGATTTTCATGCACCAGATGTCTACCGGCGCTTCCAACGATTTTGAGCGTGCCACCAAGCTGGCGCGCGCTATGGTGACCCGTTACGGCATGTCGGAAAGCCTGGGCACCATGGTCTACGAAGATACTGAGCAAGACGCTTACTTCGGCCGCATGTCATCCAAGACCGTGTCGGAAGCCACTCAGCAAAAGGTCGATGCGGAAATCCGCAGCATCCTCGATCAGCAGTACGCGTTATCGCGCCGCCTGCTGGAAGAAAACAAGGAAAAGGTCGAAGCCATGACCAAGGCCTTGCTCGACTGGGAAACCATCGATGCCGACCAGATCAACGACATCATGGAAGGCCTGGAGCCGCGTTTGCCGAAGGCTGGCAGCTCGGTGCGCAAGGCGCCTAGCGACAGTTCATCCGGCGGCGTGTCGCCGAGCGCCACTGCGCCGGCCTGATCCGCTAACCACGCCTGGCCGGCGTAGCTTGTGAACGCGCGATATGCCAGAAAGATTGAGCAGCAAGGGTGAGGAGCGATCCTCACCCTTTTTATTTGAGCGCAGGCTTTGTGACGATGGTTGAAACTATCTCGTCCATGATAAATCTGTCCGCCTCAAGCAAGCTTTTTCCAGAACCAATATAACTCACTCACTATGCAACAATTTTTCCAATGCGGCCGCTACCGGCTGCCGGTCAATACGCCCGAGGCGCTGCCGCTGGTGATGGGCATTCTCAATGTCACGCCCGATTCGTTTTCCGATGGCGGCAAATTCCATGCGCTGGATTTTGCCTTGTCGCATGCGGAGCAGATGATTGCCGACGGCGTCGATATCATCGACATCGGCGGCGAATCGAGCCGCCCCGGCAGTCCGGCGCTGTCGCTGGAAGAAGAGCTGGATCGCGTCATGCCGGCGATCTACGCCTTGCGCGATTGCGGCAAGCCGCTTTCCATCGATACCTACAAGCCGGCAGTCATGCGCGAGGCGATCGTCGCCGGCGCCGACCTGATCAACGATATCAACGGCTTTCGCGGCGCTGGCGCGCTGGAGGCGGTGAGCGACAGCGATTGCGGCTTGTGCGTCATGCATATGCAGGCGGATCCGCAAACCATGCAAGCCCGGCCCGAATATCAGGATGTGGTGGCCGAAGTCAGCGCCTTTTTGAGCGAGCGCGTTACTGTCCTGGAGCTGGCCGGTGTTGCAAGAAATCGCATCAGTATCGATCCAGGCTTTGGCTTTGGGAAGACCTTGGCGCATAATGTTGCATTGTTGCAAAGCATAGGCGATATCCAGCGCAGGCTGGACCTGCCGCTGCTGGCGGGCATCTCACGCAAGTCGATGCTGGGCGAGCTCACCGGGAAGCCGGTCGAGCGGCGCCTGGCGGGCAGTCTTGCGGCGGCGCTGGCGGCGGTGGCCCAGGGCGCTCGGATCGTGCGGGTGCACGATGTGGCGGAGACGGTTGATGCGCTCAAGGTCTGGCACGCAGCGAATATATCAACAGCAATGTGATTGCGATTCACACGAAAACTGACAGAAGGTTGAAATGACAAGAAAATATTTTGGCACCGACGGTGTCCGTGGCCGCGTAGGCGTGGCGCCGATTACCCCTGATTTCGTCATGAAGCTGGGTTACGCCGCCGGCAAGGTGCTGGCGCAGGCGAAAGCGGGCAGCAGGCCGACTGTCCTGATCGGCAAGGACACCCGGGTTTCCGGCTACATGCTGGAAGCGGCGCTGGAAGCCGGCTTTGCCGCCGCCGGCGTCGACGTCATGCTGGCCGGCCCGATGCCGACGCCGGCCATTGCGTACCTGACGCGGGCCCTGCGCCTGGCGGCCGGGGTGGTGATTTCGGCTTCGCACAACCCGTATGAAGACAACGGCATCAAGTTCTTTTCCGCACAAGGCAACAAGCTGCCGGATGCGGTGGAGACTGCGATCGAGGAGGCGCTGGAGCTGCCCATGGACTGCGTCGCCTCCGACAAGCTGGGCAAAGCCAGGCGACTGGACGACGCCGCCGGACGCTATATCGAATTCTGCAAAAGCACGTTTCCTAACGAGCTGGATTTGCGCGGCCTGACGATCGTGGTCGATAGCGCCCACGGCGCCGCCTATCATATCGCGCCGCATGTGTTCCACGAACTGGGCGCGGAAGTGATTGCCATCGGCAACCAGCCCAACGGCTTCAACATCAATGCCGGTTTTGGCGCTACCGCGCCGGATGCGCTGGCGCTGGCAGTGCGCGCCAATCGCGCCGATATTGGCATCGCGCTGGACGGCGATGCCGACCGCCTGCTGATGGTCGATGCGACGGGCCGTATCTACAACGGCGACGAGCTGCTCTACGTGATGGTCAAGGACCGCATGAAGATCGGGCCGGTGAAAGGCGCGGTCGGCACCCTGATGACGAATATGGCGCTGGAAGTAGCGTTCCGCAACATGGGCGTCGCGTTTGCGCGCGCCAATGTCGGCGACCGCTACGTGCTGGAAGTGATGAAGGAGCGCGGCTGGAACCTTGGCGGCGAGGGCTCCGGCCATCTGCTGTGCCTGGACAAGCACACCACCGGCGACGGCATCGTCTCTGCCCTGCAGGTGCTGTCGGCACTGAAGCGCACCGGTGAAACCCTGGCGCAGCTGACGGCCGATATCGCACTCTATCCGCAGACGCTGATCAACGTCAAAGTCGCTGCGGGTTTCGACTGGAAAAAGAATCCCGCGATGGTGGCGGAGAAAGAAGCCGTGGAGCGCGAGCTGGGCGACAACGGCCGCGTGTTGATCCGCGCCTCCGGCACCGAGCCGCTGATCCGGGTCATGGTGGAAGCCAAGGGGGCCGACCTGGCGCAAGCGATGGCGCGCCGGATTGCGGATAAAGTGGGCGCCTGAACTGCTGCCGAGTTGCTGAATTGCTGGATTGAATAGAGTTAATGCCTGATGTCGAAATATCAAACCCACATTCTGATTGTCGAAGATGAACCAGGCATTGCCGAGCTGCTGCGCTTTACGCTCGACGACGCAGGCTTTTCCTGTGAGATTGCGTATAGCGCCGCCGAGGCGCGTCAGGCTATCGTCGGTGTCTTGCCCAAGGCGGTATTGCTGGACTGGATGCTGCCGGATACCTCCGGCCTGGCATTGCTGCAGGAGTGGCGCGGCCAGCCGCGCAGCGCCACGCTGCCGGTCATCATGCTGACGGCCAAGGGCATGGATGAAGACAAGGTCAGGGGGCTCAACGCGGGCGCCGACGACTATGTCACCAAACCGTTTTCACCGAAGGAACTGATCGCGCGCATCCAGGCGCTGCTACGGCGCAAAGTGCCGGAGCTCGGGCAAAGCCTGCTGACGCACGGCTTGATCCGCATCGATACCGACCGCTACCAGGTCACTGTCGACGATCGGGAAGTGGAACTGGACCAGGCAGAATTCAAGCTGTTGCGTTTCCTGGTGGCGCATCCCGACCGGATTTTTTCGCGCGCGCAATTGCTCGATAAAGTCTGGGGCGACCATACTTTTATCGAGGAACGCACGGTCGACGTCCACATCATGCGCCTGCGCAAATCGCTCGGCCTGGCCGCCGATTACGTCAAGACGGTGCGCGGCGTCGGCTACAAGCTCAACGCTGAGCCTGCAGCGTGATCATGCTGGTCGCCAGCACGCGCAGCGCACGCAAATTCTGGGTGCCGGCGCTGCTCTGGTTTGGCCTCTTGTCCTTGATTGCAGTGGCGGTAGGGGCTGCCTTCGGCGCAGTCGCCGGCCTGCTGTTCTACAGCTTGTCGCTGGCGAGCCTGTTGTTTTTGCAGATGCGCTCGCTCTATCAGATCGAACAATGGCTGGACGCTCCGGTCGGCAGGCCGCGGCCGAAGACATGGGGCTTGTGGGCGCATGCATTCGCGGCGCTGGAAGACATCCGCCATGAAGACGAACGCTCGCGCGCCGAAATGGCGGAGTGGCTGGCGCGCTTCCGCCAAGCCATGAGCCTGCTGCCGGACGGCGTCGTGATTGTCGACGGCGTCATGCATCTGGAGTGGTGCAATCCGGCGGCGCAGAGCCATCTGGGGTTGGACCTGAAGCGCGATGAAGGACGTTTGCTGACCAACCTGATCCGCTCTCCGGATTTCGTCGACTACATGCTGTCGGGCCGGTTCGAACAGCCTTTGCCTTTCATGCACCACGATCGGAAAATCCTGGTGCAGCTGATTTCCTTCGAAAGCCGGCGCCAGATCCTGGTGACGCACGACGTCACGCAAAATGAAAAAATGGATACCATGCGGCGCGATTTCATCGCCAATGCATCGCATGAGCTGCGCACGCCGCTGACGGTCATCAACGGTTTTCTGGAGCATGCGCTGAGCAGCGAAATGAGCGAGGAAACCCGCCAGCGCCAGCTGCATCTGATGGCGGAGCAGGGGCAGCGCATGCAGCGGCTGGTGGCCGACATGCTGACGCTGACACGGCTGGAATCGCTGGTGCAGCCGCCCTCCGGCGACACGGTGCGCATCAAGCCCCTGCTCACCCGCATCGTAGAAGAGGCGAGGGCGCTGTCGGGCGGCAAGCACAGCATCACTTTGCGGCAGGTGCAGGAGGTCGACCTGAAAGGCAATCACGACGAACTGGAAAGCGCATTTGTGAATTTGCTGTCGAATGCGGTGCGCTATACACCCGACGGCGGCCGCATCGATGTCAGCTGGGCCATGGAGGACGATAGTGCGGCCTTGATCGTGGCCGACGATGGCATCGGCATCGCCGCAGAACATTTGAGCCGGCTCACCGAGCGCTTCTATCGCGTCGATAAAACCCGCTCGCGCGCGACGCAGGGAACGGGTCTCGGGCTGGCGATCGTGAAGCATGTTTTATTGCGACACCGCGGCCGCCTGGAAATTTCTTCCGAATATGGCAAGGGCAGTCGTTTCAAAGTCATTTTTCAACGCGCGCAATTGGCCTTGCGACAGGATTGAAATCCTGTCGGATAAATCTGTAAATGATTTTGCGCTGTCGATTTGCTTAAAACATCGGCAGCTTTTTTACAAATTTGCTGACGTATTAAGCAGAACTGAAAAAAGTTTGAATATTTGTCGAAAAAGACGGTTTTTTTGTCGCATATTTTTCTGAAATCTGGTCTAATCCGTCTCTCAAGTTTTTCAGCAGATAAGTTGTTGGCGGTACCGTTATTGGGTTGGTTTTTGCAGCAAAATTTAAAAATTTTCCTGTATAAAAATTTGACAAAAATCGGAATACTGTTTATTATCTTGCTTCTCGGAGTGTAGCGCAGCCCGGTAGCGCACCTGGTTTGGGACCAGGGGGTCCAAGGTTCGAATCCTTGTACTCCGACCATATTTAAGCTGTAAGATCAAGGACTTAGAAGAGAAATCTTCTAGGTCCTTTTTCTTTGTGCGCGACTTTTTGCGCGACTATCCGTTGACCACCCTGAGCAACGTGGGGGTATCCCGCGTTTTCTGCACAAGATTTGCCATCTCGATAAGCCGTGCAATTGTCGGCGTAGCGTAGTGCTCCGACATATTGTTTACCGCATGGCCCATCAATACTGCTCGATCCTCGGAAAGGATGCCAGCATCACGCAGGCGCTGCCCAAATGTGTGTCGTAAATCATGGACACGCACTTGCTCAAGGCCAGCTCGTTTCCGTGCCTTCTGCCAGGCATTGCTGTTGATAGTGCCGACCCTGTCCGGTTCATGTTCCTTGAGTTTCTTGTTTTTAACTTGTTTCTTGTAGGTAAAAACAAACTCAGGGTGAATATCCCGGCATGCATCTATCACTTTGGCAGCCACATCATTCAAAATTACAACGTGGGATCGATTGCTTTTGAATACCTCTGGCGGGATTACAAAGACGCTGCGTTTGAGATCCGGAATATATCGTTCCCAAGACCACTGTAACCCGCAGATATTTTCGTCACGCAAACCTGTATTTACAGCAAATAGAGCCATTTGTTGCAAGTGGGATGGCAGTTCGGCGAAAAGCTTTGCCTGCTGCTCCCAAGTGATCGGGTAGGGCTGCCTGCGCTTCTCTGGCAGCATCTCGATCAGAGGGGCTGACGGCAACCACGGCAGGCCATCATCCCCACGCCACACCCGTGCAGCTCTTACAAGCACGGTTCTTACTACTTCCAACGTTCGATTTACCGTCGTCGGTGAAACTTTATCGACTTCTAATCGGTGATATCTGAATTCATCCATTGTTCCCGAGTGAATCAGCGGGAGCGGTCGAGTACCGATAAACGGTAAAATCATTTTAAGATGCCAAACAATATCGTCCATCGATCTGACATCTTTGCGTTGGCACTCTAAGAGATAGCGTTCCGCCGCATCGCAGAACAGACGTTCAGAAGATCTTTTACTTTCTGCGTCGATTCTGTTTTGTTCCTGCCGGAGCCAAACTTCGGCTTCGTCCTGGCTGACTGCTCCAAGTCGGGCAAATATCCGCCGTCCCTGGTACTGCTTGTTGATAATTTTCTCGCCATTTTCGGCGGATTGTATGCCTTTGGTTCTTGTGCGCATGTCGCTACTTCCTTTAATTTGCGACTTGGACGCCCGTTGCGATTCTTATAATCGTCTGCCCATGCGTCTAAGTCAAGCCGGTCGAACCCGATGCCACGTTCGCCGATAGGTATTTCAGTCATGTCGGGACGTACCTCGACATCGAATCGATTACGGTCCATGCCCAGGTATCCAGGAGCATCGCGATACCGTATATAGCGAGGTTGGATATTCATGGCTAACCCCGCTGTGATTGCATGGCCGCATCGATGGCATGGCGCAGCGATATGCCCTCAGCAATCAACACATAATTTCGATCATAGAAGCTAGTCTTTATTGGAGTGCCTCGCGGACCGCGCTGCCATTGATGTGCGTGGATATGCTCCTGCGCATCTAGCCAATCTATGCGCAGAGTGTCATCGCTACCTAATCCAGTTGCTGGATAATTTCCGTGTTGTACGACGGCTCGGCCGAATTCAGTAAACTCATAGTGCTGCGCATGTGTTCTATGGATGAGGCCTAAGCGTGCAAGGCGCTGGACCATCGGCGTGGCGACATTGTGACCTTCGCCATCTTCGAAGCAATCCTTCATGCGGCGCAACGCTACGAATTCGTCAGGCAAAATTGTAATCATCGTCTTTTTCTTTCTCCGCTTGGGATTGCATGGCGACGTCGATGGCGGCGCGAGGACTTTCGAAAGCATCAGGCTGCGTTTCGTCAATATTCGGCCACAATAGCCAGAAGCCCTTCTTGGTTTCGCCGTGTACTGTTTTTTCGCCATGGAAAACAACTGCTTTCTGATCGATCAGATAATCGAGGCGCTGTGTATCCAGCAGGTCACCGTAAATTGGTCGAGGCGTAGGTTGCTCGGTGGGCGTGACAGTTTTTTTTGTCACCTTGGTTTTTCCTGCGGATCTGGCCGTCTCTAAATGTCCCGCAAGTACTTTGCCGGCACCGCTGCCGTGCTTTTTCACGACCTCAAGAGCGACATGAGCCGCAACCTCTTTGCGCGCCACCATGCCTTGCACGTCACTGTTGGACTCTGCCAACGTCAGCATCTGCGAAACGTAATTCACGGATTTCCCAACCTTTGATGCTACTTCTTGATTTGTCCAGCCGAATCCGACCAGTTTCCGAAACTGCAAACCTTGTTCCAGAGGTGTTAGCGGCTTCCCCTGCGCGCTGGTGAGCATGTGGGCGATGCGCTCGGCGTCATTGCCGCGGAACTGGCGCGCATCGATCCGCAATATTTCTAAGCCCTCGGAGATCAACTGCAGGATTGCTGTCAGGCGATGGTGGCCGTCGACCAGAATGATTCGGCCGTCGTCGACGCGCACAACCAATGCATCCAGTTCAGCACCGGCTTTGATCGATGCCTTGATCGAATCAACATGTTCTTGATCGATTGGGCGTCCGTTGAATCCTGGTTCAATCTCGATGATGCGGGGATCAACCTGGAATCGAGTGGTTTTCTGGACACCGTCAGCTTTGCGTTCTGCCAGCACCTTGAGCGACACTGCTCCTGTTATGTTTTCTGTCATTTTTTATTGGCCTCATTTCGGGGTATGATTGGTTGTATTTTTAACAGTATGAAATGGCTGTTTATCATGGTAAATTTTCATGGAAAACTATTTGTGGAATATAAATGCCACAATTGAGACCGAGCGCGAAGGGCGCAAATTAAAATCGCGAGCACGATCGCTAATGGTGATAAATATCGTTGGGCAGCTTTGGTTGACGAGGTATCGCTGCAATCGCCGGCGGTTGAGTCGTCCGATACCTGGAACGCAGCTCGTGATCAGGGAACGGCGTTTGCGAAAGATCTCATCGACGGCATTAAGTAACTTCAACATGCGGGCTCGATTCAAGAGTAATGGTCCTTCATTGGGAGCTGGCCATGTGGCAGGTAATTGAGTACAAAGGCTTTGAAATTCATGTACTTCCTGTTTGCGACGATGAACCAGCGCAACCAGGAGTACCGTATTCGTATATCGGATATATTTCCAGGCTTGGTGCCGACATTCGCGTCGCTGGGATGCAGGTGTTTTTTTCTCATAGCAATACCACTTTTGATAGTCCAGGTGACGCTTGGGACGATGGTTGTGTAGTAGGTCGGTCGATTGTTGACGGAACTCATCCCAATCGCTCTGTAGCAGGGTTGTAGCAACCGCCGCCTTTGCAATCTCGAGCTCATGGGCGCAATTAAGTCTCATGTTGGTGCTACTCGAGTCCAGCCAGCGATTTGATTTCTCTCGTAGTCATACCCGTGATTTCATGCAGCTTTACCAACAACGTAGAACCGAGTGGTTGCACGCCGTTGCGTACCTTGCTGATGACTGGCGGCGCGACTTCGATTACCCGAGAAAGAGCTGCATCATTCTTCAGTAGCAGCATCTCCAATACGGTATCGAGCATGTGAGCGACGGTGTTAGTTGATTCGTTGGTATTCATTGCGGTCCTTATAAGTAGAGTCGTTCAATCGGAAAT
>NZ_JBWKVC010000023.1:0-2164 GCF_059421505.1 Collimonas sp. GW821-FHT02H07
GATGGCGGTGATCGGCGTGCGCAACGTGCCTTCGACATGCAAGGTGCCGCTGTTGATGTCGGCGCGGGTATCGAAGCTACCGAATCCATTGAGGGTCCAGTCCTGGCCGTTCATGGCCAGGGTCTGGAAACCAATGAATTTGTCGAGCTCTTCGCTGCCTGTGCCTTCCAGCACCAGGTTATTTTCCGCGCCTATGCCACCGTAGACCATGCCGTTGAGCACCGAACCGGTATCCAGCGTCAGGTTGTTGGTGCCGCCTGCAGGGGTCGCATCGAATGAGATGGCTATCCCGCTGTCACCCGTAATGGTGCCAGCGTTGTAGACATCGGCATTGGTCGAAAGCAAGAAGATGCCGAGCTTGCCCTGAATTAAGCCCGCATTGCTTATCTTGGAAGTCGAAAGTCCATCCACAAAGATGCCATTGCCTTCGTCAAAATTTGTCCCACCCTGGCCGAGAATCTGTCCGGATGCCGCATTGGTAATATCAGCATCTCCTCTTCTGACATAGACACCATTACCACGTCCGTTATTTGCAGGCAGAAAGGCTGTGCCGCCATGGTTGCCGGTAACCAGCCCCTCATTGATCAGGTTGAGCTTGTCGCCAAACCACGACGACACGCCGGCATTGCCGGTAATTGCAGCGCCGGCGCGATTGACGATGCTCGCGTCGTTCTGCACAAAGATGCCGGCGCCGGTGGCGCCGCCATCGATAGCGCCGGCATTATCGACGGCGATAACTGCCGTTTGTTCGCCATAAATCGCGGCATTGGAACCTCGGATGCTGGCGCCGGCTTCATTGACGACGTTCAGCGTTCCGCCCGTAGTATAAATACCGCGGCCGGTTTGCGATGTCGGCGTGCTTGAGATGATCTGCCCACCAGATTGATTCACGATGCGAGACGTCATAGTCGCATCCTGGTCGAAAAGAGCAATCCCGAAGTTAGCATTCCGGCTCTCGATCAAGCCGCTATTGGCAATATCAGCCGTACCGCCGCTGACAAAGACACCGCTATCCTGCCCCGATACCGTACCCTCATTGCGCAAGGCTAATGGGGCATTGGAAACAAGAATTGCCATGCTACTTTGGGGGCTGGTGAGACTGTCTTCTGCCCGAATGACCGCACCTTGCTGATTGACGATATTCAGATAAGAACCGGCTCCCCCCGCGCCATTCGTGATAGCCACACGATCGGCGGAGATATTGCCAAAATTATCGATGGTCAGGCCATCGCCGCGAATGCCATAAGGGCGAAAGAAAGCAGTGCCGTCGACCAGCCGGCCGACAATGCTGCCGTAATTGGTGATGCTGCTGCCGATGCCGGAAATATCCATGCCGGAATTGGAATTCGTACCGGTGACCGTGCCGTGATTGACGATGTCCCACACAAAGCCGGCTGCGCCGATCAGGGCAGCGCCGGACGGATTGTTGGCGTTTACCGAGGAACTCAGATTCACGCCGTCGTTGATGACTGCCAGATTTCCCGTAGGACTGCTGCTGCTCAGCGCATAGGGCATGGTCTGGTCGGTATCGATGACCACATTGGCCTGCGCCGAGGCCACCAGCGGCGCCGCGCATAAAGCCAGCGCGGCCACACTTAGCACCACGGCACCCGGCTTGCTCGCGGCGCTCTTGCCGCGTGTTTTCGTGAGTTCGGAAACCGGCACCCATGCGCCCAGTATCTGACTCCAGATAATGCGAAATACCTTGTTCATTTTTCGTTCCTTGACAACTGTTAAATTTGACAGGAGCGATTATGTGGATTTAGTCCGTGTGTGGATATTTGACGAGTATGGAAATGAATCGGCAAACAATCAGACAAATACGAAACATTGATAAATTTTGATAAAGGCAAAATCCCTATTGCGTGCCAGAAATTTCTGAAGCCGTACAGGCTCATCAGGCCATACCCCATCCTCAAAAAAAAACGGAGCACCCGAACAAATCGCGCGCTCCGCCTTTTCCCACCGTCCAAGTACGCTTATTGAGAATTTCATGAAACGCGACAAAATCGCAATCCGGCTTTCGTCGCGCTTAACCTACGCAGCAGCTAACTGGGGTCGGAGTGAACTTTCTGCGCTTTTTGCAGAAACTTCACTCCGACCCCACTTAGCGGGCCACGGAGTGCGACGTCTCATCGTTAAAAAAAACGGCGAATGCGCACTG
>NZ_JBWKVC010000023.1:2257-50525 GCF_059421505.1 Collimonas sp. GW821-FHT02H07
CGCACTGCCTTTCTCCGAATCCGTCATGTGGGGTCAGAGTGAAGTTTCGCGATAAAGCGCCGCGAAAGTTCACTCTGACCCCACATGACTCCTTATTGAGAATTTCATGAAACGCGACAAAACCGCAGTCCGATTTCGTCGCGTTTAACCTAGGCAGCAGCTAACTGGGGGCGGAGTGTAGTTCTGCGCGCTTTTTGCAGAAACTTCACTCCGACCCCACTTAGCGGGCCACGGAGTGCGACGTCTCATCGTTAAAAAAACGGCGAATGCGCACTGCCTTTCTCCGAATCCGTCATGTGGGGTCAGAGTGAAGTTTCGCGATAAAGCGCCGCGAAAGTTCACTCTGACCCCAGATGACTCCTTATTGAGAATTGCATGAAACACGACAAAACCACAGTCCGGTTTTCGTCGCGTTTAACCTACGCAGCAGCTAACTGGGGTCGGGGTGTAGTTCTGCGCTTTTTGCAGAAACTTCATTCCGACCCAGATGACTCTGTCCATGAATAGGACAATTACTTCCAGCTGTATTTCATGCCCACCTGGCCCTTGACAGCGTAGTAGTCGCCCAGGTCGGTCTCCACCCCCAGCAGCGCTGATACCGAGATCGCCTTCGTGACCTGCCCCTGCAGGCCGACCTTGACTTCCGCCCGGTCGCGCGGCAGGTCGTCGCGGAAGACGTTGCCATCCATCGTCATCGACGGCGCCGACTGGCTGCCATGCCACCAGTTCAGCTCGCCGTAGGGACGCATGTCCGGACCGGGACCATCCGCCGATGAACCGTGCAAGCGCACGCCCAGGCGCGTCAGCAGGTTGCTGCTGTTCTGGCCGCCGACCGCTGTCCCGCCGACCTCCGTGAAATCACCGGCGCGATAGCGTCCGTAGACGATCTGCGCTTGCGGTTCAAGGTACAGCTTGGTCTTGTCCTGATCGTAGATCGGGAACGAGTAGCCGCCTTCGATCGATGCCGTCAGCGTGCGCGAACGGTATTGCTCGGTCGCCAGGCCGGCGCCGCCCACCGTGTTGTTGTAACGGCCTGCCATCAGCCAGCTATCCACATACGGACCGGACAGGATGTCGCGGTTGCCGTACCAAGTCCCGTACAGGCCAACGTTGTAGCCGTCCACCGTACCGCGCGCCGTGCCCAGCATATCGCCCGACCACAGCTGGGTGCGGTTGGTTGACCAAGTCGTGGCGGTGCCGTACATGCCCATCACGCCGACGCGGAAACTGCCGTCGCCGCCATCCTTGAAGCGCAAAACGTCCGCACCGACATGGATCAGGCGTTGCTTCGCTTCGACGTCGAGACTGCCGCCGGCGCTCTTGCGCGAAATGTCCTGGCCTTCCACCCGCGCCCAGGCCGCACCGTCGATGCCGCCTGCGGCGTCTTCCGCCGCCATGCCCGGTGCCTGGCCTTGGCGCTGGTGCAGCGTATGCACGGACATCGTCGAAGCCGCCTGGCGGTTGCCGAAATAGGCGCCCACTTCCGGGCTGATCACAGGATCAACCGGTAGCGGTGGAACGGGAGGCGGCGGCTCCGGCGGCGGTTCCACAGGATCCACCGCCGACACCAGATACCAGTCATCCGCCACGCCGCCGTCGCCGCCGCGCTTGAGGCGATAGTCGTAACCGCCGGCGGCAATCGTGTTCTTGCCGCTGCGATAGCCGTCCGAAGCCGGGTCCAAGGTAAACGCATCGGGATTGGTCGTGGCGCCATTGATGGTCTCCACAATCCGGATGCCGACATTGGTCTGCGCACCGCTGCCGCCGGCATGTTTGACCACCACGCCGGTCTCACCCGATACATGGCCGTTGTCGCCCGGCTGGCAGGCGCCAGGCAGCGTGACAACGCCGGAACCGCCGCCAGGGCAGGCGCCGTCGATGATCAGCTTGTCAGTGGCGGCGTTATCGTCGCCCCACATCGTGTTAATGATCATTTTTCCGTTGCTGCCGACAAGATTGTTGACGGTCAAGGTCTTGAAAACGCCGTCGGAGACAAAGTTCAAGCTGCCGCCATTGCGCAATTCCAGTTTGTCGATGATCTGGACACCGTTCTCCATGACGTTGACGATGCCGCCGTTGCCGGCAATCAGCTGGCTGGCCCTGGCGCCGCCATGCAAATTGACGCTGCCGCCGTCATCGACCAGAGTACGCATCGAGGTTGCGCCATCGTAGACGTTCTGCACGCCGCCATTGACCGAGGCATCGTTCGAAATGCCGCTCTTATAGATATTCTGCGTACCGCCGCTATTGACAATCGTGTCGTTGGCTTGGCCGGCATATACATTCTGCACGCCGCCGGCGTTGACAATCGTGTCCGTCGCCATCGCTGGACCGCCGCTAGGACCGCCTTTCCAGGTGACCGTTTCGTCGATCGTCTGGATGCCGCCGTCGATGACGGTATTGGCGACACGGCTGCCCGAATACACCATCTGCTGGCCGCCGGTTTCGATGGTCGTATTTTCTATGTCGGTACCGCCGCCCGCAGTACCGTACAGTTCCATGATGCCGCCATCGAGAATAAAGATATCCGCGCCGCTGAGGACGACGTCCTCCCAGACGACCGGAAGTCCTTCTATATAGATAGGAATGCCCGCCACGGAAGCGGCACTATCGGCGATGCGACCGGCTGCCGCATATGCGCTGTTTGCGACGCTCAAGCCGGCGCCCAGCAACGCCACCGCCATCAGCACAGGCGAACATTGCGCGCGCCTGCGATTGACGCTTGCTTTCTTTTTGCAGCCGCTGACCAACTCAGATACTGCAATCCAGGCTGCCAGAGTCTGGCTCCAAATAGTTCTAAAGACGGTATTCATTCATCGCTCCTTTATATTGACCAAGGAGAAATTATGTTGATCCGGCCCGTGCTTTGATATAAGGCAATGATGAAACAATCTATAAAAACAATAGCGTCAGCCTTGGAAAACAGATTCCGCTGTGAAACTGCACAATGACTTATGCGCGCCAGACATCCAAGCCGATCGGGCGCGCTCCACCGTGTGCGTCACCGCAAAAAAAACGGGACGCCCGACTCATCGAGCGCCCCGCTATGGATTACTACCTTACTACCTTGCTACCTCAGTACGCCGAGGCATCACCGGCGCTTACTTCCAGGTGTACTTCACCCCCACCTGCCCGCCTACCGAACGGTAGTTGCCCGCACCGGCTTCGACGCTCAAGGAGCCCCAGGCCGAGACGTTCTTGCTCAGTTGTCCCTGCACGCCGATCTTGGTTTCCAGACGATCGGACGGCTGCTTGTCGTTGAACGTATTGCTGTTCATCATCACGTTTTGCGTCGCCGGACCGTGCTTCCAGTTTTCTTCGATGAACGGATTGATCTGGTGATCGCTGCCGATGCCGAAGCTGCCGTTGAGGCGTACGCCAAGACGGGTCATGACGCTGTTGCCCGACAGGCCCGAGATCATGGTGCCGTTGGCAGTGTGATCCGGCGCGCTGTAGTTCGAGTAGATCACCTGTGCTTGCGGCACGATGGAAACCTTGCTCTGGCCGTTGTCGAACAGCGAGTACGCATAACCGCCTTCCAGCGAAGCGCTCATGACATGCGAGCGGTAGCTGTCGCTCTGGGTGCCGGCGCCGCCGACCGTGTTGCTGAAGGCGCCGTAGTTGATCCAGGCATCCGCATACGGGCCGGTGCTGGTATCGCGGTTGCCGTACCAGCTGCCGTACAGGCCAACGCCGTAGCCTTCCACCTTGCCGCTGGCGGTGACGTCCTGGCCCAGGATGCGGCCGGTCGAGCGGGTGGTGTTGCTGCCGTAGCCGGCCATCGCGCCAATCCGCACGCTGCCTTCGCCGCCGTCCGAGAAGCGGAACACATCGGCGCCGCCGTGAAGCAGGCTGCCTGAATTTTCGATGCGCAGGCCGCCGACGCCGTCGCCGCGGTTCTGGCTGCCTTCGACACGCACCCAGGCGTTGCCGTCGATCGCTGGCACGCCGGTCTGCGTGGTGACGCCAGCGCCCTGGCCCTGACGATCATGCAAGGTATGCGTGAACATCGAGGTGGCTGCGGTACGGGCGCCGAAATAGGCGCCGACTTCCGGCGAAATGACATCGGTTTCCGGTGTCGGCGGCACAGGCTTCTCGCCAGGATTTTCACCACCACCGCCGCCACCCTCGCCCGGGTTTGGCGGCGTGACCGGCTTTTCTTCGAGCGCCGACACCAGATACCAGTCGTCCGCCACGCCGCCATTGCCGCCGCGCTTGAGGCTGTAGTCGTAGCCGCCCGCCGACAACGTGCCGACGCCGCTACGGTAGCCGGTCGAATGCGCATCGAGCTTGAACGCATCGGCTTCGGTGGTGCCGCCGTTGGCGGTCTGCACCACCTGGATGCCGACGTTGGTTTGCTCGCCGGCGCCGCCGGCTTGCTTGACGATCAGGCCGGTATCGCCGGAAGCGTGGCCGCCATCAATCACCAGCTTGTCGGTGGCCGAGTTATCGCCGCCGAACTCGGTGTTGATGACGACCGCGCCGTTGTTGCCGACATAGTCGCCCTTGACCACCAGCTGGTTGCCCACCTGGCCGCCGGCCAGGTAGACGACGCCGCTGTTGTTCAAACCGTTGGCCAGCGTGAAGGTGCTGGCGGCGTCGCTTGCATGGCCGGCCAGCGCGTTCAGTGCGCTGATCGTGCCGGCATTGCTGACGTGGCCGCTGACCGTGCCGAGACCGGCCAGCGCGGCGCCGCTGGCCACCGTGACTTCACCTGCGCCCGGCGCGCCGAGCGTGCCGTTGGCGATCAGGGTGCCGGCGTCGATGCTGGTCGTGCCGGTGTAAGCCAGGTTGTCGCCCGCAGTCAGCGTGCCGTTGCCGGCCTTGGTGACATTGCCGGCGCCGGTGACGGCGTTGGCAATGGTCCAGTCGGTGGCGGTGTTGACCACCAGGTCGCCGCTGTTGTTGACGCTGGCACTGCCCAGATTGGCGGCGTCTGCCACGGTCAGGGTGGCGCCGGCGTCAATGTCGAACGAGCCGCTGAAAGCACTGTTGTTGCCCAGCGCAGCAATCGAGGTCGCTGTATCCAGATGCACCGAGCCGTTGCCCGAGAGCGCATTGCCGAAGACGCCGCTTGCCCCGTTCAATTGCAAGCTGCCGTCGTTGGCGATAGCGCCGCTGCCCAGGCCTTGCACATCGTTCAGCACCGCAGTCGCAGCGGCGGCGATGGAGGTCGCTGCCGACAGGCCGGCGTTGGCGCCGTCCACCGTCAAGGTGCCGCCTGCCAGGTTCAACTGGCCGGCACCCTGCAAGGTGCCGTCGCTGACGCCGCCATTGGCGATGGTGAGCGCGCCGCCGTTGAGGTCGAGCGTGGAGCCTGCGGCGCCGGTCAAGGCGCCGATGGCCTGGCTGTGGCCGGCCATGTCGACTGCCGCAGCGTTGTCGATGTTCAATGCCGAGGTCTGGCCCAGCGCATTGTTGTTGGCCAGCAGCAGCGTGCCCGAACGGACATCGGTGGCGCCGGTGTAGTCGTTGCTGCCGTTCGACAGCGACACGGTGTTGCCCGCGCCGGTGTCGATCGCCAGGTCGCCGCTGCCGGTCAGCTTGGCGCTGAGGTCGCCGGCGGCGCCGCTGGCGCCTTCCCGGTTCGCCAGGATCAGGGCGTCGCTGCCCGTGCCTTGCAGATCGAGCTGCTTCAAGCCGTAGCCGACGTACAGGCCGTCTTGCGCCGTGCCGGTCATCAGGCGATAGTCGTAGGTCGCTTCCGCCACCTTGCTGCCGCCTTGGGTGATATCGACCTGCTGGGCGTTCGAGACCACGTTGCCGTGCTGATCGACCAGCGCCAGGCTGCCGGCGGTGCCGGTGACGGTGCCGTTGCTCTTGGCCAGCTGCACCATGACTTCCTGGTCATCCTGCGCCAGCAGGTTGAGGGTGGTGTCGACGATAGGCGCATCGTTGTCCAGGCCGCCGTCCGGCAGCTTGATCTGCACCGTGCCGGCGCCCATCACATTGAGGTTGCCGGAAGTGGCGACCGTGCCTGCCGCGACGTTGTCGGACGGAATCGTCACGTCGAAGACCGCCGTGCCGCCGTTGAAGGCCAGCCCGCCGATCTGCTGCGCGCCCGCGCCCACCGTGGCGGTGCTGCCGGCGCCCAGGTTCAGCGTGGCATGGGTCAGCGCGGCGGTATTGTCGGCTGCCAGGTTCAACGTGCTGTCGGCCAGGTTGACCGTGCCGGCAAACGCATTGCCGGCATTGCCGGTGAAATCGAACGCGTTGCCGCCGGCATTAACGTTCACCACGCCGTTACCCGCCAGGGTGTTGTTGAGCGAGGTCAGGTTGACGTTCAGCGTGCTGCTGCCGTCGACCGACAAGGTGCCTACATCGCTGCCGTTGTCGCCCAGCTTGAGTGCGGTGTCCAAGGTCAGGCTGGAGCCGTTCTTGAGGTTCAACTGCTCGAAGTTCTGGAACGCGCCGGCGTCGCTCAGCGTATGGCTGTGGCCGTCGAAGTTCAAGGCGTCGGTGCCGGCGCCGAGGCCGCCGTCCAGCGAGGTGAACGTCTGGCCGTTGCCCTTCAGGGTGAACGTGTTGGAACCCGAACCGGCCGCCACCGTCGTCACGCTGGCAGCGCCATCGAGTTCGACCGTGTTGTTGCCGTTACCCAGGGCGATCGCGCCGCTCACCTGGCCGCCGTCCGCTACCGTCAGCGTGTTGTTGCCATTGCCGGCAGTGATCGCGCCGTCGATGACGCCGCTGTTGGCGACGGTGTTGTTGGCGCCGTTCAGGGCGACCGCGCCGCGAATCTGCGCACCGGCCGCATTGGTCAGTGCGATACCGTTGCTGCCGAAGGCGAACGCGTCATGCGCCGCATCGACGGCCTGGATCGTACCGGTGTTGGTGAAGCTGGTCGCCGCGCCGGTATTGACCACCGCCGCGGTCGTGCTCTGGGAAGCCAGCACGCCGGACTGCGTGACTGCCGCCGTGGCGCCGCCGATCACCAGCGCTTCGCCGCCGGCCGCATTGGCGATGTTGACGCTGGCGCCGCTGTGGACCGTGCCGCTGGTGTTGGTGACGATACCGTGGCCGCCCGCTGCAGTGGCGGTAATGACCAGCGCTGCCGAATCGGACATGTCGAGATCCTTGTCGGTCATCGAGCCGTCGGCGTTCGTGAAGGCGATGCCGGCGCCGCTGCCGTTGACCGTGATCGCGCCGCTGTTGGTCTGCGCCAGCGTGTTGCCGGTACGGATGCCGGCGCCGTTGGCCACCGTGAAGTTGACGTTGTTCAACTGCATGCCGGCGATTTCCGCCTGGTTCTCGATGCCGTTGCCGGAACCGGTGACGTTGATGGTGGCGCCGTCGGCCGTCAGGCCGGCCGCGTCGGCGCCGATCAGCACGCCATGCGCAGTGCCTTGGGCGGTGACCGTCGCCACGCCCGAACCGACCAGGTTCAAGGACGCATCCTGGCCCAGCTTGATCGCCGCTTCGCCGCCGGTGGCGACGATGTCGCCGCCCGTATTGTTGATGACCGAATTGGCCCCTTCCACATAGACGGCGACGCCGTCCACCGAGATATTGCCTTGATTTTGCAGCTGGCCGCCCAGCACCTTGATGCCGGTGTTGTCGCTGCCGGCGGTCATCGTGATGGCGCCGTTGTTGACCAGCCTGCCGCCATTCTGACTGACCAGCGCGGTGGCGCCGGACAGGCCCGAGGTCAGGGTGGCGTTGTTGATCAGCTGCGCATCGGTGCCGGTGGCAATCACCTTGCCGGCCAGGTCGTATTCGTTGCCGTCTACCACGCCGGCAATGGCGCCGCTGCCTGTCAGGTTGATGTTCACGCCAGCCTGCAAGGTGGCGTGCGCACCGCCGGAGACCGCGACCGCGCTGGCATTCTGGCCGGCCACATCGAACTGGCTGCCGCTGGCCACGTCTACCGCGGTGCCGGCGCCGGACGCGGCAATGCCTTTGGCGCCGGTGCCGGAGGTGCGCAAGTTCGTCACGCCGCCCAGGCTCGCGCCATTGTCCAGACGGAACAGGGTCGAGTTGGCGCCGCTGGCGTCCAGCACGGTGCCCGGTGCAACATTGGTGTTGACCGTCGAACCCGCGCCATTGAGGCGGAAGGCAACCTGGTCGGTCACGCCGCTGCCGTCGGCGGCGAACTTGGGCACCGCCGTGCCGGACAGGTTGACGGTTGCGCCATTGGCCGCTTCGACGCCGATCGCGCCCTGGCCTTGCATGTCGATCTCGCCGGCGGTCATGTTGACCGTCACCGCCGAACCGTGGGCCGAAATGCCCGTCGTGCGGTTGGCATTGCTGCCGCCGGCCAGGATCAGGTTGCCCGAATTGTTCAGCGTGGTCGCTGCGCCGGTGGAACTGGCCACCAGGCCGACGCCGCCGTTGTTCATCGTGATGTTGCCGGTGTTGGCGCCGGTGGAACCTTCATCCACCGCGATGCCGGTGGCGTTGGCGCCGGTGAAGACGATGTTGCCGGAGTTGGTCAGCGAGGCGCCGTTCCTGGCGATATAGCCGGTCACGCCGTCCAGGGACGAATTGAGGGTCGCACCCGCCGTCAGGCTGGTGCTCGCGTCGATCGCGCCGCTGGCGTTGCCCGCCAGGTCATGCGCCTGGCCGTCGACAATCGCCGCGGTAGCGTTGGCCTGGTTCAGGTTGATGGTGGCCGTATTGGCAATCGTGCCTTGCGCACCGCCTTCGACCAGTACGCCGGTGGCGCCATCGCCAGTCAGGTTGATGGTCATGCCGCCCGAATTGAAATGGCTGGCGTTGCCGCTGGCCGCATCCTTGCCGGTCACCACCACGGCAACAGAATCTTTACCCGAAGCGGTGAGCTGCGAAGCCGCGCCGGCGCCGCCGGTGAAGCCGGCGCCCGCCGCCATGCGGAACAGGGTCGAGCCTTCGCTCGAGACGTCCTGCGCACCGATGCCGGTATTGGTGATGGTCGAGCTCGGGCCGTAGACGAAGTAGCCGATCTGGTTGCTGCCCGATGCAAAGTTGACGGAACCGTCGCCGCTGATGGCGATGTTGCCACCGTTACGGGCATGCACGCCGATGGCGTGGTCGCCGGTCAGGTTGACCGTGCCGCTCAGTCCGACCGAGCTGCCAGCGCCGTCGGCCCACAGGCCGTAGTTAGGCAGCGTCGGGTCTGCGCCAACCGGCGCCGAGACGTTGATCGTGCCGGAGCTGGTAGCCTTGCCACCGCCAGTCGCCTGAATGCCGATGCCGTTGACGCCATTCAGATTGATGGTGCCAGCATTGTCAATCACAGAACTGGCATTGGTCTGGCCGTTGACCTGGATACCGATATTGGTCAATGGCGAGCCGCTGCGAGCGCCATTGACGTCGATGGTGCCGTGGTTGATCACATTATTGACTGAAGCACTCGGATTGACCAAAATGCCCTTGGCATTCTGCATACCGCTGCCGATCACGATCCGACCTTGATTGTCTGCGTTACCGCCGCCGTACACGAGAATGGCCTGACCGCCCGCAGCAATCTGCGTGTCTGCGCCGCCAGCCGCCAGGCTGCCGCCGGACATATCGGCACTGGCCCCGCGACCGATGTACATCACGCCATCCGCGGCATTGATCGCAGTACCTTGAGCCTGCGCTGTGACACCGGTCACCGAACTGACTGTGCTTGAGTTATTGACACCGATATTCATCGCACCATGGTTGATGAATGTACCGTCGTTGAGTGCTTTGACGGGCACATATTGGCTCACGTTATCTGTGCGTGAGGTGGTCGCACCGACATTGATGATGCCGTTATTGATCAGCTGCGAACCGGCATCGGTGACAGTGTTGGCGCCAGTCATGTATACGCCATTGGGATTGTCGGGAGATGCATCGGCGGACCTAGTGGCGTAGCCAGTTGTGAGCACGCCATTGTTGATACCGGTGGAACCGCTTTGAATGTTGAAAGCGAAAGACTGGTCATTGGATTGGCCAATGCGGCCATCGTTGATCACCGTACCGCCATTGGTGGCCAGCAAGGCTGTGGCAGCTTGCAGAGTTACAGTGGTACCCGCCGGATTGGCGATAGTCGCCCTGGCATTAGGACCATCGGCCTGCAATAAGGTCTGATTGCCGGTTGGGAGCAACAGCTGATCACTTGGATCGATCGTGTTGCCCAACCCGAGCGGATTGATGTTGACGGTGACGGTCTGGTTGCTGTATGCACGGTTCAGATTGGCGTCGTAGGTAGATGCAGCGATGTTGCCGGCCTGCATCTGCTGCACCAGCCAGTTGTTATAGGTTTGCAGCGAAGCAAGATCCGTGACGCTGTGGTTGGTGGTGACATTATGACTGTCGGTCACCGAAAAATTACCGGTGTAGTTCAGCAAGGCGTTGTAACTTCTGTCGTAAGGGGCGAGACCCGCCGTCGACTGCTGCAGTCCGGTGCCGAAGTTCATCACATTTCCGGAAGTCCAGACCGCTTCAGCGGCTGTACCCCGCGTACCGTCCGCCAGTACCAGCGAAGTCTGCTTGGCCGCGCCAAGATTAACGGTGCTGCTACCCAGATCAACGTTGAGTGTGCCGTTACTGACCGTACCTATCCGGGCGTTGAAGTACATGGATGCACCGGGTGTAAACACTGTGACCCCCTGATTGCCCGAACCGGCAAAACCGCTTCCCAGCGTGCCTTGTGCAAACGCCGAATCGGTGTACACCGACACTGTAGTCATGTTGCCAGTGATCGGATCAGGCACCGAAATGGTATTGCTCTTGGCACCTATCACCAACTGCTGATAGTGGCTTATGTCTACGCCGTAGGTATTGACATAGCCTCCGGCGATAGCGGCAGCCAAAGTGGGGAGCACACTATAGGGAGCTGAAGCAGTCGCAAATTGTGTATTGCCGGTCAGGTTGACCGTGCTGCCGTCGTTCACGACGGTGGTCTGGCTGCCGTCGCTGCTATTGGTCTGATTCCAGTTAGCCGGAATCGTAATGTCGGTATCCAGCACGCCGATCGAGCGCGCCATGCCGGCAACGCCCGCAGCAGCCGGTTTCGCTGCAATAGCCGCAAATGCATCGGCCACGCTGGTATCGGCGCTGCCTTCTGTCACCAGGTCGGTCAGGCTGCCGGCGTCGACGACGATATTGCCGCCTTGGTAGCCGCTGTCAGAGCCGCTTGTTGCATCGGCTGCCAATGCCGCGCCGGACAGGGTCAGCCCCATCGCTGCCGTGGCCAGCAATTTGCGGGCGCTGCTTGAGCGCTTGCCTTTACTCTTGGTGGTTTCTGCAACCGCAGTGAAAGTGCCGGTGGCTTCGTTCCACAGCACGCGATGGATTTTGTTCATTGTCAACTCCTATCAAGATGAAATTTCGATAGGAGCGAGTATGAAGATTCAGAATTTTCTTAGATATTGGATGGGTCCGAGATTTATCCAAATAACACTAGGACTAGTCAGAATAAGTCAATTTTGTTGCATGACAACAATATTTCTAATGCGATTGACATTTCAGATATGCCTTGCTCAATGCAGCTTGGCCTCTGTTTTTCATTTTTGTTAAAAATGGAGGGATGACCATCAACCGGGTTCAGACTATATGCCCCATTTGCTTGCGCATCAGAAAAAAATCGCTGTCGTTACGAATGCCCAGCTTCTTGAATGCAAAACACTTTTGCGTACTGATGGTTTTTGGACTGCGTGAGAATTTGTCGGCAATCTCCTTGATGCTCATGCCTTCCAGAAAACAGCGCAGGACTTCCTTTTCCCGCACAGTCAATGATGTGCTGAGTATCAGAAATTCATTATCGGATGATGATATGTCAGGCTCCGCGATGTCGTTCTTCTTTCGGCTTATTGTTTGCGAAAAATCCTTGATGACCAATGACGGTACATAGCACTTCCCTGCAGCGACCGTCCGTATCGCGCTCACTATATCCTCCGGGTTTTGCGTCTTGCTGACATAACCAAGACCTCCGGCCCGAAGCACCAGCGATACCCTGCTGAGGTTGCAGCAGGCGGAAACAACCAGGACCTGACTTGCGGGAAATTGCAATCGCAAGGACTTGATCATGGCTACGCCGTCAATTTCATTCGGCCCGAGCGCATAGTCGATCACCAGGACATCGGCCGGATTCTCGCGTAAGCCAGCAAATAATTCCTGGCTACGCGAATACAGCCCGACTACCTGGAAATCTGCCTGGGTCGCCAGCAAGCCCGCGAGCCCATGTAGAGTGACATGATGATCGTCCAGCAGGGAAATACGAATCGGCTTTGGCATGTTCTTCCTCGGTTGACTGACAAATATCGGAATAGAAATATTAATAGATTTTCACGTACTTGAAGACATCGGCTAACCATCCTCGACTGTCAGCTTGTTGTCGAGCTGCATGACTATGTCAGCCAGGGCGTCAATGGCATCTCGCACGATATCCCAATCGATATCGCCCGGAACATGCAACCCCGACTCCAGCGAATCGGCCAGTTCTCCCGCCTCCCATGCATCGAACATCGGAGCGCTCCCTTTGATCCGATGGCTGAGATGCCGCAGCATTGTGATATCGCGGTCAGCGCAGGCTTGCCGCATCCTGCCGACATCGCTGCATATCGAGTGAACGAACAGAGCGTATAGCTCCGCTCCCTGTATAGGCTGAAGGAACACAGCTCCCTCGGCGAAGGCGGTATCTGGCAGCCAGGCTTGCAGTAGTTTCCTCAGATCATCGAGCCTCAAGGGCTTTTCGAGAATGTCGTCCATCCCGCTGCTCAGGCATTTTTTCCTGTGCGCCGTATCGGTGGCGGCGGAGACGGCGATGATGGGCAGGTATTGTGCCCTGTTGAGGATGTTGTCGCGGATGGCTTTGGCGGTGGCATAGCCGTCCATCTCTTGCATGTAGCAGTCCATGAGCACCAGGGATATCTGCTTTTTCCCGGATGGATTTTTCTGTTCCTCTTTCAGAATCTGCAATGCATCCGCGCCGCTGCCCGCAATCACGGCGGTGCAGCCCAGCACCTCTAGTTGCCGCCCAATCGTATATTGATTGACCCATTGATCTTCGATCACCAGGATGAGCGGGGATGGCGCTTGCATCGTCAGCGCTTGTTGTACAGGAACCGCCTCAGACAGGTTTTTTTGACTTGCTTCAACTTCTGTCATTGCGCGCGGGATGCATTGACAAGGTACGGTGAAGCTGACGGTAGTCCCTTTTCCCTGGTCGCTGCGCAGCTTTATCCGCCCTCCCATCAACGCTATCAGCTCGCGGCAGATCATCAGCCCTAGTCCAAAACCGACATGCCGGCTGGAAATCGACGCATCGACCTGAAAAAAAGGGCGGAACAGATGCTTTTGATTTTGTTTTGATATGCCGATGCCGGTATCGATAACGTCCACGGTGAGTTGACCTTGATCATGACCTTGATTATGACCGTGATCTTGTCCGGCTGATGCTGTATGGACGGCAGCCGCCACCTGTATCTTGCCGTGCTCGGTAAATTTGCGGGCATTCGATAGCAGGTTGAGCAAAACCTGACGCAGCCGCACGGTGTCAATGACAATCAGGATGTCTGGCGGAACATCCACCACGACATGAATCGGCACTCTCCTGGCCTGTATCTTGGCGGACATCATATCGACCGTTTCTTGCACCAGATTGCCGATGTCGCAGGGGACGGCCGTCAATGTGAGGCTCTTGGCCTCCAGCTTGGAGAAGTCAAGAATATTGTTGAGCAAGCCAAGCAGCGTCTCCGACGCAGCATCCGCTACCTTCAACGTTTTCTGAAACTGTTCTCCCGTATCGGATTGTTGCAATAGTTCGATGGAGGCGACGATGGCATTCATCGGCGAACGTATTTCGTGACTCATGACTGCCAGGAACATCGACTTTTCCTGCTCGCTACGTATCGCACGACGCCTTGCGATGCGCTCGCGGCAGGCAAAAAGGATCGTCAGCATAAAACCTAGAAGGCAGAGCGTTATTGCAACCGCATAGTCAATAAGCAAATTGGATAGAGTACGATGGCGAAAGCCGATGCCGGCTTCCCACTCACGCGCCAATTGCTCGTTTTCCCTTGCAGTCATGGAATACAGAGCTTTGTCGATGATTGCGGCGAGGATGGGGGCGTCCTTCCTTACCGACATACTGACATTGAGGGGGCCTATGTCGATTTTTCCGGCAATACTCAGTTTCTCGGCAAACTCGCTACTTAGCGTCCGAAACGACATCGCGTCCAGACTCAACGCGCCTTCTCCCAACGTGACATCGGCACGGCCATCCGCTACAGCCTGGAGCGCATCGCGCATGTTGTCGACCAGAACAATCCGAATCGATGGATCTTTTTCACGGAAAAAGAATGTGTACGCACTATCAGATTTGAGAGCAATGGTTTTGCCGGCCAGGTCCTGCCATCTGTATATGTGTCGCGCAGTTGGCAGGGTTATCGCTGTTGTCAACGTGCGATAGTAAGACACTGTATGGGCAGTGGCATCGTTCGTCGGGGCATCGTCGCCAAGCTTGACAACGAGCGGATTCAAATCGATGTTTCCTGCTTCAATTTCTTTTTGAATCGTGAGGGAATCGGTGTATGGCACCATTTTGAGGTTTAGTCCGGTGACACGCGCGATAAATGCAAGATAGCCGGAAGCCAGGCCCTTGTATTGACCGTTCTGCATGCGTTCACTCAGAACACTATTCCTGTCGATGCCGACCCGCAGTATTGGATTTGCTGCAATCCATTGTCTTTCCTTTTCACTGAAACGCAGGCCTTGATCGGTTTCAGTTGAACCGGTTTCAGACGACGTAAAAATGGTGAGGAAAAAAAAGAACAGAGTCGACTTTCGCATAAAAAACTCTTCGAAACCAGGTCAACAAAAATTGAGCAATGTTAATGGCGATTTGCTCCAGGAAAATATCAATTTCAGTATTCCATTCCTTAACAATTACAGCAACCCTACGTGTCAATTGAAAGTCAATTGAAAAATGGATTTAAGAAATGCACAGGTTTCGCATTCGCGAAGTTTCATCATTTTGAGGCAGCTGAAAAAATGGACATACAAATTTGGTAAACCATGCTCAAAGGAGTGTGCATGAAAGCGCCACAGAACTATAGTAGCGAATGCGAAGTCGAGGCGTTGGAAATGGGATTAAGCCAAGGCTTACCGATAATAGAAGCCGCTCATCGGCTGGGCATGTCAAAAAGCATTTTAAGAATTAGCTGAAAATTCAAAATAATCGCGCCAGATCATGGAACCAGGACGACAGCCAACGCCATGGCGACAATTCAAAATAATTGAATAATAGCGTCATCGTGACGATCAAAATACAATCCGCGGCATAACGAAATTTATGCATATTTACACTCCAATATATCAAGGGGATATGGGTTTTACGCATTACAAATTCAACTTCAATATTTTCCAGATTGGAACATCGGTGACATCACCGGCGCAAGACTGGCTGGTCCGTTCCGCGCTGAATCACATCGACTGAACTCTGGACACCTGGCGCTGTTGATCGATGAGATTTCTCATCATTCAAGACGACGGCCGCCCCGTCCAAGAAAAAAAGGCGTCAGTCATCAAATGCGTCCCGATTGTGGAAGAGGCCGAACGTCGGCTTTCAAAAAGAGTGAATTTCGAAAAAAAACTGCCCGCTCAAATCTTGATCCGATGAAAATTTCATGCGGGCGGCGTCATGCAGTATCTCTACCTCTGCCACCACACCTAACTGCATGATCGGGATGCTCTGCCCTGCTATCTGAGGGCTGACGCTGTCGCCTGGCGCCAGTACAATCGTTTGTCCATTGCGCAAAGTATCGCGTTGGGATGTCCATGTGACCGCTTTGCCATCCGCCTGCGCCTCTCGCAATTTCAGTTTTAGCCAGGCCGCATCATTCGCTGCGCTTAAACGATGAGCATCGTCTACTCCGGCACCAGAATCCCCCCGCAGTTGAATCGAAAAGCGCGTCGGTACGGTGCACAACACATTCAGCGTCAAGGTCTGCTTGCCTAACGAAATTTGACCTTGCGCACGGCGCATCAGATTCAGGCTTCCCAGACTGATACGGCCAAGCTCCAGCTGCGAACGACTCAGCATCAATTTACATGGAGAGGGCGAACTGTTTTCTTGCGCTTGCGACGCAGTCGCTGTGCAAGCTAGACACAGCCACACTGCAATGCATCGCCTGCGCCATGGATTTTCCGCTTTCATTGATATTCCTCAAATCACCTCTGGCTAAACGATACTTATGGCGCTTGGCGGCAAACCGTCTCTGCACGTTCATAAAAAGAATCAACAGCTGCGTATTCCGGCAATTCAACATCGACGAAACAAGCCGAACCGGCGATATCGGCCACGCGCAACGGCTGCTTCAGCTGTTCTGCCGTCAAAAGGGTGGTACCTCCAGTGCCGATTGAAGTAATCCATGTTCCATTCCCATCGAAGATCGATGCGCCTTTGTCGATGGGCTTGCCATGGCGATCAACGATCTTGAGCAGCACGCGACGTGTGCTGACAACACCGAAGATCAGATTGCTGACCGCACCACGAGCCAGCCCGGCTATCCGCACACCATTCTTGACGTCGGTATTTTTCGGTAGACTTTTCGTTACCAATTCAAGTCGAGCTTCCTGATAGGGAGACATATAAGGAGCAACTGCCATGCCGTTGACATCGGTCCATACCGGTCCTTGCGGCGTCTGAATTTTTACACCGGAAAGGCCCGGCACTGTCAGCAATGCAAAGGTATCCTGCACACGATACGGCGACAAAGTCACGCCGCCCCCATGGGCAACCAATCCTCCCGAAATTTGCCCGCTGTACGAAATGCCACCCGCTCCATAGCTCCCCACATTGACGCCAGCCTGCGCATACTTCGGAAAAATTGACAACCCGGCGCTGCTATAGATAGGTCGACTTGTATTGCCACCTTCTGCTGACAGGCGATAACTTGCATATTCATTGATGCGATCGCTGTAATCAAAGGTGACTGCCTGGCGCCGGTTATTGCGACTGACCGCACTATTCAGACTACCCGATCCGAAGGGAATAGTAAGCCGTGCATATACCATTAAATCTCGATTCACGCCGATGCTGCGATCAATGCTGACAGACACATTTTTCTTCTTGAAATTTCGCCCCCAACGCAAGCCAAACTGGCGTACCCCTGCGCCCTGACTGCTGCCAAATCGCGAATAGTTGAGTGCCACGCTACCGATGGCGGAGTGCTGATAGTTCGCAATAAAATTCATTTGTTTATACCCGAACTCACGCGAATCGCCCTGATCGACGCCGTCGATGATCGGCGCACCATCCGGACTTACCCATGCATCTGAAAAAGTACGAAATTTTTTTGTGCGATAACTATACGAACCGCTGGCAGATAGCCGCTCGTCAAGTTGAACGCTAACATTGAGCGTGGCTTGCATTCCCAGCTCCCTGGTGCCGGCAGAATAGGAAAACAGGTGGTTAAGGTCGGCTACTGTCCCCCGCTTGATCGAAGTAATGTATTGTGCGCCAAGCGAATAGTATCGTGGCGCCAGCAATACGCCGGCTGCAATACTGGAGCGATTGTCCAAAGGTAGATTCGCTCTGGCGGTTACCAACCAATTTTTTCCTGCTGCATAATTGCTTTCATCCCCGTAGCGTATTGGTCGGCCGAGCGCAATCGAAAAATTCCTTTCGCGAGGAACATAGTTGAAGGTAAATGCCGTTACAGGAACGATGAAACTGCGCTTCCGGCCGTCTTCTTCAATCACGCTCACTTCCAGATGTTCGCTCGCATGATTGAGCATCAAACCAGTCAGCGAAAACGGCCCTGGCGGCACAACAGTTGAATAAATCAATACGCCGTTTTGCCGTACTTCCACACGCGCTACTGTTTGCGCAATACCATCGACAGAGGTGCTGTTGCCAGCTTGCTCCAGCAAGGCCCCTTCAGGGAAAAATTGCATGCCGAGCAAAGATGGCACATTAAATTGCGTGTCGGCGACATTGATTTGTCCCGCCTGAAAAACGGATTTGTAGCCGGGCACCGTTTTTTTCACATGCGTACCCAGATGAGAAATTGATTTTCCTTCTCGTGAGCGGGAATACGTTTGCCGGCTGCGCAACATCCAATCAAACACATTCAATCCTGTCTCGGTATTGGCCAGAATTGTTGTATTGCCGCTCGTTGAACCGTCTTTCATATACGCCAATTCGTAATTCAACAGGCCGGCCGTGCCGCCGCTGATAAACTGATCGACATTCAATCCGCTGGAAACACGCAAAGCGTTTTGCGGCACAATTAGCTCTACTTCTTCTCGGCTCGGATGCAAGCGTACGATAGTTTGCGGATACAGTTTGTGCAGATCGATACATGACGCAAGATGATCCTGAGGGGGAACGATGATATCGGCACGCCTAAGAAAATCCGCATCAGCACATAATTTTCCTTGCTCGTCAAATTGCCCATGAGCCCGGCCAATCTTGACGCCGTTAACGAACAGGGTGACATAATTGCCACCCTTGTTAAAGCGCTTTTCATCCTTAAAAAAGAAGGCAATCTCAGGTGAAAGCCCTCTGGCCTTCAAGGTTTCACGATCAAACAATTTATCCTTAGAATTGGCATTGTTTGCGGCAATAAGCAATACCAATGGAACAAACAGCAGGACAGCCATTCCGGTAAACGACTTCGTTCTCATGGCATGCCAAAAAATAAAAGGCTGCGCGGTGACATGATTGCCGGCGTCGCCACTGACTGAATATATCCCTTATAGATAAAACACTTCTATCGTCGCATTGCCGTCGAAGTGGACCTCTCCTGCTCCCGGAATGTTTGAGCTGACATCCAGAGACACCGCTACATCCATGGGAAACTTAAACTGTGAACCAATTGCAGCAGATGTTGCAGATGGCGACGCTGAAGTTGAGGCTGCTATATAAGGCCTGCCATGCGCAAACAAAGCGGCAGGAAATGCCAGATTGGCCCAGCCAGCAGCCGCTGTAGTGACATTATTGGCGAGAAAGGAAACTCCCTTGCCATCTACTTGCGGGGTTCCAAAACGTATCGCATAAGCTCCAATAGCTTTGCCGTTATCAGCTTTTCCCAGTCCGAAAAGGTTATCGGCGGCCACCTGCAAAGCCGGGCCGGGCGCAATCTGATCAAATTTAACACTCATATTTCCTGCGGGTTTATCCGTAGCGCGATTATCGGTAAGCTTGATAGCAATCACCGTGGCAGCTGTACATTCAACATTGGCATCAATCGTACGTGAGCCGATCGGCGTTGTTTGCGTTGGACTGAGGATGGCCCGGGAGAAGGAACCAAACTTCACCTCTCCTCCATCACTCAACGAAACTTTGCAGGCTGGAGAAGTAAGAGTCCCTGTGACCTTCATGACTTGGCTAGTTTGTCCGGCAGCTGAGCCCGCTACCGTTGTCAATCCCAAACCGGCCAATAATAAAATGCATGCTTTCATCTCTATTCCTTTCGAAAGATAAATACGGGTTATAAAATCTACTACGGGTGGTGCATTCATTAATTACCTCAATGAATTCAATTTCCTGTGACCTCCCCTTCCACGACAAGCGCTTCCTGGTTGTCCAGTAAATAACCGTTAACCGATGCCGGTCTGAATAATATTTTTCTGATCTCGGGATAAAACTGCTGGCTGCGAAGAAGCACTCTCTCACCAGGCAAAATATAATTTTTTGGAAGGAATATGCCATCCCCAGACGGCTGTACTTGAATTTCTGCCCCCATGCGTACGACATATGGACCGGTATTTTCAACCGCGATCTGCCCGGCCAAGTTTTCCCATTTCAGAAGCTTCCACGGCTCGCTATCAGGTGGCAATTGAGCCGGACGTATGATGAGCGGAATATTTTGGCGAATCGTAACCCGCACTACATTGGGTTCGGCGTACGGAATCCCTTCAAAAGAAACGCGTTTGAGACGCTCCACCTTCAGGCTTGCATCATCTTTAAGAATGAAGCGAACTATTTGGGTATCACCGGGTTCCACGCGCGTAATCGATGGCGCCACAAATAAAACGTCGCTGATATCCTCAGGTATATCGATTATTTCGGAATGCAGCAATAATGGTTCACTTGAAGTGTTACGCAGTCCAATGCTCCCTTCACCATCTGTTTGGTTGACGATCACTACGGACGACTCCAAATCCAGTGAAGCATGTGCGGGCAATATCATCGAATACGACAATCCAGATAACGCTGCTCCCACTACAATGAAATGTGAAATCCGTTGTTCTATTGGGCATTTCCTAAAGTGATTAAGGCCAAACATGGATAGACTTTCTTGTAAATTTTCCACTTTCAGACAATGCCGTTGAATCAAAAAAAATCTCATCTACGACTTCCTGATGCTGGTTATTACTATAGGTAAGAAGCGTCTTTGAAAATATCGGGTATGAATTAGAATCTGGCTGATTTTTTTAAGGTGTGCTTTTTCAATTTTTTCTAAGGCTCTGCAACCGAAAAAATGGCACTACCCTGCTACGTGGTAGCGATCGCGCATAGAGGCAATTTCGCAAGCCAAAGCACAGCACAACCGGGTTCTATAGTGCAAATGAAAAAGGCCTCCCGTTCGGGAGGCCTTATAAACAACGACGGGGATTTGAACCACTCGTCGCAAGCATAATAAATAAAGGATTTATCTTTTAAGATTTAAAAAGACTGACCTGTCCCGGGATTTTCGGACCGGCTGAACAGTGAGAAAAATCGGGGAAAACGGGATGCATGCATAAAACTTCCGATTGGAACCCTAAACCCGAGGGAAGCTCATTTCTGCCTTTGCACGTCAGCAGCACCCGGATCAATTAGATAGCATCAACTCCGAAGCGGAGCGACATTTCACTCTCTCTTTTTGAAAGTTATTGACTCTAGAGTTGCGTCGGATGTTGAATCAACAAAGACAGAATTTTTCAGGATATGACCGGAATCCAAAACAAATTTGTCGACAGTGACGCCCATCGATTTTTTGACCACAATGACTGGAAATTGGAACTGAGCGCGTTGTCCAGCAAGAGAAGAAAGTCGGCCCAGCGAGACCCGGTTCGAGTCATTAACTCTTATTTCACTTTGGCCGCTTATCGCTTTTTTTCCGTTCCCCTTCCCCGCATACTCGTTAACAATGACATCTGCAGTAAGATTGAGCACCAGGCCTTCCTCCGCGTTATTGTGAGCAGTAAGAATAGTTGCTTTAACATCCTGCCCACCCTCTAGCCAGAAACCCGCCGCATTATTATTTCTTGAAGTTATTTGCTGAAGTTTTAATCCGCGTATCTTTCGATCCTTGCCACCGCCAATCATCAAGCCGCGTTTTGCGTTGAATTCGGAAAGAATATTGCATAAAAGGCCTTCACTCGCCAAACCTCCTTTGTCTGGCTCAATGCCAATTCCAGATTCCGGCAACGTGCCATTGGCATGATGTACGTATACATTGCAGATTCGGTATCCTCTAGCATTTACTACACTGATATTGTTACGACGGTTGTACGACGCCTCTACGCCGTCAATCTCGACATTGTCTGCAAAAGTCGATGGATCGCCTGACAGGGTCGCTCCGAGATAAATACCATCCCCCCAACACTTGCTTGCCTTTGTTCCTTTAATCGATACATTAGCCCCTCCCCTGACAGCGATGCACATTCCCCATTCCCCCTCTTTACCGAGATGAGAATCACGATCGCCAATTAGCTCTCCGCCTATCGCGCCACTCGGTGCGCCTCTATCTTTGAACAGAATGATGTTATACCCGCTGCGGTCATTCTCGATCAAGCGAAGGATCGTTCCCCTCATATCCAGAAATATTCCAGACGGTACAGTAATTGCGTTTCCAGACGCATCCACAGCAACCCAGATTTCGCCTTTCGGCAAGCGCACTACTCCGCCGCCAGCCTCCTGCGCGGCCTGTATGGCGCGTCTAATCGTCGGTGCATAATCGACTTTTCCCGCAGCAACGGCGCCGAACGGACGAGTCTCGAAGATCTTCGAAGATGCAGGCGGAGCGACAGCGGCAGCCTTGTGTAATATCTCATCACCCGTAATTTCACTATTTTGAGCCATTGAAAACTGCAGGAAGCAGGGAGCCGCCAGAGCACAAAAAAGCAGTGATTTTGATGACAAAACAAATCTCCAGCTCTTCATTTCTTTCAACACGATGCATGCCCTTTTATTTGCGATGCCTGTTCATACTCTGCAGCCAGGAACGGTCCATCGCACATCCATTCAATCGGCTCGACCTGCAGCTACGTCGAGTGCAAAATAGGCGTCGCACTACAACGCGTTCTAAATCATCTTCTCGCATCAGCAATGCGAGTAATCGCCCCCCATGTTAAGCATGGAAATCGGCTTCTGTTTCAGAATCTCGAACTAGCGCAGCATGGCCTGGTATGTCCAGTTCGAAATACTTCGACACCACCGTATATAAGCCTCTAACGTGAGCTCCGTCCTCCACAGCGAAATCCGCCACTCTCCCCTTGTAGTAGACGAATCCCTTGCCGTCGTGCATACCGTTTTTTATGGCGACGAAAACGACATGCTGCTTTAGATCGATCCGCTTGTTGCCTCTTTTAACGATCAATTCGTTCTCAATTTTCTCGCCGTATGTCAGAGTCACAAACAGGCTTAATCCGCGATTATCAATTTCTCCAAAAATCGGCTTTCCGTCAGTTTCACAAATTATTTCTGCCAATTGTTTGGCGCCATATCTGGCCGCTTCGATGGAATCGAACTCGATCGTGAAATCCCGTGTCATGCGTGGATGAACTGCCTTGCAATTCACGCCAATATGCTCCATGAAGGCCATATGATCTTTCAAGCGCCAGTAATACTTTACTCGGTCGTACGGCTTCTGCGTAAGGCCGGTGGCGATCATCAGATCGACGTCTGCCATCGCAAAATAGTCGCCAAGAATGCGGTCATAAACCGCTAACATTTCTTCGAAGGGATCCTGATCGGCACGAACATACCAGCCGGGATTACGGAGATTGCTCTTGACCGCGTCGCGTGCATTGAAGAGGTAATGGTGCTGGATGAAAGCGCCGGCGTTCAAGAAAACCGTTGAGAAATCAGGCCGCTTTCGCGAAAACATCCGTAGGTGAAGGTCGTGCAGGAAAAGATCCAGGAATAGCGCTTTACGCCAAGGGCTTCCGCGACTGCGCAGGGCGAGACGAAAATAATGGGAATAGTTACAGGGCCTGGCAAACCGAATTAAACCTCCCAGTAGAGCCAATATGCTCTTGACGCTTAGCTGCGCGTCTGAATTATCGCTGACAGCTTGCGACACAGCACGGCCTATGGCTGTACTCCAAAAAGATCCATCGGATGGAGTGACAGTCCAAGGGTCAGGAATGAAATATGCGGGCGCTTGCAGGCGGTTTTCCGTGTTCATCGCAGAGATGGCGCCGACCTTGTATCCAGCTGCCTCAATCACTTCAAAAAACTGCGGAATTCCACTGCCGACGATATCTCCCAGCCGAACGATGCGATGTTCCGCGGCGACTTTTCCAGTGTGGACTGATACCCATTGTATCCACGGCTCCAATTTTTCGTAGTCCATTTCTGAACTGGTACGTTGCATGCCTCTGATCACGCGCTGCAGATGAATGAGGGCATTGCGCTCAGCATAAGCTAGCGCAAACTCAAAGTTAACTTCGTTCAACTCCACCAGGATCAGTCGCTTGTTGTTTAAGGTTTTCAATGTATCCTCCATCGAATAAAGGAAATGAATCGCGGTGGAACTCGCCTCGAACGGAGAGTCCTTCTCAGAATAGGAAGGTAATTTTCAGCAGCGCCGATTATGTTTGAATTTCCCTACCGGAGCGTTGCGCCCGCCAACAACTTGTCATAGGCATTCAACGTAGTTTCCAGCACGGCTTCCAGGCCGAATCGCGCAATCGCCAAGGCGCGTCCGGCTTTACCATAACGTTGACAGCGGTCTGGGTCGGAAATCAATGCATGCAGCGCCGATGCCAATGCCGCGGCCTCACGGGCAGGAACCAGATCTCCCGTTTCCCCGGGAATGATGGCTTCCCGACAACCGATCACATCGGATGTCACCACCGCGCATCCTGCTGCCGCTGCCTCCAACAGGCATTTGGGCATGCCTTCGCGATATGACGGCAAGCACACAATGTCCGCTTGAGCATAGACAATTGGCATGTCCTCTCGATGGCCCCACCACTCAACAACTCCGGAATCGGCCCAAGCCTTGATCTGGGTCTCGGGGATCGACGACGGATTCGCATAATCTGCGGTTCCAATCAAAGCAAATCGCCAATCGCTCCCCTTTTCCTTGATCATCTTCGCAGCTGTCACGAACTCTTCAACTCCTTTGTCTCGCAACAAGCGAGCGGGCAGCACAATGAGGCGTTGCGATTCGTCGCCACGAGCAAGCGAGTAATTTGAGAGATTGACTCCCGACCCTGGGATAAGTATTACGTCGCTTGGACGAACCGTGCCAGATTGCAGCAACGTCCGTTTGTCGTCTTGATTCTGAACAATAACCGTCACATTGGGATGCCTGCACACCCACGCCAGCAACGCGCTGTACAAACGCTTCAACATGCCCTTAAGTCCGTTCGCTTGACCGGTGAACAGAAAGCCCATGCCAGAAATAGCAACAACAAGACCCGGCACCCGCAAGAGACGGCTGACCAAGCCGCCATACAGACCTCCCTTGGGAGAAGCGGCATGAACAATCGATGGCTGCATCCGTGCAATGTGCCACAGCAGCTGAAGCATGCCTATCAACTCCCATATGGGATTGAATCCAACCGTGCGAAAGCTTAGTCGCGTATATGGGACGCTCTGGCGCTTCAGTTCCGCCTCTGCCAACGGCTCCATAAGTGCACTGCCCGACTGGCCGATCAGTAAATGAACGTCCCATCCTGCCTCGCGAGCCGCTATCGCCAAAGGTAATCGATGAGATACAAAAAAGGCCGCATGGTTGATGACGTATACGATTTTCTTCTTCACTATTGTTCCTCCAGCCACGCTTGAAACATCAGCACATCCCACAGCGGATATTGCCAATTGCATTGGCCTGATAGATGCTCTTTCCATTTTCGCCTTACCGGCGCCGGATGGAAGAAGCCTTCATTTCGCAATCGTGCTTCATCCAGCAAGGACTCGCACCAATCCCGCAATGGTCCGCGCAACCAATCGCCAATGGGAACGCCGAATCCCATCTTGGGGCGCTCAATCAAGGCTTTTGGCACGTGCCGATATAACACTTGGCGCAGTGCCCACTTGGTCTGCCCATCACGCAGCTTCATCGATTGCGGCAGGCGCCATGCGAGCTCCACTACCCGGTGGTCCAGAAATGGTACGCGCGTTTCCAGGGAAACCCCCATTGCCGCTCGATCGACCTTGGTCAGGATATCGTCGGGCAAATAGGTGAGCATATCCAACGCCATCATGCGCTGGATATTGTCTAGTCCGGCAAGAAGCGGCTTCTCGCCGGCCAATAAGGTAGGCGGTTCATATCCATCGATCACCACCGATGCCGGATCATGCCAATGCGAAACCAGATTCAGGTACAGTTCATCCAACGACTTGCTCGCCAATGCCGAGGCGCCCTTATGCACCTTGTCGCCCATATTGGCGAACGGTAAAGAACGGGGCAACAGGCCGTTGACAACGCTTGCCATCTTGTTCCACGACTGTGGCGAAACGCTCGTGAATAATTTGGCCGCCATCTTGCGCAATGGCAGCGGCGCGGAAATCACCTTATTCCAATGATTTGCCGCTAGATGATATCGGTTGTAGCCACAAAATAGCTCGTCGCCCGCATCGCCAGAGAGCGAAACCGTGACATGCTGCTTGGCGAGTTGCGACACCAAAAAGGTCGGTATCTGAGAAGAATCCGAGAATGGCTCGTCATACAGTGTCGGCAAGCGTGGAATCACGGCCATGGCCTGCCCGGCCGTGACATACAGCTCGGTATGCTCCGTACCCAAATGCTTGGCCACGGCCTTGGCATGCCTTGCCTCGTTATATCCCTCTTCATGAAATCCGATGGTGAATGTTTTCACGGAACGTGAGGACTGCTTCTGCATCAACGCCACCACGGTGGAGGAATCCACTCCGCCGGACAGGAACGCTCCGAGCGGCACATCCGCCACCATCTGCTGACGCACCGCATCCTTAAGCAATTCTTCAAGCTCATCGACGGCCTGGCCGGCACTGCCGACAAAGGGATTGGCCACGCCGGATTCCGCCGTTTTCACGCCAGACCAGTATGGCCACACTTTCGGCTCTCGTTGCTGCAGCGACACGGCAAGGAGGCTACCTGACGGCAATTTGGCAATGCCGTCGTAAATGGAATACGGCACAGGAATATAGTTGTGCCGTAGTTGCAGGCTCAGCGCTCCCCTGTTGATCGTGTTTTCGAAAGCAGGATGGGCGCGCAACGCCTTCAGTTCGGAACCAAACAGAAACACCGCGTCATTGCCCTTCCCTTGCCAGCCGTAGTAGAGTGGTTTCTCGCCAATGCGATCCCGCCCGAGCAGAAGCCGGCAAGCTTCCCTGTCCCATACCGCAAAGGAAAACATGCCGATTGCGCGCTCCACCGTACCTTGAATGCCCCACGCATCGAACCCGGCGAGCAGTGTTTCCGTATCCGAATGGCCACGCCAGGACGGCGCTTGTCCGGCGGTCTCCAATGCCTGGCGCAGCAACAGGTGATTATAAATTTCGCCATTAAAGACGATCGCATACCGGCTGCTGGTCGACTGCATTGGCTGACGCCCAGCGGAGGAAGGATCTATAACCGATAGCCGGCGATGGCCCAACCCGATCCGGTGATTCGCATCGAACCAATAGCCGGCATCATCCGGCCCCCTGCTTGCAATCGTGGTTGCCATGCGCGCGAGCATGGCTTCATCGCCCGCCTGGTCAAGCAAGCTAGCACCGCCTAAAAAACCTGCGAATCCACACATGGTTAGCTCCCTTTACCTGCCACACGTTGATAGATTTCCTCAAAGCGGTCTCTAGCAAGCTCCATGGTGAACCCTGCATGAATCCGGTCCCTGGCTTTCTGCCCCAGCAGCCGACGTGAATCGGGCGCCATCACCACCAGCGACTCCAGTCCATGAGCAAGGCGAATGGGATCTTCCTTGGGCACGACTATCCCGGTATCAGCCACGAGCATGGCCGCGTCGCCAACATCGGTGACCACGCAAGGCAACCCCATCGCCATGGCCTCGCCCACCACATTAGGAAAACCTTCGGTACGGGAAGAGAGACAGAAGATATTCATGGCCGCCAGGCATACCGGCACGTCGCTCCGTTCGGCTAACAGCACAAAGCGACCGGCATGACCTGTTTGCGCAATCTCGCTTGCAAGTTCCGCGTTGCTCGCGTCCATATCGCGGCCAACCATTAAGAAACGCACATGCGGATATTTCTGTGCCACCAAGCCAGCCGCACGCACAAAATTCTTGTGGTCCTTGGCTGGATTAAACCATCCTATGATGCCAACCACGACCTCAGTGGCATCGATGCGACATTGCGCCCGTAACACTGCGGGCAGGTCCGCCGCCGCCACCAAGCGCGATAGATCAAAGCCGTTCGACACCACCACCATGCGCGCCGCATCGTAGCCCACAGCGATATGCGCAAGGCGCGAAGCCTCGGCCGCACACACGATAGTGTGCGGGACCCATCGGGATAACCATGCGCAGACCAGCCTTATCATCGTCGTGGCGCGTTTTCCGGCAGCCTGCACATCCGTAGTGCGTATACCCCAGACGACATTCCTATTGCCTGCAATACGTGCGGCCAACCCGCCCAGCAGATCGGCGTGGTACATCCAGGTCTGGACCAGTTCGGGATCTGACGCGCGAATCAACCGCACCAGCTGCCAGAGCACACGCGGAATATCCAGCGCAGAATGCATGTGCAAGGCCCGCACATCAACGCCGAGAGTCTGCAGCTGTTGCCCGATCTTGCCGATGCCGGTAAGCGAAATGACCGTATGCCGATACGCTGCATTACCTTGATGCGATTCAATCAGGCGTTTTAGCATGCATTCTGCGCCGCCGACATTGAGGCCGACAATGATGTGGACGACGTTCAAGAAAACGCTCCAATCTCTTTAAATAATTCATCCCACATGTCAAGAACTGTCTCCAGGCCGAATCGGCTTAACACTGACTCTCTGGCTCGTTTTCCCAATGCAATCCTGAACGGCCCGTCACCCATCACTTTCGTCAGTGCTGCGGCTAAGCCCTGCAGATCATTTAAGGCCACAAGCATTGCATCCTCACCGTTGCGCGTGATTTCACGGGGACCGCTCGGGCAATCGAAGACCACGCAAGGCAAGCCCAAGGCCATCGCCTCGACCAGGACATTTGGAAACCCTTCCAGCCGCGATGTCATGACAAAAACATCTGACTGGGCCATTTCCTCCCAAAGCGTTTTCTTGACGCCAGCGAGCGACACTCTTCCTGCCATACCGAAGGTTTGGATCTGACATTCCAATTGCTGGCGCAATTCTCCTTCGCCGTAAATGACAAGATCCCATTGATGCCATTTCGAAGCCAGTGTCGAAAACACTTCTATTAACAAACCGAACTGTTTCTCCTCGGCCAATCGACCTACCGCGACAAGACGCGGCCGTTCGCGTGACTGCTGCGCATGTTGTTGTTTTCGCAGTTCCTCGGGTATGGGATTGGGAACAACTTGCAGTTGCTTCAATCGTGGGAAAACCGAGCGCATGCGCATTGCAACCGCCTGTGTCTGAACGCTAAGCATGCGAGCGTGCCTGTATGCGAAGTACGTGGCCAGCTTCAATATTTTTGATCTCGGGCTGGCAATCGGATCGGTTCTTTCGCAAGCAATGATGGGGATGCGTAATCCCAACGAGGCAATAATGGAAGCCACATTGACAGCCGGCAGAAACGAGACCACGACATCCGGCCGTTCGCTCACCAGCAATCGTCGCAACGCGGCAAGGCGTTGAAGGCGATTGACAGAGGATTTTTTCGTGCTGGTAACAAGATCGGCAAGAAAGACGATTCTGGCTTTTTCCGATATGGGATAAAAACAGTTGCCCCTACCAGAGAAAGTCGCTACGAGCGTCACCTCATTACCGCGATCTGCCCATGCATTTGCAAGCGTAGCCGCAACACGCTCCGCGCCGCCAGCATGCAAGGAACTGAGGGCCAACAATATTTTCATAGGTTGTGGAGTCCGGTCATTTTCGGTGATGAGAAAACTAGCGTTGATAGGTCTTCAGTTCAAGCCATTGGATTGCCAAGCAGTCAAAATGAACCGCAAAAGCGAAAGCCCATCGTCGATAAAGGATTCTGCAGGAACGAGAATTGGTGAATGCGAACATCCATCAGGATCAAAGAGCGCAGCCGAGACCGCGTCGATGCGAGAATGATCGCACCGCGGATGCAACAGACGATTGCCTACGCTCTCTTCCTGGTTCCGGACGTTAGTGCAAATGTGACCAGCCAATACGGCGAATCGAACATATTGTGGGTAAACATCGACATGAAAATAAACAGGAAAAATATGGCGAACTGAAGATTTTTTCTTTCAAAATATCTCCCTCTCCACAAAATTATTGCCAGCCACACCCAAAGCGCGATACCGAGAATGCCGTATTCGGCAGCCAGCATGATCAGCTGATTGTGCGTGCCGGCCTTATACACCCAGAAATTGGTCACGCCGGCCCCTGCGCCGGAGATGGGATTTTTCAAGAACAGTTCCCAGCCCGCCTTTAACACTTTTAAGCGCTCTTCGGCGCTATCGTCCTGAAGATCTGGATTGAAAAAAAAATTTATTCGCGTTTGAATATTAGTAATTGATTCACCGGAATTTTCACGACTGCTCAAGTAGTTCTCAAAAGTGCCATGCAGAAGCGGAATAGCAAGAAGCGCCACGATGGTAAAGACGACGGCTGATCGGGGGAGAAGGCGCTTAAACAATAAAAATATCCAGAAAAATATCCAGGCAATAATCGCAGAACGCGTAAATGTCATCACGATTCCAACGCCTGTCAGCATCAGTAGCGGCATGCGATATTGCAATTTCCCTACTGTAAAAGCCAATAGAAAAACAATCAGCATCGCTTCGGCGGCGCTAGTCGGATTGAGAAATGTCGCAGCGCCTCGGCCCAGGACAGATCCTTCTGTGCCAACCGGATACAGCGTTCCCGGAGAAAAAAAATCCACTACAACCGCACATGCAATAAACGCAGCTAAACGCGGGAAAAGCCGTTCATACGTTTCGGTTCGTGTAACAGACAAAATAAAACCAAGAAAAATGGCAACGACAAAAAATTGGATACGGGTGCCAATTAAGTCAACCACTCCCATATTGCTGTCAACAACGGGATTGAAAATATGGATGATATTGAGAATGATGATGACAAACGCCCAGAGAGGGAAAGGCGAGACTAAATATGTCAGAAAGGCTTTCGGCTTCAACAGCAGCACAGGAGCTAAAATTGGAATGAGCCCGAAATAAAAATATTTCGGCAACAAGGCTTTGTTTAAAGCGAATGCGTAAATGGGTAAATTCAGGTAAATCAAACTCAATGCGACCGTCAGCACCGCGGCGCTATAACGATCCCAGAAAATGCGCGAAGGCTTCTTCAAGGATAGTTCGGATCCGCCTCGGTCTTCAAAAGAAGGAGTAAACGATTTCATGAAAGGGAATCCATGCTTCACCAAGACTGTCTGCTATCAGCTCTGGACATGTGAGGCCTGTTCGCATCTGATATGCATACATTGACTAAAAAGGTCTTCCCACATATAGGCAATTTTCTCTATTGAAAATCGTTCCCGCGCATCCACCGCCTTAGCGGACAGAAGCTCTCTTAAGGCGCTATCGCCCATTATTTTCCCTAACGCGGATATCAGCCCCTGTGAATCTCCCGGAGGCACCAGCAGTCCGTCAACGCCATGCCGGATAATATCCCGCGGCCCGGTGTCACAGTCGAAGCTCACTGCCGACAGGCCGTGGGAGAGCGCTTCGGCAAGCGTATTTGGAAATCCTTCAAAGCGTGAAGTCATTACGTATAAATCCGCCTGCTCGTACCACTCCCCAACGTTGCCAATGCGTCCCGGAAGAAAGACGCGCTTATGCAGCCCCCTGGCCGCTACTTGCGCTTCCAGACCTCGACGTTCTGCGCCCTCTCCGAGGATAACCAAATCCCAATCCGGGTACCTCTGCGCCAGACACGAAAATACGTCTATCAGCAGTTCAAAATTCTTCACTTTATTCAGCCGCCCTACCGCCAATAACAGTCTTCGTTCGGATGAGCAGACTTCTGAGCGACTTCTTTTCGGCTCGTGTTCAGGCAGCGGCCAACACGCAGGATTTGGAATAACTGAAATTCTTCTGGCCGATGAATGCGCGCCGATCCAATGGGCACATTCTTGGGTTAGCGCCACTACGGCGGCCAATTGGCCATAGGTGTGACGTCGCAACGCCTCCCAAATGGCCCCCAAGGGCATCTGCGGCGGAAATGTGCGCTCCGAACCAATGGCGCACACGTTCGATAGCCCTCTTGCAGCCAGCGCCAGAATCACATTCGCTGTACTCATCATGGCAAGCGCAACGTCCGGCTGAATCTCACGGAGAGCGCGGCGCAACTCCTTCACGCGGTGTATATTTCTTGAAAGTCGAGATAGCAAATTACCGCTATCACAGGTTAAATCCAAGCCGACGCGCTTAATCCCAGGGTGGAGTTTATAAAAATCAGCGGTGGTTGAGGTTAACGTGACTATTGTAATTTCCCAACCTCTCGTGGCCCAATAGTTCGCAAGATGCGTGGTGACACGCTCGGCGCCGCCGGACTCAAGCGAATAAATGAAGATGAGCAGGCGCATTAAGTTATTCCCTTTCGGTCCTCTATGACATTTGTCAGCTTATATAGCGTCAAGAATGAGACCACGTACATCATTGCCGTCGCGAGAGCGATACCTTTGAGACCCATGGCAGGAGCTAAAAGACAGTTGCCGCCTATCTTGACAACGAGATTGACGATCGCACTCAGCGCAACCAATTTGTGCATCCCCCGACTTACCAAACCAGAAACCAATACGAGACCTGAGAAATAAAACGGCAGCTGCACCAACGCATAACGCAATACTTCAGAAACTGCCGACGAGTCTTGCGCCGTAAAAGCACCGCGTTCAAAAATAAACTTCACAGCATGAGGCGCCAGCCACCAGGAAACACAGAAAGAGATGACTCCTACCATGAACATGAGACCCGCCCATTGAGCCGCAACACGTTGCACCTGCGTGCCACCCTGTCGATGCGCAGCAGAAAATATTGGTAAGGTGGCGCGGCTGACAACGGTTCCACCCAGCGTAAGAAGCAAGCTGACAATCCGGTTTGCATAACTGAGCGTAGCGACCGCGCCGGTGCCGACGTAGACGGCAAAAAACTGATCAATGATGGCGACCAAACTCATCAATGCCTGCCCGGCAAGCATAATCCCGAAGCCACGCCAAAATAAAGGCCACTGACTGGATCGGAAGGTAAAGCGCGGCAATTCGATTTCTCTTCGATACGCCAGCGGTATCGCAAGACTTATCAAATGCGCGCCAAAGCCAGCGACAGTGGCCCAGACAAGCGATTGAATGCCGCTGCCGGCGGAGATGAGAACGACAATTCCGATGACCAAAGCGGGCACCCCTTCCAGCAAGGTGTTGGCATGTTGTCCCGCAGCCAGCATCCACGCCGAAAAAAGGCTAATGACGATGCCTAAAGGCAGAAGCAAAACGAGCACAGGAGTAGCATGTACGGCAATTGCAGCAGTAGCCGATGGCAACCCGGCCCATTGCGAGCGCAGCACCATGGGGAGTCCCAGAAACGCCAGAGCCGCCAATACCAGCCCTAATAAAATAGCTGCACTGAACAGCTCCGCGCGAAAGCGCTGCAACTCATCGATGGCTTCCTGCCGTATTTTCGCAACCAACGGCACCAGCACCACGGTCAACACGCTGAACCACACTCCAACTGGCCAGCTGATGAAGTTAAGAACAAAAAGATAAGCATCCACCTCTGCGCCGACGCCATAGCGATAGGCGACTGCCATCTCTTTGGCGGCTCCCATGAGCTTGCCGATGACGACAAAAAAACTGATCCATGCCATACCCTTGAAGATGGCGCGATGATCTGGATGAGCGGCTTTAATTCGAGCGTCAATGGCCCCAAGAATATTCACGCATCACCTTCGACCGACAGATGCAATGCGGGAGGAATTTCCCCATCGTCGCTCCATGAAATTTTCCTGGATTGAGAATATGCTCGCTGGCGAAAGCCGCTATTTTTCTCAAATCTCATTTTTGACTTTGTTCCATATACCATTGCATTGCCTTCCCAATACCCTCGCTGATACGGTATTCAGGCGCATATCCAAGTCTTTGGGAAGATTTACTTATATCGGCTTGAGAATGACGCACATCGCCATCTCGGAAGTCGCGATAGACGATGTTCTTTTCATAGAAAATTCCTTGTTTTCTTAGCGTCGATTTGAGGATGTCGACAAGTGCATTGAGGCTAGTGATGTCGCTGACAGCAACGTTATAAACCTCATTCCTGTTGTCAGCAGAAGTCGTCGCCGCCAGCAAATTCGCCTGCACGGCATTCTCCACAAAGCAAAAGTCGCGGCTGGTTTTTCCATCGCCGTTGATGAATATCTCTTCATTTCGGATCATTGCCGCGATCCATTTCGGGATCACGGCCGCGTAGGCGCCGTTTGGATCTTGCCGTTTTCCGAACACATTAAAATATCGCAGCCCAATGGCTCTGAATTCATAGCAACGCGCAAATACCTCCGCGTACATTTCATTGACATATTTAGTGACAGCATAAGGTGACAATGGCTTGCCAATGCGGTCTTCCACCTTGGGCAAGCCAGGATGATCACCGTAAGTGGAGCTTGACGCTGCATAGACGAATGACGTAACTGCGGCATCCCTCGCGGCCATCAACATGTTCAAAAAGCCGTTGATATTGACATCGTTGGTGGTGATCGGGTCTTTAAGCGAACGTGGGACTGATCCAAGAGCGGCCTGGTGCAGTACATACTCAGTACCTTGCACAGCTTCCCGGCAGGCGCCAAGGTCGCGAATGTCCCCTTTTATCAAACTAAAACGTCCCCATCGCTTAGAGCCCACCAATTCTTCCACTTCGTTCAGATTCTGTTGGTATCCCGTAGAAAAATTATCCAGGCCAACAACCGTCTGGTCGAGTTTCAATAGAGTCTCCAGTAAATTGGAACCAATGAAACCCGCGCATCCCGAAATGAGCCATTTTTTCGGTTGTTCACGCAATTCTTGCTGGATATGTCCGAAATGATTCATGCCCTGGTTCTCATATTTATTCACTCGCAGACACGATGATTACAAGCGGATATCCGAATCGGATTTTGGCAACACATATTTCAAGTCGAACAGGACATGTTCTTTTTTCCCCAGGCGTCGCAAGCCGTCTACGCCGATTCCCTTAAATTCGCGATGCGCCACCGCGATGATTATCGCGTCGTATTTCCCGGGTTCCAATCTGGTGGTGAGAGCGATCTGGTACTCATGTTGCGCACTCTCCGCGCTAATCCAAGGATCGTGCACGTCGACGTTGACGTTGTAGCTCTTTAATTCGTCGATGATGTCAATGACCTTGGTATTACGTATGTCCGGACAATTTTCCTTAAACGTCAAGCCCATGACGAGAACGTTAGCGTCTTCAACCTGAATGCAACGCTTGAGCATCTGTTTGACGAGAAGGCTTACCGCATAGCTCCCCATATTGTCATTGATACGACGGCCGGCGAGAATCACATGGGGGTGATAGCCAATTGCCTCCGCCTTGTGTGTCAAGTAGAAAGGATCTACGCCAATGCAATGGCCGCCTACCAAGCCCGGACGAAAAGGAAGGAAGTTCCATTTTGTGCCGGCAGCTTTCAAGACATCCTCTGTGTCTATCCCCAATTTCTTGAAGATGATGGCGAGTTCATTCATCAGCGCGATGTTAAGATCGCGCTGCGTATTCTCAATGACTTTCGCTGCTTCTGCCACCTTGATCGACGACGCCTTGTAGGTACCGGCCAGAATGATGCTGCCGTAGAGTGCGTCGATAAAGTCTGCGGCCTCCGGTGTGGACCCCGATGTGATCTTGGTAATGGTGGTTAATCTATGTACCTTGTCGCCCGGATTAATTCGCTCCGGACTGTAGCCAACGAAAAAATCTTCATTGAACTTCAGGCCAGAAGCACTTTCGATCACCGGCACGCAATACTCTTCGGTAGCGCCTGGGTAGACGGTTGATTCGTACACGACAATGTCGCCTTTCTTGATGACTTTGCCTAACGTTTCGGATGCCATTCGCAACGGGGTCAAATCGGGCTGCTTGTATTTATCAATCGGTGTCGGCACGGTAACGATATAGACGGCTGCCTGGCGCAAGTCTTCCAGTTTTGTCGAATAGCTGAGATATCTGGCCTCTTTCAGTTCATGGGTATCAACTTCCAGTGTGGTATCGATGCAATCCCGCAATTGCTCCACACGATGCAGGTTGATGTCATAACCAATTGTGGGATATTTTTTTCCAAATTCCACTGCCAAGGGCAAACCAACGTAGCCAAGTCCAATGATTGCGATGCGAGTGTCTGTCGATATTTTCATAGTCGGTCCACGGATGCACAAGTTATGGTCGGATGATTCAAGAGTGACGTTGTAAGCGCCAAGGATGTGAAACGTCGAGAGCAACACTGCCAACTTAATGGCATGCGCCTGGCAGCGTAGGAATTAGCATTCAATGGGCGCCATCATTTGATTCAAGATGAGCTCTTGCATAAGGTTTTCGGCAGCCGCTTTTTCATTCAGGCACGCTACCGCCCTTGGAATACCGGTTAAATTCCAAAAGCCGCCGCCTCTTCATTCCGAATCTCGTCTGCCCCCATGTCTTGCGAGGGCCGCGCATGAACTTACTCTTCCAGCTACGTTGTCTTGCGCAACATGGCCAGTTCGAACACCAGTCTTTGCGGCTGACTGACCAATTCAATCAAGACTAGCGCTCGTGCCGCACCATCCGCTATCTGGAACACCCCTTCGAGACCGGAAAGCGGTCCAGATTTGATGGCGACCTTCTCTCCCGCCTCAAACAGCGGTGCAGGATCGAGCGTCCCCGCATGCCTTAATCCGCCAACGAGCGAGTCGGATATCGTGGCGAAGCTGCCGCCGATTGCGACCAACTTGCTAACCCCTCGCGTGCTGCGTAGTCGTGACCAGTTAGCCGACATAGCATCAAGTCGAATGAACAGATAACGTGAGAATAGCGGCTCATTAATGATTTCCGGCCGGCCTCGCCGCATTTTCTCAACTTTTAAAATCGGCAAAAAACAGGTGTACTGCTGATTCTCCAACTGCGCCAATGCGCGGAATTCCTGCCTTGGCTTTGTCTGAACGAGATGCCAAGTGGCAGAGGTCGACGACGCTGATTCTGTCATGACAGTTCTCCGTTGGCATCGATATCGGCTACAACGCTGGAGTTCTGAATGCGTTGCAATTGCCCGCGCGCGAGCAGCGTGTAGATGGCGACATATAACAAGACCTGCGCGAGCACCAGAATCAGCCCGCCAATGATCGTGCTGCCAGCGATCACGCTGATAAAGGCAATGATCGCGATCCAGGGAACCATGATGAATGCAACGGCGGCGTTGCGAATCCAAGCCTTGGCGGCGTTATAAGGGATCAGCTTTGTAGCCACGCAGCGAAAAACAAGCGTATGCAAATGCAAGCCGTCTGGATAGTAAGGATTGGCATGCTGGATGAATCTCCTCCGATAAATGCTATACATGACTTCGATCACCGGATAAGCGCAAATCGACAATACCTGCCAAGCATTGATGGACGGATTGCGGACTAGCAGTAAAACCGCAATTTCGGAAACCCAGAAGCCCAGAAAATAGGCCCCGCCATCGCCGAGAAACAGTTTTCCTGTCGGATAGTTCGCTAGCAAAAATCCTGTGGAAACACCAAGACTCAGGACGGCCAGCATCGCAACAAGAGCATCTCCTGCCTGCCATGCAAGAAATCCCAGCGCTGCGGAAATGATCACGATGACACTGCCCGACAGGCCATTGAAGCCATCGATGATATTGATAGCATTGGTGCCCCCGGCCACGACGATTGCGGTCACAACGAGGGCAATCGGCGCGAAAACCAGCAAGGCGTCGACTCCCCATATATCGAGGTGGTCAATCGTTGCTCCCAAGAGTTCGCTTGCGATCAGCGCACTGAAAATGGCCGCCGCCAGCCGCACTTTTATCGACATTTTTTTCATCAAATCTTCGGTAATTCCTGCAATGAAGACAGGCATGCTGGCGATAAGCAACTTCATTGCACTGCTGGCGTGCAATGTCATGATTTGGCTGGGATGAATAATGAGAAGAAACGAAAGTGCAAGGACGATTCCTGTAAATACGGCAAGGCCGCCTACTCGGGGTACCGCCGTGGTGTGATATTTTTGAACGCCATCCAGATCATGATCAAATGTGTGTTTTCCGTGCCATCTCTGTGAACAGACGATCAACACGCAAACCATGAAACTGACAATCGCCGCAAATGTCGCCATCTTCAGCATTTCAACTGCCATCATGATTACGCTCCGCTATCGACGATCCCGTCAAACCGCGCAAACTGCGCGCTGTCAGGGCAGTAAGGACAATTTCAACTTCAACACCGCGGAGAGAGTCAAAATCACTCCAAAGTGATTGTTCTCCCTGCATCGAGTTCCGATGGACTATAGGTGAATAAGCGCATGCTTTTTTCGCAGGCGCTGGGCTCCAAAAAAATGAATGGATTGCCAGCTACCTGGCATATCCAGTTACCACCGAGTCTACCGGCATCATGAAATTCCACTACTGCCAACTTTGACAGTAGTGCGCTGAAAAGTCGTTGTGGCGGGAAATTGCGCATCCATTTTGGCGCTTCAGATCACAGTCTCCTTGCTGCTTGAATTTTCCATCACGAATTTCAATGCAGCTATATTTGAACTGCGGACTATGCCGCCAATCAGGGATTGCATTCAATATTTGTAGTGTGCATGTCGATATTTTCCATACTTATAGGCGTATCCGTAACGGCCAGGGCGCAACCTCAAATCATTGAAGATGACGCCCTTGGTTGATATGCCTGCGTGGCTCAAACGCTTGATCGACTCTTTGATCTCGCCTATCGTACTGGCGCCGGCACGCGTCACCAAAAAAATCGCCCCTGCTTGCGAGCCCATGATCAAGGTGTCGGAAACCGTCAGCACCGGCGGCGTATCAATCAGCACGTAGTCATAACTGGCCGCAATCGATGTCAGCAGCTCTCCGAAATTCGCATGCAGCAGCATTTCAGATGGATTCGGCGGTAAGTTTCCGGTCGAGATGAAATCGACGCTCGGGATTACGCTGCGATGAATTACCTGTTCCACGCTCATTGCTCCGGCAATCAGATCCGACAGGCCGTCTTGGCGGCCAACGCCAAAGTATTGATGCAGATACCCCTTGCGCAAATCCGCATCGACCAGCAGGACGCGCTTGCCAGTCGCTGCCAGCACTGCGCCAAAATTGACCGATACAAACGATTTTCCTAAGCCTGGCGTAGGTCCGGCTATCATCACAATATTGTTTTTGGAGCCAAGCATCGAAAAGTGCAAGGCGGTGCGTAAGCTGCGCAAGCTTTCAACAGTGATATCTGCCGGGTCACTTTGTGCCAGCACCGATACAACTCCCTTCGACTTGGCATGCACCAGCGCGTACAGCTCTTCCTGTTTTTTACTATGGGGAATGGTCGCATAGACAGTCAGCCCCAGCATTTGCTCGATCTCGTGGGGATCGTCTATTCTCCCGTACAGCGTTTTTTTGATAAAAGCGCACGCCACTCCAAGTAGCAGCCCGATTAACATCGCAATTGCGATCACCAAGGGGCGCCTGGGTCGTATCGGCTGCTCCGGAATCTGCGCAGCATCGATCAGCCGCGCATTGCCCACCTTGCTAGCTTTAACCAGCCGCAATTGTTGCGTGCTGTTCAATAATTCTGTGTACAAATCGGTATTGACCTTCACGTCGCGGGCCAGGCGCAGCACGTCCTGTTCCAGGCCCGGTAGTATTTTTATTTGCGCTGCAATACTCCTGCTGGCTCGATTAAGTTCCTTCATCTGATTGTCGACCCCGACTACAGCCGGATGATCGCTCGTGAAACGAATCAGCAGCTCTTCCCTCTTCTGCTGCAGTTCAATCAATTTGCTTTGAGCGTTGACGGATTGCAGCAAAAGCGCTTTCGCTTCTTCGCCCAGATCGATGGTGCCGTGGCTGTTACGGAAGCGATTGTAATTTTCTTCGGACTGCTCCAGCTGCCGCTTCAGTTCGGGCAGTTGCTTGTCTAGAAAGACGAGGGACTTTTCCGCTTCTGCCGATTTTCGCTCGACATTCTGACGGACATATTCGCGGCCAATCTGGTTGAGGATATTACTTGTCAGCACCGGGTCGCTGCCTTCCAGCGTAACGCCGATGATACCGGATTGCTTGCCTCTTTCCGAAATGACCAATGCATTCTGCAAATTTTCGATCGTGGCCAGCCGAGACGTACCCTTGAGCAGGAATTGCGCACCGGGTCTGGCAGCAAGGCTATTCACCCGCAGTTCTATCGTCCCATGCTCGGTCGCTGCGTTGAGCGTGCTCCCAACCCTGCCCTTCAATTCAATGTCTTTGCTTTTTTGGCTAAGGCGGAACTGGCCCTGGGATTCAGCAGTGAGAATGAAATCCAGATTCAGCAACGCTCCCGACACATTGAAACGGGGAACATCGATTTTCTCCGCACCCCAGACATAACCGCCGTAACCGGCTAAGCCTGGCTCGGACAGTTGTTGACTGCGCCCAGCTAGCCATGCGCCGATAACTGGAATGTATTTTGGACGCGCGCTGATGGTCAGTCGAAGGCTGTCGACGGCACTCGATACCATCATGCGTGATCGCAACAGCTCCATTTCGGATGCGGCGGCCGTTTTTGTGTCAAACATCGACGACAGTCCCCCCAATATATTAGTGGAGGAATTGGGATTGTCTTCCACCTGGATCAGGATATTGGCCTCATAAATCGGCCTGGCGATAAACGCATAAACCAGGCCCAGCAACGCAATCGCCAGCGTAATGCTGACAATCAACCCGCGATTGTCAAACAAAAGGTCAAGATAGCTCGTCAAATTAATTGCATCATCCCCATCGTCTTGCACGTTAACGGGGACCGGCTGCTGAACGGGATGGTTCATCGTATAGTTATTTCGATGGATTCTTTAGTGGATGTGAAGGATGCGTTCGGTCAAGTCATTGACACCCTGGGCGATCAGTTCGAATGACTGACGGAATACGTCCAGGCTTCGCTGATATGGGTCCGGGATGTCATAGCTGCTGAATTCCCCAAGACGAAACACCTTCCCCTTGGATGCGGAATATTTCAGTTCAACATAGCGCTTTTGGTCCAGATCCATGGTCAGGATCAGATCTGCTTCAGCGACCATCCAGCCTGCGAGGTTCTGCGCGCGATGCTCACCGATATCGATGCCATGTTCTTGCATTATCTGCACCGCAAACGGGTCGGCCGGGCTAGCGATCAATGCACTGATGCCAGCGGAGCGCACCGTTTTTTCCGGTAACGCGCGCTTGAGCAAACCTTCAGCCATCGGGCTACGGCAGACATTGCCGATGCAGATCACCAAAATTGTGTGAATCATTTTGCGATCTGCGCCGTATTGGTCAGCGATTGCGTGCTCGGCAGGATGAGGCTGATCACACGGTTCCACATGGCTAGCTGGGATGCATTCACAAAGACCACGTCCTTGGGCTTGAGCTCGAAACTCTCTGCCATGGCCAGGGCTACCGGCGAACGCGCATCGAGGTTGTAGATGCTCGGCTCCTTGCCGGCCTCATTGCGCACGACATAGACTTGCCGGCCGTCCGCGCTGAGTTGGTTAATCCCTCCCGCTTCGCCTAGCGCCTCATTCAGCGTCAGACGGCCGTCGTGCATCGTCAACGGCATTGGACGTGTTACGTCGCCCATCACAAAAACCTTGCTTTCATCACGTGACAGTACGTGAACCACATCGCCATGTACAAGCAGAATGCCGCTTGGATCGACGCCTTTTTGGACAAGTTGCGGAATATTAATCCAGTGGTTTACGCCAGCTCTGCTGACGCTAATCCGGCTTTGGTCGCCGCTGGGCAATACGCCGCCGGCGCGGTTCAGCGCCTCTGTCAGCGTCATCGGGATATCGTTGATGACCTGGGTGCCAGGCGCTTTGACTTCTCCGCCGATATAAATGCGTTGGCTTCGGTATGCCTGCACGCGCAAAGTGACGTCAGGTTTTTTGATGTAACGGGCCAATTTTTGCGTGAGCGCACTGCGTGCCTGCATCTCCGTCAGACCGGAAAGCTTCACGGTGCCGGCGTAAGGAAATTGCACCATTCCGTCATGATCGACGACGAAGCCGGCAGGAGGCGCTGCCACGCCGGTAGCGTCGATGTCGGCGGCCCCGAGCGATGGTTGCATATTCAACCTCGCTGCGTTGGCCAGCTCGGGATGATCCCAGACCACGATGGACAGCACGTCCCCGCAGTCGATGCGATATGGCGTCAGGCTGTCAACCTGCAGGCGACTTATGTCTTGGCTCGCCTGCTGCTCGCGTTGTTCCCTCTCAGATTGCAATAGTTGCGGCGTGATGGACTTAATCGACGGCATTGCTCCTGAGGCGGTCAACCCAGCCGCGTCTTCCGGGTCCACGTGCATGCCTGGGGTCAACGCCGTGCACGCTAAAAGCCAAGGGAGCAAGGCGGCTGCCAGCCACTTCTTGAGACGGGTCTTCGATAAGCATCGCATATTGTCATCCAACCTGAAGGGGGAAAACCTATTAAGCGGAATAGTCGTATTTGCCGTTAGAAATAATATTTGAAATTCAAAGACGCCAGCGACCTGATCCCCACGCCACTCGCGATGCCATCGCCATCCTTCCAGCATGTGCGCCGGCGATGACCGCAGCTAGAAGGTGATGATCAATCCCGTACTCAATATGCCGTAACGCTGATTAAATCGCTGCGATGTCAAACTGTTGTAAGCGAACGGAATCTCACCGGTAAATTGATTGCTCATATACTGACCTCTGACAAAGATCGCGGCGTTATGGACGATTTTGTACATGACTTCACCCATCAGGATGTGATTGCGCTTATTGACGACGCCACCCCTTCTTTGAATGATGTCGTCCACGCCGCTCCGGTTCAACGCTTGGTATTGATATCCGGCTCGCAGCTGCCAATCATCCTTGCTCCACTTCGCCATCATGCCGGCCTGGAAATAGCTCGCGTTATACTCGGTTTCTTTTTTCACATCGATGCCGAAGACGCTGTTCGGTACCGAAAAACGATCGATCGCTGTGCCCGCATTGCAAGGTTGCGCGGGGGTTCCGACGACCTCGGTTGAGCCGAACGCCAGGTTGTAGTTGCAGCCGTTCAGGGTAATGGCGCCATTCAATGAACCGACCCTGACCCGGCTAACGCCGCCACCGGCAAACATTGATAACTCCGTGTTCTCCAAAATTTTCCAGCTGCCGATCAGATCGAGCTGATACTGAATATCTTTAGGATCAGCAACCCTCACTGAATTCAAGGTGACGCCGCCAACCGTGGTAGGAGATGTTTTGTTCAACTCATTCGCATAATTGCCCCACGCTCCCAACCTCAGCGCCAGGCTTGGCAGGTATCCTGAGCCCTCGAGCATTTTGTACTGCGCTGCCACCTGCCAGGTATTAATCTTGGCGCTGTCGCTGCGATAATCAATTCGTCTTTCCCACAGAGCGCCATCCAACCAGAGCAGCGGCGTGATTGCCACGCCTGCACGCACATGCGCTCCGTGATAATTCCCTATATTGGTGCCGGCAAAATTCGGATCTCTATCGCGTACCTTGAACAGGTCAACCGTGCTGTTGAGCAGATCGTAGCTAGCTTCGATCTGGCCGCTCCCCGGTGTATTATTCTGATTGGCGGAAAGAAACGCATCCAGGGGCGCAGCGTTCACGGGGGAAAACATGTTTGCACAGCATACGAAGAGACCGAATAAAAAAAATTGTTTTTTCATCGAAAATTCCTAGATACGTCTATGCTGAGAAGCCAAGGAATTGGTGCAAGCGCCGCACTATGGACCGCTTCCTGCAACTGAATCAGGAAAGCCGGTTAGGCTTTCATATCCCCTTCTGGTGTTACCCCCTTCCGGCTTGGACTCGAATCAGCGAGCGGTGGATGAATCAGCTCAGGTGCTTTTGCAGCGCGACATTCCGGAAGTAAGCCAATCGATTGCCAGATACCCGAAATATTCGATTGTTATTGAGTCTAACGGCGTCGTCGAATTTCGCTACTGATAACTTTGACAGGAGTGCTCTGGATCACGCGAAATCATGTTTCGAAAAAAACACGCGACGTGCTATCATTTTTTTCATTTCAAAAATGATAATGTCGTTGAAACACAAAACATCCTCCGCTATCGATCGATAAAGATATGGCTAGAGTGCGAAGAAAATGAAAACGAAATTACAAAATAGTGTCTTTAAACTCGGCGCGATACTCCGCAAGCGGAAAATTGACTTCCCAACTCTGCTTGATCGCAGCATCCGGCCAATCGGCAGCTGCAGCATCGTCATCGGCATCGGCGCCGCCGCGATGGATATGAGACCGGCGTCGGATTACCTGCTGGCTGCCGGTGTGCTTTGTTATCTTGTCTCCTGGTTTGGAGACTGGTGGAAAAGCCGCTGAGGTCTGCCGGCGAACGCAAGCCAGGCTGGCGCCTCATGAAGTAGTGGACCAATTGCTGAACCCCATTCAGCATTGCGAACGGTCAAACGTTTATTGGACCGCGACAACCCCCTCAACGCCAAGACCGTTAACCCTGTGCGGGCTTGATCCCGTGACCGTGATAGACATACCTGTCACCGCATGGTCTATCTGACTCCGGATCTTTACGTTCGACACGACCATTTTCAGATTGAATTTACCCGTGATAATTGGCAGACTGGTCAATCCGATTTGATTCAATACCTTGTCGGCATTGAGCGTAAGCGTATTATTATCGACAGCAACAAATTGATGATCATTGAGATTCGTCAGCGTCTTATTGACGGCGATGCCGCTGCTGGTCTTGCTGTAGACATACAAATTGGAATCTGGCGGCACAGATATGAGCAATTGTTTATTGCTGCCAAGCGTCAAGTCGGCCCGATCCAAGAGGAATTGCACCACCCGTCCACTAGCGCCGGTATCGCTCGCCTCGATACCCAGGGCCACCTTAGTCGTCCTGACGCCTTGACTATTTTTGGGGATGGGATTTCCCGTCACAACCAATCCAAAACCGACCGTATTGATAGATGACGGCTTTTGAGCAAGGGTGACGCCGTTCATGAACTGATCCAGTGTATAGGTATGCCCGTTCAGGTTGACACTGTCATCCCGGATTGCAAAATAGTTGTTGGGCTTGCGCAGGTCAGCGACATCGATGGAGGGAGGCGGGATGCCGGCTTTGGCAGATTGCCGCACCACTTCGGACGTCAGCGCCGTGTTTGCCGCGGTGTCATTATTCTCACTGGCATCAGCCAACTGCCCCAGGTACGTGCCCGTCGCCGTCAAATCAACTTTACTTGCATTGCCAATCGTTAGCAAAGCCGCGAGTTGAGACGCTGCGTTCGCGATGACGGGATTCGACTGCAGCGACGTGGTTTGTTGAGTTAACGCCGCGTCGGCAGATGTGATCAAGGTTTCTGCCTGGACCGCGATGGCTTGGGAAACCAATGCCGACACACTGGCCGCACTATATGCGCCCAAGCTGGCCTTGATCGTGTCCAGCGCAGTGTTCCCGGTTACGGTGATATTTCCCATCGATTTCTGGACGATGCCGGAAACTAGCGAAAGATTGACGCTGCCGCTGCTGTCGACCAGTGCAGTCGTCGAGTTAGCTGCCAGAGTTGCGGTTACCGCGTTGGCTACCTCGCCGTAAATTGCCTGCGTGGACTCAGGACCGGTGTCCTGCGCCAAGCTCCCCAGTGTATCGGCGACTTGCTGAACGATTTGATGCACAGCCACGGTTTTTCTCAAAAGATCCGCATTGATCAATGCACCGTTGGCATTTCTCGCAGCCGGATCCACTTGAGTCACGTCGGTGCCAGCAGGCAGCCCCAAGGCAAAAGCGATTTTGGCGGCGCTAGAGGCGTCAGCCGCAGTCATCAAACTGGTTAGCGGCGTCACGACAGCAGTGCCGGCCGGTGCGCTGAGAAGGCCGGCAAACGGCAAGCTGGTGTCGATATTGGTGCCGCCGCTTACGACGATTGAACTCGAACATGCGGGCGAAAATGCAAAATTTCCCTGGCCGTCCGTCACTGCGACACTTTCGCTACCATCGGCTACACCATTGTTATTCGCGTCGCACAGAACCGATGCCGCGCTCAAATAACCATCCACCGCCTTCCCTGCCGCGGTTGTAGCCGCTCTCGGTGCTGGCGCGGCCGATCCGCCGTCGCCCCCGCCGCACGCGGCCAATGCCAAAGCGATAGCAAGCAACAGCGAAGTGTTTCTCTTCTCAATCATGTCATAGCTCCTGATAGGTCGCTGCACGAATACAAGTCGAGTCGTTGAATCAGTAGGGCTGTTGAACAAATCAAAATCAGGAAAGACTTTTTCGACACCGTTTTCAAATCTGCTGTGCAGCGGTAACCGTGGAATTTTGTGGGAATGGCGAGAATTCAGCTGCTAGCGAGTCTACCGCTGCCACGGAATTTCTCTACTGCCAATTGTGACAGGACCATCTTCGCCACTGCTAACTTTGACAGGTTAATCGTTTGGAGAGGAGCGGCGAATTCGCTTGAATTTCTCTGGCATTGCGGCATCGCCGGTCAGATTTGCGTTGCGAAATTCGCCGCACAGTTATGCTTTGACTTCTGGACAACGCCGACATAAGTCAATAGAGTTTGTATCCGAAGTCAACATGCTGGATTCATCCACCTACTCTTGGAGAGCACGATGTTTACCATTCTTCGACATGGCGAAAAAAATCATCCCTTCGCTTATCTCCGCAGTACACGCATGCAACCGTTGATGCATGCAAGCTCCACGACACTCGCTATTTCTGTGCAGGTGTCGCAATGACCAAGGCACCTCCAATTCGCGATTTCGCTGAACTCAGCGCTGGCAATTACGATCCTTCCGGCGTCTCCCCGCAAGGCTTTTTAGCTTCAAGCAACGGGCAAACAACGTATTCTGGCGGCACCTTAACAGTCCCGGCGCAAGTGGCGGTTTTAAAGGGTAGCGTGTTCAATATCGCACAACAAACCTTTACCCCGGCAACGCCATCGCATACGCTTGCGACAATGAACGCAGGTGTCGTGACGATCGTCCAAGCGGCGCAAATGCTATCCAAATTTAGCGTCACAGTGTCAAATGCCAGCGGCGGCACTGTCAGCGGCAGTCTCACCGTCAATGGCTTGGACGAGCGGGGTTTTGCATTGTCGGATGTGGTGACTGTCGCATCCGTCGCCAACGGCAATTCGTCCGTTAGCGCTTCCAATAAATACCTTGCGTCGATCACAAGCATTACGCCAATCAATGGAACCTTAAGCGCTCCCGGAGTGACGATCACCCTGACTGAAAAACAGTTCCGCAATCACCTTAAGATCGGCAATTCCGGAACCATCGTATATGCGAGCGACAATACCTACGCAGCTGATGAAGTGAAGCTTGCTACATTTGAAGTCATATCGACAGGTATCTTAAGCGTCCAGGATTGGCGGCTTCTTGGTGCTGTCCCAAAAGCGCAACGCGTCGGTTCCGAAATTGTCGATTGGAGCGGCGGTACCGCAGAAGGACCGCCGTCATGGCTGGGCAACTGCATCTACGTAGCCGCCGAAACATTGGACGGACATCTCATCATTGCTGGCAATGGCGGATTGATTTCCGAATGGGACGGGCAAATATTTACGACTACCTTGACCTGCCCGGGACTCGCCCTCGCCGACAATATTACCGCCATATGCAATGTCGGTTTGAACGTCAATGGACACGAAATTATATTTTTCGGCACATCGACCGGAATCATCGTCAGATGGGACAGAACTTCAAATAATTTTGGCAGTATCTCCGGCACCCCTCCTTCCAACATTAACAAGATGGTTAAAGCCAGCGGATCGGCTAATGCCTGGGTAATGGGGAGTGCAGGTTTCATTGGCTTTCTCAGTGAATCTGGCTCATCTGCGGCACTCGCGTCCTACACATCGAATGCATCCTTTTCCGCAGGAGCGGACACTGTCCATGACGGCGTGTACACGGACCGCCATCTTTATGCAGTCGGTGGCTCAGGCACCGGATTAAAATTCCACTCCTTCAATCTCGATACCTTCCAAGGCATCAGATTAGGTGCGTACTTGCCGGGAACGCCCGCGCAGTTAGGTGGCAGCGGAGCTTCGCCAGCAATTTTCGGCATAGGATTCGATCCTGCATCGCGCAAACTGCTGCTGGCCGGTTATGGCGCGACGCTATACATCGCCGAATGGGATACCACACAGCAGTACACAACCGGCACATTGCAATTTACGACGAGCGGCGCCACCACAATATCGGCAGGAACCGTGGCAAGCGATGGAAAAAATCTATATCAAACCACGGAGACTGCTGTAGTAGGGTCTGCTACAACTATCGCAGTTCCCGCCATCGCCCAGACTTCAGGATTTGCAGCATTAGCGGCAGCCGCAACCGTAACGACCATGCCGTCCCCGGTCGCCAACGTGACGGCAGTGACCAATATCACGCCATTTGGCATGGGCAGGCTGATCGCATCCGGGGGGGCCGAAGACATTCCAAACGGACTGTTGAGCAGCACCCCGTTAGCCGCAACATGGGACGGCACACAGTGGCTGATTGCCATGCAAGGTGGCGATGTGCTGTCATTTGACGGCACCCGCCTGACACGCTTGACTGACAGGTTCTCCTTCAAAGGACGCGCTACCGGCATATTGAAAGCGACTAAATGCACCTGGATATTTGGAGATGAGGGAAGATTATTTTCTATGCCGCGCTAGTATCCTAAGTCATTCATTCGTGTAGAAAAATGACCGACCGATAGATAGTGGAAATAAAAAGCCCGCGAACCTTGCGGCGGCGGGCTGAATCCAAAACTTAGGGAGAGTTGGAGGAGACGAATTCAATATAGTCCCGCCAAACCAATTCTCTATGCCTATTTACAGCTTATTACAGCGAGGGTGTGCTGGATTTTGTGTAAACGGAATTTCGTTTAGTTCGGCGTCATCCGCTCTTCAAACTGGATTGTG
>NZ_JBWKVC010000024.1:0-50279 GCF_059421505.1 Collimonas sp. GW821-FHT02H07
ACGTTGCTGCTCGTCGTACTCAGACCGGTCGAGGTCGATGTTGACAACGACGATACGCTGCTGTTGGTAGTGCTCAGGCCTGTCGACGCAGACGTCGACAGCGACGAAACACTGCTGTTGGTGGTGCTGAGGCCACTGGACAGTGATGTGACATTACTATTCGTGCTGCTCAGGCCAGTCGAAGTCGAGGTCGACAGCGACGATACGCTGCTGTTGATGGTACTGAGGCCACTGGACAACGAAGTGACGTTGCTATTCGTGCTGCTCAAACCGGTCGAAGTCGATGTCGACAGTGACGACACGCTGCTGTTAGTCGTGCTCAGGCCACTGGACAGCGAGGCGACGTTGCTGCTCGCCGTACTCAGACCAGTCGAGGCCGAGGTCGACAGCGACGATACGCTGCTGTTGGTGGTGCTGAGGCCACTGGACAGTGAAGTGATATTGCTGTTCGTGCTGCTCAAGCCTGTCGACGCCGAGGTCGACAGCGATGACACGCTGCTGTTGGTAGTGCTGAGGCTGCTGGACAGCGAAGTGACGTTGCTATTTGTCGAACTTAGACCGGTCGACGTCGATGTCGACAGCGACGATACGTTGCTGTTTGTCGTGCTCAGTCCACTGGACAGCGAAGTGACGTTGCTGTTCGTGCTGCTCAAACCTGTCGATGTCGAGGTCGACAGCGACGACACGCTGCTGTTGGTAGTGCTGAGGCCACTGGATAACGAAGTGACGTTACTGTTCGTGCTGCTCAAGCCCGTCGACGTCGAAGTCGATAGTGACGACACATTGCTGTTGGTGGTGCTGAGACCGCTGGACAGCGAAGTAACGTTACTGGTGACTGTACTCAAGCCAGTCGAGGCAGACGTCGACAATGACGATACGCTGCTGTTGGTGGTGCTCAGACCGCTGGACAACGAAGTGACGTTGCTGTTCGTCGAACTCAGGCCAGTCGAAGTCGAGGTCGACAATGACGACACGTTGCTGTTTGTCGTGCTGAGGCCACTGGACAGCGATGTGACGTTGCTGTTGGCGCTGCTCAAGCCGGTCGATGTCGATGTCGACAGCGACGAAACACTGCTGTTGGCGGTGCTCAGTCCGCTGGACAGTGACGTGACGTTGCTGGTGGTCGTACTCAAACCGGTCGAGGCAGACGTCGACAGTGATGTGATGCCGGTCGAAGTAGAGGTCGACAAGGACGATACATTACTGTTGGTGGTGCTGAGACCGCTGGACAGCGCAGTGACGTTGCTATTCGTGCTGCTCAGTCCACTGGACAACGAAGTGACGTTGCTGCTTGTCGAACTTAGACCCGTCGATGTAGAAGTCGACAGTGAGGACACACCGCTGTTGGTCGTACTCAAACCGGTCGACAGAGAATTAATGCTGCTAGTGTGACTGGACAAGCCAGTCGATGTCGACGTTGACAACGATGAAACGCTGCTGTTAGTCGTGCTCAGGCCACTGGATAGCGAGGCGACGTTGCTGCTCGCCGTACTCAGACCAGTCGAGGCCGAGGTCGACAGCGACGATACGCTGCTGTTGGTGGTGCTCAAGCCTGTCGACGCGGAAGTCGATAACGAAGACACGCTGCTGTTAGTCGTGCTCAGGCCACTAGACAGCGAGGCGACGTTGCTGCTCGTCGAACTCAGGCCAGTCGAGGCCGAGGTCGACAGCGACGATACGCTGCTGTTGGTCGTACTGAGGCCGCTGGACAGCGACGTGACGTTGCTAGTGACCGTGCTCAAGCCGGTCGAGGTCGATGTCGACAGCGATGTGATGCCAGTCGACGTCGAGGTCGACAGCGACGAAACACTGCTGTTAGTCGTGCTCAGTCCAGTCGATGCGGAAGTCGACAACGAAGACACGTTGCTGTTGGTGGTACTGAGACCGCTGGACAGCGATGTGACGTTGCTGGTGACCGCGCTCAAACCGGTCGATAAAGAATTGATACTGCTGGTGTGGCTGGACAAACCGGTCGAAGTCGAAGTCGACAATGACGAAACGCTGCTACTAGTCGTGCTCAGGCCAGTCGATGCTGAAGTCGATAGCGACGACACACTGCTGTTGGTGCTGCTGAGGCCGCTGGACAGCGACGTGACGCTGCTGGTGACTGTACTCAAACCGGTCGAAGTCGAGGTTGACAGCGACGACACATTGCTATTGGTCGTGCTGAGACCGCTGGAGAGCGAAGTGACGTTGCTGTTGGCGCTGCTCAAGCCTGTCGAGGCCGACGTTGACAGCGATGTGATGCCAGTCGAAGCCGAGGTCGACAGCGACGACACATTGCTATTGGTCGTGCTCAAACTAGTCGAGGTCGATGCGGACAGCGACGTCACATTGCTGTTAGCTGTGCTCAGACCAGTGGACAAAGAGGCTTCCGCCACTCGCGACGTGCTGATTCCGGTCGAAGTCGATGTTGATAACGATGCCACATTGCTGTTAGTCGTGCTCAGCCCGGTGGACAAAGAGGATTCCGCCACGCGCGACGTGCTGATACCAGTCGAAGTGGAGGTCGACAAACTGTTAAGGTAAATCCTGGTGTTGTTAACGTAGTTGACGCAAGTTGGATCAGCAGTGTACATGGTGCCGCCATTGCCTGAAGTACACGCCGCCTCTGGCAACGTTTGTGCAAACACATTATTCGGCGCAAACAAGAGCAGCGGCGCAATGGCCCCGGCAGTTGCTATTGCGGCGGCTACTTTTGAGCTGCTACGCTTCCCTCGAGCCGCCGTATTTTCGGAGACAGCGACCCAGGCGCCAAGTACTTCACTATATACGGTGCGATAAATTTTATTCATGAATTGCTCTAATCAAAATATAGTGAGACTTGCGGCATGAGATCGGACTGATCGCTCAAGCGAGATCACGCAAAAATGGGGGGCTAACTATGGGCAGCTACGCCATGCTCATGACAACATCAGCAGATGTGTGCTGCGCCTCCGCGCTGGCCGAGAACTGCATGCCCGCGATAAGGAACGTAGTTAATTTGGAAAATTTGAAAAGCCTGCCGAACTCGCCAAAAGGGAATGCAGCGCTGTCGATGAGCGCCATGAATGAGAGCATTTGATGCGACGTCTTCATCTTTTCACCTTGGAAATTCGGCGTTTCTATCACTCAAAAGAACTCAGCTTCGTCGCATCAAGGCTAAGAGTTCAAGTGACGTGGCCACTTTCCTCAGATCCCGACTGAAAAATTAGGAGTTCAATCAACCTAAGAGACAAGGAAATTTGTTGCCGCTCCCGTCCTCAATTCACAATTAACAATATTAAATTTTAGGCAACGTTTATTGACATTTTTAATTCTTCTTCTCGGCCAATCAATTGCACAGTTGCCGCTAAACTCGGCGCAACATCTCATTAAATCCAGCTAAGCATTGCGCACAAAATCAACATATTGCACTTTGATCAACACCAACTTCCACGGCAATGCATTGCGGAATATTTATCATTGCATTTCAAACATCAATAAATGTCCACAATCACCAATGACACAGAGTGCCAAATGTTAATTTCAATTATTATTTATGTCATCTAAATAAGTTCCCAAAAGTCGCCAATAAACAACGAATTTATTCATATATGACGCTTGAAAATAATTTCAGAAACTGTCATCTCCTTCCTATTTTCGAGAAAAAAACTGCGAAATTCGTTCACAAGTACTTATAAACATTGATCTTTTCAAGATATACGAATTTTAAATATCTAAATTTTACAGTTACCCATAAACAACAAATTTAGGGAAAAATAGTCAGATGCTTTCGCATATAAAAATTCCAAAAGGAAACAATTCAGGCAATTTATTTCTCGATGGAAATGATAAATGTGTTTTTCAATATTGACTATTTAATATGAAATGAAATGTCCATATGCGGACGTCATCTGCAAGGTACGGGTTAGGAAATTCACCGTGGAAAAATGCCATTCTGTCTAGCACCAATAGCAACTCACAGTGAAAAAATGCAGAAGCAGGCGCGGCCAGCCCTCCGCCAGCAAAGACCTGGATGTGAATAAGCGTACGGATCTGCATGTCCGCACAATGGGATACGTGCTTGAAAAAAAATCTTGGGCAGGTGCAGGCAAGGCGCGGGCACGCAGGTGGAAATGTAAAATTGACCGCCAATCCGGCGATAGCCTAAAGCAGCAGCCGGTCCGGGCAACAAAAAGCCCGCAATCACATCGTCATTGCGGGCTCAGGGATAAGCAGTTTTATCGGCTATTGTTATTGTCCTGCTCGTCCTGTTCAGCTTTTTCAGCGTCCGCTTCGGCCTGGCGCCTTGCCACTTCTTCCGCATGCAGAGCCAGCAGGACTGCCCGTGTTTGCGGCGTCTCCAGGCTGATCCGGCCAAGCGCGCCGGTACGGTAGTCCTGCAGCAGAGTGTGCGCCGCCTTCTCCAGGTCAAGATCGCCGCCTTTGAGACGGAAGCCGCGGCGCAGCGCCACGCCTTCGATGACGCTGACGCCATCGATGCCATCGGTCTTGATGCCGTAGCGGGCCGTCAGCAACGGTGCGTAACGCAGCAACAGTTCGTCGGCCAGGAAGGTGGCGACCTCTTCTTCGATCAGCGCATTGCTGCCGATGGCGTGGCTGGCGGCCAGCATCAGGCCATCGCTAGGATGGGCGATCTTCGGCCACAGCATGCCGGGGGTGTCGATCAGCACCATGTTGTTGCCCAGGTACAGGCGCTGCTGCACCTTGGTCACTGCCGGTTCGTCGCCGACGGCTGCCACGCGGCGCTTGAGCAAGGCATTCATCAAGGTCGACTTGCCGACGTTGGGAATCCCCATGATCATCATGCGCAAAGGCTTCAGCGGCGTGCCGCGATGCGGCGCCAGCGTCAGGCACAAGCCAGGGATCTTGGCGACATCAGACGGTTTCTTGCAGCTCAGGGCCACCGCATGCACATTTTTTTGCGCGTTGTAAAAGTTGAGCCATGCCTGAGTGGCGGCCGGATCGGCCAGGTCGCTCTTGTTGAGGATTTTCAGGCAGGGACGCTGGCGGTGCACGCGCAACTGCTCAATCATGGGATTGCAGCTAGCTTGCGGCAAACGGCCGTCGAGCACTTCGATCACGAGATCGACCTTCTCCATAGCTTCCGCCGCCTTCTTGCGGGCGGCGTTCATATGACCTGGGAACCATTGTATGGACATGCGTTGTCTTGTCTGACTAAAATAAACCGCTATTGTACGGACTTATTCCTCATCTACCGCAATCCCGGCCGCAAGCCCTGCATGGCGAAGCGCGCCAGATCCTCTTCTGTGGAGGGCTGGCGCGCCATTTCATTGCCTCAAGACAAGCAAATTATTCCAGTTCGGCCAGCACTTTCATATGCGCGACCACGCTGCGCCCCAGCGCCGAGAGGTCGTAGCCGCCTTCCAGGCAGCTGACAATCCGGCCTTGCGCGTGTTCTGCCGCGACTTGCATGATCTGCCGGGTAAGCCAGGTGTAGTCTGCCTCGACCAAACCCATCTGCGCCATGTCGTCTTCCCTGTGCGCATCAAAGCCGGCGGAGACAAAAATCATTTGCGGCCGGTGCGCCTGCAAGGCCGGCAGCCACTGTTCGGTCGCCAGCTGCCGCACCGCTTTGCCGTCGCTGTAGGCCGGCAACGGAATATTGACTGCCTTGCCGCCGCTCGCCTCGGCGCCGCTGAAGGGATAGAACGGATGCTGGAAGAAACTCACCATCAGCACCCGCGGATCGTGCGCAAAGATCTCTTCGGTGCCATTGCCGTGATGGACGTCGAAATCGACGATCGCCACCCGTTCCAGTCCGTGCACCTCCAGCGCGTGACGCGCGGCCAGCGCAACGTTATTGAAAAGGCAAAATCCCATGGATGTAGTGGACGTGGCGTGATGGCCGGGCGGGCGCACCGAGCAAAATGCGTTGTCGATCTCCCCGGCGATGACGGCATCGGTCGCCGCCAGCGCAGCGCCGGCCGCGCGCAATGCCGCTTGCCAGCTATGCGCATTGACTGCCGTGTCGGGATCCAGCTGATAAGTGCCGGCCGTGCCGGCCAGAGCCAGGCTGTGCTGGCGCACCAAGGTGATCATGGCGGCGCTGTGCACCCGCGCCAAGTCGCTCTCCAGCGCCAGCGGCGCGCTGCGGTAATCCAGCAACTGGTCGATACGGCTGGCAATCAGCTGGTCTTCGATCGCCTGCAATCTCGCCGGCGATTCCGGATGACCGGCGCCCATGTCGTGCAGCTTGCAATCGGGATGAGTATAAAAAGCAGTAGTCAATTGAGCTCGCCAAAAGTCTTGCTGGAAATGCGGATAGTGTACACGTGGCGCCATTCTCGCCCGGATTCGGACAAACTGCACCGTACCCGGCGCCGCAAGCGGATTAAGCTGACTGATATTTTCTCAAAGAAACTAGGTTAACTCTGAGGAAGTTTGTATGATTCTCTCGCCAGGTCCCGTTAGGGGATAAGTTGGGCATTTGGGCGGCGCGTAGCTGGATGCGAAGCAAGGCGCACGAGAGTGCGAGCACTGCAAGCGGTGGGCAACGCAGCAGCGCGCCAGCTACGCGCCGCCCAAATGCCCAACTTATTCCCTAATGGGGCCTTAATCCCGCCCTCACATACGATGCCATGTTCGCAAAAATTCACGCAGTAGCACAGCAAGTCGGCCAGATAGTGGTCGGCAAGGACCATCAGATCCGCCAGGCCTTGGTATGCCTGTTGGCAGGAGGCCATTTATTGATCGAGGATGTGCCCGGCGTCGGCAAGACCACCCTGGCGCATGCGCTGGCGATTTCGCTGGGCTTGCGTTTCAACCGCCTGCAGTTCACCAGCGACCTGCTGCCGGCGGACGTGGTCGGGATTTCCGTTTTCGACCGTGAAAAAAGCGGCTTTGTATTTCATCCCGGGCCGGTGTTCACCCAGGTGCTGCTGGCCGATGAGATCAACCGCGCCACGCCCAAGACGCAATCGGCGCTGCTGGAGGCGATGGAAGAGCGCCAGGTGACCGCGGAAGGCGTAACGCGCGACCTGCCTGAACCGTTCTTCGTCATCGCCACCCAGAACCCGGCGCACCAGGTCGGCACTTTCGCCCTGCCTGAATCCCAGCTGGACCGCTTCCTGATGTGCCTGTCGCTGGGCTACCCAGACGCCACCGCGGAACGCGCGCTGCTGATGGGCGAAGACCGCCGCACCTTGCTCAAATCGCTGACGCCGGTGATGCAGGCGGCAGAACTGATCGAAGCCCGGCAAGCGTTGAAGCTGATCCATACTTCCAGCGCGCTGATCGATTATGTCCAGGCGCTGGCGCACGCCTCGCGCCAGAACGGCTTGTTTGCCGAGGGCATGAGTCCGCGCGCCGCCATCGCGTTGTTGCAGGCAGCACGCGCCTGGGCCGCCCTTGAAGGCCGCAACCACGTGATCCCGGAAGACGTGCAGGCGGTCCTGGCGCCGGTGGCCGCCCATCGCCTGCGTCCGCTCAAAGCGCACACCGGCAGCGCGCTGGGCGCGCGCGACCTGGTGTTGCAATTGATGAAGTCGGTCGCGGTTTAGGCGTCTCTTCTCCCATGCTGACGTCCCTGCGCAAGCAAATCCGCCACTGGCTGGATCACTCCCTATTCCAGCTGCGCGATGCCGAACCGGGCGAAGTGCTGCTCACCCAGCGCCGCGTGTTCATCGTCCCGAGCCGGCCCGGGCTGGCGTTCGCCTTCATGCTGGTGCTGCTGTTTTTGTGCTCTATCAATTACAACCTGAGCCTCGGCTTCGGCCTGACCTTCCTGCTGGCCGCATGCGCGGTCATCGACATGCACCTGACCTTCCGCAACCTGGCCTACCTGCATCTGAACGCGGGCAAGGCAGCCGCGGTATTTGCCGGCGAAGATGCCCTGTTTGAACTGCACTTGGTCAATCGCCGCAAGCATGCGCGCTACGCCATCTGGCTCGGCTTTATCGGCCGCGGCTTGCCGGCCATCGAACGGGCCGCGGATGTGCCGGCGCATGGCGCCAGCCATCTGACGCTGGCTGTGACGACCAGCCGGCGCGGCTGGCAACCAGCGCCCAGGATACGTTTGCAAACACGCTTCCCGCTTGGCCTGCTGCGCGCCTGGAGCTACTGGCAACCGGACAGCAAGGCGCTGGTCTACCCGCAGCCGGAAGAATCGATCTCTACGCCGCCGCTGCCGCTTGCGCCTGTCGAAAAAAGCGACGGCAACGGCGCCGCCGGCCACCAGGATTTTGCGGGAATCCGCAGCTACCAGAGCGGCGATTCGCCCAAACACCTGGCGTGGCGCCAAATCGCCAGGCTGGATACCGACATCGACGCCAAGCTCATCACCAAGCAATTCGAGGGCGGCGCCGTCAGCGACCTGTCAATCGACTATGAAGCGCTGCCCTATGGCATGCCGGTGGAAACCAAGCTCTCGCGCATGACGCGCTGGATACTGGAAGCGGAAGCGCGCCAGCTGCCTTATGCTTTCCGTCTCGGCGACAGCGTCTACGCCGCCGCGCTGGGTCCGGCGCACCAGCGCGCCTGCCTGCGGGCGCTGGCCTTGTATGAGGGGCAAGTATGACTTTCGCGCCCAAGACCGCCACGCTGCAGCAACTCCGGACCGAACTTGAGAACAAGCCGCTGTTCCGCATTTCCAGCACCTATGTCAAGGCACTGCCGCGCGACAAGAGCGACACCCTGTTGCTATTGGGGGCCTGCGCCATGGTGCTGCTGCCGCACTTCCTGCATCTGCCCTGGTGGACTTCGCTGATCTGCGGCGGCCTCATGTTGTGGCGAGCCTGGATCACCTTGCGCGGCCAACGGCTGCCGCCGCTCTGGCTGCTGATGCCGCTGGCGGCGCTGACCATGGGCGCGGTCTATCTCGATTACCGCACCTGGTTCGGGCGCGACGCCGGGGTCGCCATGCTGACGCTGCTGCTGACCTTCAAGCTGCTGGAGATGCGCGCCCGGCGCGATTTGTTCGTGGTGCTGCTGCTGAGTTTCTTTTTATTGCTCACTAACTTTTTCTATTCGCAGTCGATATTGTCCCTGCTATGGATGATGGCCACGCTGACGCTGCTGCTGACCGCCCAGCTATCGTTCCAATACACCGGCAGCGTGCCGCCGCTGAGGCAAAGGCTGCGCCTGGGCAGCCTGATACTTGCCATGGCGCTGCCGCTGACCCTGATCCTGTTCCTGCTGTTTCCGCGGATCCAGGGACCGTTGTGGGGCTTGCCTGGCGACGCCCATGGCGGCCGCACAGGCTTGTCCGACAGCATGGCCCCGGGAAACATCTCCCAGCTGGCCATGTCCGACGACATCGCCTTCCGCGTCAAATTCGCGGATGCTCCGCCCGCCCCGGCGAAACGCTACTGGCGCGGCGCCGTATTGACCGATTTCGATGGCCGCACCTGGACCCAGGGGCAGATCGGCCAAGCCAGCATCGAAACGACCGAGCATTTACAGCAGGTCGCCATGGCCGCGCCACTCGATCCAGACGCCGAGGTCCATCAGCAAATCACGATGGAGCCAAACGGCCAGCGCTGGCTGTTTGCACTGGAAACACCGCAGCTGGCGCCAACCCTGGAAGGCATGTCGGTCAGGTTGACGGCAGATCATCAGCTCCGCGCCGCACGCGCGATCGGCGAGCGCGTGCGCTACGACGTAGTCTCGAACCTCAGGCCGCTTCCGGCGCAGCAGATCACCGCCGGCAGCCTGCAGCAGGCGCGCATGCTGCCGCCCGGCTTCAATCCCCGCACCCAGGAATTCGCAGCCAGCCTGCGCCAGCAATGGGCAGACGACACGGCGCTGGTGAATGCCGTGCTCGCCTTCTTCCGCCGCGAGAATTTCAGCTATACCCTGGAGCCGCCGCTGCTGGGCAAGGATAGCGTCGACGATTTCCTGTTTTCCAGCCGCGCCGGCTTTTGCGAGCACTATGCCAGCGCCTTTGTGGTGCTGATGCGCGCCGCCGGCATCCCGGCACGCGTGGTGACCGGCTACCAGGGCGGTGAAATCAATCCGGTCGACGGCATGATGACGGTGCGCCAGTCCGACGCCCATGCCTGGGCCGAAGCCTGGCTGCCGCCGCGCGGCTGGGTCCGGGTCGACCCGACCGCCGCGGTGGCGCCAAGCCGGATCGAAACCCAGCTCGGCAATCTGATGCCGCGTTCGTTCTTCGGCGATCTGCTGGGCGCCGCTCCCGGCCGTGAAAACTGGTGGTCGACGCTGAACAGCGGCGTCGCGCTGCTGCGCGCCAATTGGGAAGCGCTCGGCAACGGCTGGAATCAATGGGTGCTGAATTACACGCCGGCCCGGCAGATGGGGCTCATGAAATGGCTCGGCTTCGATGAGCTGGACTGGCGCACCCTCAGCATCCTGATGCTGACCATCGGCACGGTGGCGGTCGCCAGCGTCACGCTGCCGTTGCTGCTGGCCCGAAACAGGAGGAAGCCGCTTGATGCGGTATACTCCTCGCTGTGCGCGCAGATGGCGCGGCGCGGTCTGGATCGGCAAGCGCATGAAGGTCCGAGCACGTACAGCCGGCGCCTGTGCGCCAGCAATTCGCCACTGGCGCCGCCGGTCAAGATTGCGGTACAGCGCTTTATCGCTTTGTACGAAGCCCTGCAGTATGGCGCCGAGTCCGGCAGCGGACCGCACAACAAACCGCCGGCGCACTTAATGGCACAACTCAAACTACTGCTCTCCCAATGTCGATGAAATCAACAGTCCGTCTCCATCCCATCGCCCAGCTGTGCGCTCTCGCCCTGGCGATCAGCATCAGCCCGAACCTGCTGGCGCAGCAAAGCAGCGGCGGCAAAGCCAGCGCAGCCAAAGTCAGCGTGCGCAAAACCGTGAATAACGCCGACGACGGCGAGTTCGCCAATTTCGCCGACTGGAAAGAGGTCTCCGCATTCATCGACCAGATGGTCGAGAAGCACGGCTTCGACCGCACCGAGCTGGTGACCATGTTCAACAAGGTGCGCTACATCGACAGCGCCATCCAGCTGATGAAGCCGGCGCCCGCCGGCAAGCCGAAAAACTGGGCGGCCTATCGCGCACGCTTTGTCGAGCCGGTGCGCATCCAGGCCGGCGTCGATTTCTGGAATACCTATGCCGACGCCCTGAATCGGGCCGAGGCGCAATACGGCGTGCCGGCGGAAATCATCGTCGGCATCATCGGCGTTGAAACTGTATACGGCCGCAATGTCGGCAGCTTCCGGGTAATGGACGCCATCACTACGCTGGCGTTCGACTATCCCAACACGCCGACCCGCGAAGCACGCATGAGCTTCTTCCGCAACGAGTTGGAAAACACCCTGCTGTACGCCAGGGAATCAGGCATCGATCCGTTCACCTTGCTGGGTTCGTATGCCGGCGCCATCGGCTGGCCGCAATTCATGCCGAGCAGCATACGTCAGTACGGCGTGGATTTTGACGACAAGGGCAAGATCGACCTGCGCAATTCGCCGGTCGATGCGATTGGCAGCGTTGCCCATTACCTGGCCGAGCACGGCTGGAAAAGCGGCATGCCGATTGTCTTCCCGGTGACCTTGTCGACCGACACCAGCGCTGAAAACCGCTGGCAGGCATTTATCGGGCAAGGCCTGGAAGCCAAGTATTCGCTGGATGAGCTGACCGCAGCCGGCGTGGTGCCGGGCGTGGTGCTGCCAGGCGACATGCGGTTCGGCCTGATCGACCTGCAGAATGGCCAGAATCCGGCCGAATACTGGATCGGCACCGAAAATTTCTACGCCATTACACAGTACAACCGCAGCTTCTTCTACGCCATGTCAGTGGTGGATCTGGGGCGCGCAGTCAGGGTGGCGCGCATTCCCCAATAGCAGAAGCGGCGGCAAGCCGTCAGGGATTGCTGACCGTCAGTTCGACTTCAACCGTTTGGCCGTTGGCGCTCAGCCAGATCTGCGCATCCTGGATGGTGCACTGCAGCTGCATGTTGCGCTGGGCGAAACCGGTCAAGGCTTCGCTGCTGGCGGCGGCGATGTTGATGACGGTCAGGTTGCGCGCGCGCGCTACCTTGCTGGCAATCTGGTTCCACCAGATATGGCTGGTGCTGCTATAGCTGTACACCACCACCTGCGCGGCACGCCCGCAAGCCTTGAGGATGCGCTTTTCGTCCGGCTGTCCAACTTCGATCCAGAGATCGATGGCGCCAGTCAGATCCTTGGCCCATAAATCCGGTTCTTCCGCATCTGAAAGCCCTTTACCAAATACCAGGGCAGACGATGCATGGCGGGCGAACGCCAGCAGACGCACCATCATGCGCTCGTCGGTTTCCGACGGATGGCGGGCCAAGGTCAGGGCGTGTTCCTGGTAGTAATGCCTATCCATATCGGCAATTTGCAGATCGGCTTTAAAAATAGTTGCTTTAAGGGCCATAACGCCTATTGTTATATAAAGATGAATCAAACCCGGCGTGTCGCACTCACGGGATCGGAAGAATAACCCGATTTGGCGGCACGGAAAATATAAATGACCGCCGGCACGGCGGCAGTGGCGGGGCTTGATGCCGCGGCATCCATCCCTATATGGTATAAATTGTTTTTAAATGTTATTAGATTTTTAATGAAAACTGCTTCCCCTACAGAAACAACGGCATTCACCAGCGAAGTAATCGCTCACACAAAGACGTGGCTGGAGCGCGCTGTGATCGGGCTCAATCTCTGCCCGTTTGCCAAGGCTGTGCATATCAAGGATCAGATCCGCTATGTGGTCAGCAGCGCGCAAACGCCGGAAGAACTGGTGGCCGACCTGATCAGGGAGCTTGAATTCCTGCAAGAGGCCGATCCGGCAAAGATCGACACCACGTTGCTGATTCACCCCGACGTACTGCGCAACTTCCTGGACTATAACGATTTTCTCGATGTTGCCGATGCCGCGGTCGAAGAGCTCGACCTGAGCGGCGAAATCCAGGTAGCCAGCTTTCATCCGGAATATCAGTTTGCCGGCACTGACGTCGACGACATCAGCAACTACACCAATCGCTCGCCCTACCCGACTTTGCATCTATTACGTGAAATCAGCGTGGAGCGCGCGGTCGATGCCTTCCCGGAGGCTTCGGAAATATTCGACAAGAACATGCAAACCCTGCAGCAACTGGGGCTGGATGGCTGGCAGAAAATATTAGGGGAGGGACAAAAACGGGCCTGAATCGATGCCATGTTGGCTGACTATTGTTGCATAAATGGTATTTTTCAAGATTTTTTACCGAAAGTTACCAAATAGTAATAGACATCGTAACAAGAAAATTTTAAATTGAGCTTGTGCAACTTATTTGTATATTTGGTCACTAAACAGACGTACCTTGTTTGTCACCAACCGAACGTACAACATGCTGTGCAATGTACTTAGCTGTATCTGTAGTCCCATGAAGAAATAAATAGGGAGTTTCTTTATGATAAAAATGTGCTCAAAATCAGTATAAAATACGGCGGCTTATAAGTTTGCCAATAAAACTGGGAGGTGCACTTGGTAATAGTTTTGTACTTATTGCACAACCACTTCCCAAATATCAACTAGGATAACGGAATCAATTGATTATGACTATTAACACTACCCCAGACGCACCAATCAGCAACAAGCTTGATGAACAAGTGACGTACGATCCAAATCACTTGCTGGATTCGCTCATCGACAAGTTGCATTTGAAGAACGATGCGGCTCTTTCGCGCTCACTCGAAGTAGCGCCACCGGTCATCAGCAAAATCCGCCATCGCCGCTTGCCGGTTGGCGCTTCGCTGCTGATTCGCATGCACGAAGTCAGCGACCTGACGATCCGTGAATTGCGCGCCTTGATGGGTGACCGCCGTGAAAAATTCCGTATCAGCGACAAGCAGTTCAAGCCAAAGAGCAAGATCGAAGCCGAAAAGCTGAAGTAATCGGCATGTCGGCTCCGTCCCTGCCTAAAGCGGGCTGCTGATCGCAGTAGCTTTAGGCGGGGAAAACGCCTGTGGAAAGATAGCGGTCGCCGCGATCGCAGACGACGAACACAATCGTCGCGTTTTCTACTTGCTGCGAAATCCGTAACGCCACCTCGCAAGCCCCTCCTGTCGAAATCCCGCAGAAAATCCCCTCTTCACTCGCCAGCCTGCGCGCCATATGCTCGGATGCCGCCTGACTGACCGACTCCGTCTGGTCGACCCGGGAATGGTCGAATATTTTCGGCAGATAAGCTTCCGGCCATTTTCTGATGCCGGGAATTTGCGAACCTTCTTCCGGTTGCGCACCGATGATGCGGATAGCTGGATTCTGTTCTTTCAAATAGGTAGAGACGCCCATGATGGTGCCGGTGGTGCCCATCGCGCTGACAAAATGGGTGATCCGTCCTTCGGTGTCGCGCCAGATTTCAGGACCGGTGGTTTCGTAATGCGCCAGCGGATTGTCCGGATTGGCAAACTGGTCCAGGATCAGTCCTTCGCCATCCTTCTGCATTTTTTCGGCCAGGTCGCGCGCATATTCCATGCCGCCGGTCTTAGGCGTCAGGATGATCTTGGCGCCGTACGCCGCCATGCTTTGGCGCCGCTCTTCGCTCAGGTTTTCCGGCATCAGCAATACCATCTTGTAGCCGCGCATGGCGGCCACCATCGCCAGCGCGATGCCGGTATTGCCGCTGGTAGCTTCGATCAGGGTGTCGCCAGGCTTGATCTGGCCGCGCGCTTCGGCATGTTTGATCATCGACAATGCCGGCCGGTCTTTCACGGAACCGGCGGGATTATTGCCCTCCAACTTGCCCAGGATGACATTGTTGCGCTGCTCGGCATCGCTGCCGGGAATGCGTTTGAGTTGGACCAAGGGGGTGTTGCCGATGGTGTCTTCGATAGTCAGATAAGGCATAGTGTGCGATCAGGCGTGGTGTGCAAAGAACCCATTTTAATATGAGACTTTGCTACGCGTATGAAAGCCTGATAAAGCGCCGGCCGGAAACGGCATGCTGCCCAGGCAAAAACAAAGGCCAGGCTGGCGAACCAAACCTGGCCTTTGTTTTTTCGGCAAATCAGCCTACTTGGGCTTGGCCGTAGCCTTTGCAGCTGCTTTAGCCGGAGGCGCTGCCGCCGCCTCGCCCCTGGCCTTGCCGTTCACCTGCAAGCCGGCCTCCGACAACTTGACGGCCTTCTTCTCGCCTATGCCCTGCACCCGGCTTTCAAAGTCGCTCCAGCTCTTGAAATTGCCGCCCTTGGCGCGCTCGTCGACAATGCGTTTGGCGGTGCTCGCGCCTATGCCTTTGATGCTGTCCAGCGCGGCCAGGTCGCCTTTATTGACGTCGACCTGGGCAAAGCTGGCAGACGCCGTCAGCAGCATGCAAACTATCAGCAATAATTTCTTCAGCATTTGGTCTATCTCCCGTAGTTGTGGTGGTGACTGAAAATCAAGCAGACGCGAAAACGTCCAATGAATTATAGTCACGCGCAAACAACAAATTGACGTTTACACCACAAACGAGGAATTGCTTACTGCCTAACGGGCCTTAACCAAACAGCTCTTCACGGCTGACCGTGGCGGTGCCAAGCTTGCCGACCACGATGCCGCCCGCGCGATTTGCCAGCGCCACGGCGTCGCCGATCGGCAGTCCTGCCCCCAGCATCAGCGCCAGCGTCGCGATCACGGTATCGCCGGCGCCGGAGACGTCGTACACCTCGCGCGCCATGGCTGGGAAATGGCGGATTTCCTGGGCCGTGTACAAACTCATGCCTTCTTCCGAACGGGTCAGCAGCAAGGCTTCGAGCTGCAGCGACTCGCGCAGGTTTTGCGCCTTCACGGTCAACTCTTCTTCGTTCTTCCAGTTGCCGACGATGTGCTTCATCTCCGACTTGTTCGGCGTCAGCACGGTCGCGCCGGCATAGCGCGAAAAATCGTCGCCCTTGGGATCGACCAGGATGCACTTGCCGGCCTGCCTGGCGGCGGCGATCATTTCGGCGACGTTGACCAGGCTGCCTTTGGCGTAGTCGGACAGCACCACCACCGGATATTGCGGCAGCAAGGTATTGAAGCGGGTCAGCTTGTCGCGCAAGACGGCGTCGGTCGGGGCTTCTTCGAAATCGATGCGCAGCAGCTGCTGCTGGCGGCCGATCACGCGCAGCTTGATGATGGTGGAGATGGTCGGATCGCGGGTCAGGAAACTGACGACGCCCATTTCCTGCAGCATGCTGTCGACGGTGTCGCCGGCTTCGTCCTGTCCTATCACGCCCAGCAGGCCGGAGCTGCCGCCCAGCGTGACGATATTGCGCGCCACGTTGGCCGCGCCGCCCAGGCGCTCTTCGCGCTTTTCAACCCGGACGATAGGCACCGGCGCCTCGGGCGAGATGCGGCTGACCTCGCCGAACCAGTAACGGTCCAGCATGACGTCGCCGACCACCAGGATCTGCACATGGTCGAACGAAGCCGGCAGCTTATAGCTTTGCTTAGTCATGGTCTTATCCGCGCGCCAATACCGAACGGCCGATGCCGTAATATTCGAAACCTTGCTCGCCCATCACTTCAGGCTCGTACAAATTGCGGCCGTCGAATACGATCGGGGTCTTCAGCAGCGTTTTTACCTGGTCGAAGTCCGGGCTGCGGAAAGTCTTCCACTCCGTCACGATGACCAGCGCGTCGGCGTCCTGCAAGGCGTCGGTCTGGTTGTCGCAGAAACGGATGCGCTCAAAAGCGCCCGGCGTCGCCGCCAGATCCAGCGCCAATACCCGCTTGGCCTCGGTCATTGCCACCGGATCGTGCACCGCTACCGTGGCGCCGCGCGCAATCAGTTCGCTCAGCAGCACGCGCGACGAGGCTTCGCGCATGTCGTCGGTATTCGGCTTGAACGCCAGGCCCCACAGCGCGAAATGTTTGCCGCTCAGGTCCGCGCCGAAGCGTTCGCCGATCTTTTGTCCGAGCACGTGCTTCTGGTTGTTGTTGACCTGCTCCACCGCGCGCAGGATATGCAGCTCCTGGCCATAGGTGCGGGCGGTACGCTCCAGCGCCTGCACGTCCTTGGGGAAGCAGGAGCCGCCGTAGCCGCAGCCGGCGTACAGGAAGCTGTAGCCGATGCGCGGGTCGGAGCCGATGCCGTGGCGTACCGCTTCGATATCGGCGCCCACCTTGTCGGCCAGGTTGGCCAGTTCGTTCATGAACGAGATGCGGGTCGCCAGCATCGCGTTGGCGGCGTATTTGGTGAATTCTGCGGAGCGCACATCCATCCAGAAAGTGCGTTCGTGGTTGCGGTTGAACGGCAGGTACAGCTGCTTCATCAGCGCTTGCGCCTGCTGGCCGGCGGCGCTCTCGTCGCAGCCGATGACGATGCGGTCAGGCCGCATGAAGTCTTCCACCGCGGCGCCTTCTTTCAGGAATTCCGGATTCGAGACCACTGAAAACTGGATCCCATCGCCAGCCGGCTTGCGCGCGTCCAGCTCTTCCTGGATCGCCGCGCTGACGCGGTCGGCAGTACCCACCGGCACGGTCGATTTGTCGACGATCACCTTGAATCCGGTCATGTGCTTGCCGATGTTGCGGGCCGCAGCCAGCACATATTGCAAGTCGGCCGAACCGTCTTCATCCGGCGGCGTGCCGACGGCGATGAACTGCACCTGGCCATGCGCCACGCTGGCGGCGACGTCGGTGGAGAAATGCAGGCGGCCGGCGGCGCGGTTGCGGCTGACGATTTCAGCCAGGCCAGGCTCATGGATAGGAATGCCGCCGCCATTCAGCATGGCGATCTTGGCCTGATCGAGGTCGAGGCAGAAAACATCGTTGCCCAGCTCGGCCAGGCAAGCGCCTGTGACCAAGCCGACATAACCGGTACCGATAATAGTAATTTTCATGTTATTCCGTGAATGCGCTGCCCGCCGGAACCAGGGCGGGCCAGCGGGATTAATTCATTACGTTCAATTCTTCCGTACGACGCGGCGGGTAGGTTTCCCAGCGGCTGCAGCCCGGGCATTGCCAGTAGAACTGGCGCGCCTTGAAGCCGCAGTGGCTGCATTGGTAACGCGCCAGCTTCTGGGTATAACCGTGCACCAGATTCTTGACTACCGACAGTTCGGTATGCATTTCCGGCGTTATTTTCATCAAGCGCGCTTCCAGCAGCTTATCCAGTCCCAGCAAGGTCGGTGTACGCCGCAGCTCATCGCTCACCAGCTGATTGGTGGCGTCCACCCCATCCAGTTCCAGCACGGCCTTGAACACCACTTCCAGCAAATCGATGGAAGAAGCTTCCGCCAGGTAGGAACGCAGCAGGCTGACGCCTTCGTGCGGCCGGCCGACTGCGCGATAGCCATCCATCAGGCGCTGCGCTACCAGCGCCACGTGCAGCACGCTTTGCTGCTCAACCCGGCGCCAGACATGCAAGGCGCCCTCGACGTCGCCTTGCGCCAGGTGCACATCGCCCAGCAGCATGGTGGCGCGCACGCTGTTGCGGTCGTTGCTGAGGGCCTGGTCCAGCAAGGACTTGGCTTGCTCGGGGTGGCCGTCGACCAGTTCGTCCTGCGCCAGCTCGCAATAAAACTGCGCGATTTCCTTTTGCCTGCCACCGGCGCCGGACTGCTGCAAAGTCTGGGCCGCCTCGATGGCGCGCAGCCATTCCTTTTCACGCTGGTAGATTTCCAGCAGCGCACGGCCGGCTTGCGCGCCGTATTGGCTGCCGGCCAGCAAATGGAAGCTTTCTTCAGCGCGGTCCAGCAGGCCGGCTTTCAGGTAATCCTGTCCCAGTTCATACTGGGCGTGCAGGCGATGTTCCTGCGCCAGGTCGGGACGCGCCAGCAGGTTCTGGTGGACCCGGATCGCGCGCTCGGTTTCGCCGCGGCGGCGGAACAGATTGCCGAGCGCGAAATGCAGCTCGGCGGTTTCCGGATCGAGCTTGACGATTTCGATGAAGGCGTCGATGGCCTTGTCAGGCTGCTCGTTGAGCAGGAAATTCAAGCCCTTGAAATAACCGCGGGGCAAACTGCGTGACTCGGATATCAGCTGATTGATATCGACCCGTGCGGCAATCCAGCCCAGTCCAAAAAAGACCGGGATGCCGAGTAACCACCAAATTTCAAATTCCATACGGGTGTGCTTTATGCGTGACCTGGATTCTGTGTGAACCCAGGTGTGAAGATGCCGGCAAATCGCGTGCGCCGCTACGACGGCAGCGGCGCACGCGATTTGATACTTAGCGGCATTATATATTCTTGATGCTGTCCGGTTGCGGTGCTTGCGACTCTGCCAGCCGTTGTGCTTCTTGTTCCTTCTGCATGGTGGTCAGGGCTTTTTTGCTTTTTGTGGCATTGCGGCGGTGACGGAATACCGATGGCGCCATCGCCAGCACGCCCAGGATCGCGCCGAACACAAAGAAACCCAGCAGGAACAGCACCAGCGGTCCTTGCATGGTGGTGCCGGGAAAGAACTGGAGATTGACGCTATCTTTGTTCTGCAGCGCGAATCCGAAAAATACGACAAAGAGCAGGATCGAAAGAATTCTGGAAATGATTTTCATGATGCCTTTCCGTGTGATTGGGTAATGGTGGCTGATGAGTTAGTCCGATTTGCAGCTGACCGGCTTTGCCATTGTCATTTTTGCAAATTCTCACCTAATACACAAACAATATAACTTTAAATGATGCGAAATTATAGGGCCTGTCCCATCCGATTTGGGAGATGCGTTCAAGCCAAAATGCGTGGTGGCAAGCCATGCAACGCGGCCAGCACGCATTTTGGCTTGAACCCTCCGGGAACGGCTGCAGGCGTCGCATGCCTGTGTTGCGCCTCCTTGCCGTAGCACCGCTACGTCGCGTCGCCGCGCCTGGGCCTGCAACGCCTGCCGCGCGTTCGCACTCCCAAATCGGATGGGACAGGCCTTACGTGAAAAAAAACGGCATCCGAAGATGCCGTTTCGATTTTGCTCGTACAAGCTGCTTGTACAAAACTGATAACTCAGTCTTCCCGGATCGGTTGCCCGACCATCGCATCGACGCGTTCGCGCAGCTCCTTGCCAGGCTTGAAATGCGGCACCCGTTTTTCGGGCACCATCACTTTGTCGCCGGACTTGGGATTGCGCCCGATCCGCGGTGGCCGCCGATTCAGCGCAAAACTGCCGAATCCGCGGATCTCGATGCGCTGGCCGGTTGCCAAGGCATCCGCCATTGCATCGAGTATGGTTTTCACCGCGTAATCCGCATCCTTGGCTACCAGTTGCGGATAACGTTCGGCCAAGCGGGCAATCAGCTCCGACTTTGTCATTAGCTTGACTCGCTTACTTTAGTTATTGCTTAGTTCTTGCTGTTATCGAGCTTGGCCTTCAACAGAGCGCCCAGGCTGGTCGTGCCGGAAGCTGCATTGGAGTCCGAAGCCGAGGACAGCTTTTGCATTGCTTCTTGCGTTTCAACATTGTCTTTCGCCTTGATCGACAGCTGGATGCTGCGAGCCTTGCGGTCGATGTTGATGACCATGGTTTCGACTGTATCGCCGACCTTCAGGTGCGTACCGGCATCTTCCACGCGATCGCGGGAGATTTCGGAAGCGCGCAGGTAGCCTTCGACTTCGTCCGACAACTGGATCACTGCGCCCTTAGGCTCGACCGACTTGACGGTACCGGAAACCAGTGCGCCCTTGTCGTTCATTGCAGCGAAGTTGTTGAATGGATCGCCTTCCAGTTGCTTGACGCCCAGGGAAACGCGCTCACGCTCAACGTCGATTGCCAGAACGATGGCTTCCAGCTCGTCACCCTTCTTGAAGCGACGAACGGCTTCTTCGCCGGTTTCAGTCCAGGACAGATCCGACAGATGCACCAGACCGTCAATGTTGCCGGCCAGGCCGATGAACACGCCGAAGTCGGTGATCGATTTGATCGCGCCCTTGACCTTGTCGCCCTTCTTGTGGGTAACAGCGAAGTCGTCCCAAGGATTAGCCTTGCACTGCTTCATGCCCAGGCTGATACGGCGGCGGTCTTCGTCGATTTCCAGAACCATGACTTCAACTTCGTCGCCCAGTTGGACAACCTTGTTTGGCGCCACGTTCTTGTTGGTCCAATCCATTTCGGAAACGTGGACCAGGCCTTCGATACCTTGTTCGACTTCAACGAATGCGCCGTAGTCGGTGAGGTTGGTGACTTTACCGAACAGACGAGTGCTTTGCGGGTAACGACGCGACAGACCGGTCCAAGGATCGTCGCCCAGTTGCTTGACGCCCAGGGAAACGCGATTCTTTTCTTGATCGTACTTCAGAACCTTGGCAGTGATCTCTTGACCGACTGTCAGCACTTCCGACGGGTGACGCACACGACGCCATGCCAGATCAGTGATGTGCAGCAGGCCGTCGATGCCGCCCAGGTCCACGAATGCGCCATAGTCGGTGATGTTCTTGACGACGCCGGTCACGATGGTGCCTTCTTTCAGGGTTTCCATCAGCTTCTGGCGCTCTTCGCCCATCGACGCTTCGATAACCGCGCGACGCGACAGCACGACGTTGTTACGCTTGCGATCGAGCTTGATGACCTTGAACTCCATGGTCTTGCCTTCGAACGGCGTTGTGTCCTTGACCGGACGGGTGTCGACCAGCGAACCCGGCAGGAAGGCACGGATGCCGTTGGTCAGAACGGTCAGGCCGCCCTTGACCTTGCCATTGACAGTACCGGTAACGATCTCGCCGGACTCCATCGCTTTTTCCAGCGAGAGCCACGATGCCAGACGCTTGGCCTTGTCGCGCGACAGGATGGTGTCGCCGAAACCGTTTTCCAGCGATTCGATAGCGACGGAGATGAAATCGCCGACAGCTACTTCGAGTTCGCCGTTGTCATTTTTAAATTCTTCAATTGGAATGAAGGCTTCTGACTTGAGGCCAGCGTTGACGATAACGAAGTTATGGTCAAGGCGCACGACTTCAGCAGAAATCACTTCACCAGAACGCATGTCTTGACGTGACAGCGATTCTTCAAACAGCGCGGCAAATTCATCGGCGCCGGCAGATGCGGGGGACAGAACAGTGATGGACATAGTTTTGACTAGTTGACAGTATTGCCGCCCTATCTCTGCAAAATACTTGGGTAACCGGTTACAGCGGCGGTTACAACAGCACTTGCTAAGACGCGGTCAATATTGGGTTAGGTTTTTCAACGTCCGGCCAGACTTTGCGTCAGACCGGACACCAAGGTACTGCAAAAAAACAACAAATTTTGTTACTGCTTGCTGCTAGAAACGCTGAGTTACTGCTCATTTACAACTTATTTCCCGTTCAGATCGGCTTGGCAGCGGCATGCCAGCTGAGTATCTGTTCGACCGCCTGATCGGCAGTCATTGCAGAAGTATCCAGCAGATACGCCCCTGGCGCGGCCTTTAACGGTGCCGAGCTGCGGTTGCTATCGCGCGCATCACGCTCCGTCAAATCCTTTGAGAGGTCTTCCATATTAGCAGAAAAACCCTTGTCAATCAATTGCTTATAGCGTCGTTGAGCCCTCGCTTCAACACTCGCGGTCAAAAACACCTTGAGGGCGGCATGGGGGAATATCACGGTGCCCATGTCGCGGCCGTCGGCCACCAGCCCTGGATGTTGCCGGAAACTCAACTGCAGGCCGTACAGAGCCTGGCGCACTGTTGGTATTGCAGCAATTTTGGAAGCCATGTTGCCGACTTCTTCCGCCCTGATGTCATTCGTGACGTCTTCATTCGCCAGGAAAATATGGGCGCCGTTGAAATGGCAATGCAAGTGCTCGGCCGCCTTGGCCAGCGCATGCTCGTCATCCAGCGGAGTATTGCGCCGCAGGACCGACAAGGCCGTCAGGCGATACAGCGCGCCGGAATCGAGATAGTGGAAACCCAGATGCTGCGCAACCTTTTGCGCGACAGTGCCTTTGCCGGATGCCGTGGGGCCATCAATGGTGATGACGGGGATAGGGGAATTAGGCATAGGAATACTCGGTTGTTATTGTTGAATTGATACAGTTAGTTGATACAGTTAGTTATTTTTTGACCCGTTCGAAAACATCTCACTCAGCCAGCGGCGCAAAAATTGCCTGCAGATCGTCCTGGGTCAGGCCGACGTTCTGGGCTTCATCCCCTTGCGGCGACAACATGGCTTGCGCCAGGTCGGCCTTCTTTTGCTGCAGCAGCTGGATGCTCTCTTCCACCGTCCCCTTGGCGATCAGCTTGTAGACGAATACCGGCTTGTCCTGGCCGATGCGCCAGGCGCGGTCGGTGGCCTGGCTTTCGGCGGCCGGATTCCACCACGGATCGTAATGGATCACGGTGTCGGCCGCGGTCAGGTTGAGGCCGACGCCGCCAGCCTTCAGACTGATCAGGAACACCGGCACTTCGCCCTCCTGAAACTGGCGCACCGGCTCGACCCGGTCCTGGGTGGCGCCGGTCAGCAGCGCATAGCCGATATCGCGCTGGCGCAATTCGGCGGCGATCAGCGCCAGCATACTGGTAAATTGCGAAAAGACCAGGATCCGCCGGTCTTCCTGGCGCAGTTCCTCTACCATCTCCAGCAGCTCTAGCAGCTTGGCGGAGGGCATTTCGGCCTGCGCTGCCTCGGCCTCGGGCTGGTCGGTCTTGAGCAGACGCGGATCGCAGCAAGCCTGGCGCAACTTCAGCAGCGCTTCCAGGATCACGATATGGCTGCGCGCCACGCCCTTCTTGGCGATTTCCTCGCGCACCTTCTTGTCCATCGCCAGGCGCACATTTTCGTAGAGATCGCGTTGCGCCCCGCTCAAGGTCACGCTGCGCAGCATCTCGGTTTTCGGCGGCAGCTCTTTGGCCACCTTGTCCTTGGTCCGGCGCAGCAGGAAGGGCTTGATGCGCCGGCTCAGCAAGGCCCGGCGCGTGGCGTCGCCCTGCTTTTCGATAGGCTGGCGGAAGTCGCGGTTAAAAGTCTTTTCATCGCCCAGCAAACCCGGCAGCAGGAAATGAAACTGCGCCCACAGTTCGCCCAGATGGTTTTCCACAGGCGTGCCGCTGAGGCACAGCCGATGCCGCGCATTCAGCAAAGCCGCGCTTTGCGCCACCTTGGAACGCGGGTTCTTGATGTAATGGGCTTCGTCCAGGATCAGCAGATGGAAGACGTGCTCGCGCCAGCGCTCTTCATCGCGCGGCAGCAAGGCATAGGTGGTCAGCACCAGATCGAATCCGGCGATTTGCTCGAACTGTTCCAGGCGCTGCTTGCCCTGCAACACCAGCACGCGCAGATCGGGCGCAAAGCGCGCGGCTTCCTGCAGCCAGTTATCCATCAGGCTGGTCGGCGCAATCACCAGCGCCGGCGCGGTCAGGCGGCCGCTTTGCTTTTCGATCAGGATATGCGCCAGGGTCTGGACGGTCTTGCCCAGGCCCATGTCGTCGGCCAGGATGCCGGCCAAGTCGTATTCGCGCAGGAACTGCATCCACGCCAATCCTTGCAGCTGGTAATCGCGCAAGGTGGCTTGCAGGCCGGGCGGCGCCGACACCTGCTTGATGCCGCCGAAAGTCAGCAGCTTCTGCCCCATGCTGCGCAGCCGCTCGCCGCCCACCCAGCGCAGCTGGTTGCCGACATCCAGCTCGGCCAGGCGCGCCGCATCGAGCGCCGACAAGCGCACCGGGCCTTCCGATTTTTCAGTGAAATACAGTTCGCCCAGGGTATTCAGGATGGGCTTGATGCGGCCCCAGGGCATGGCGACATGCACACCGTCGCTCAGGCGCACCAGCAGTTCGTCCTGGTCGTCGCGCAGCGCCATGGCGCGCGGATCGAAATCCTGCGGCGCGTGACGTATCAAATCCACCAGCAGCGGCAGCAGCGATACCCGCTGTTGGTTGACCACGATGCCCATCTGCAGGTCGAAGGAAGCGCCGGCGCTGCCTGCCGTCTCATCCGCCTCGGCAATCTCGGCATACCAGTCTTCCACTTCGGCCACATCGAAACGATATTCGGCACGCTTCTCGATCTGCCAGCCCTGCGCGATCAGCTGCGGCAATCCCTCTTTCGCAAAGCGCAGCCAGGCTGACTGGTCCGGCAGCATGAACATGCCGGGCATCATGGCTAGCGGATGTTGGGTCCCTTCCAGGGCGTGCATGCCGAACCCCAGCAGGGTTTGCTGCAAGGCGTTCTCAGCGGCCTGGTCGCGCATGATCTGTTCGATCCCGGCCGGCGTGTTGCGGCTCAGCGCCACGGCAAACTGGGCCGAGACGATCGCGCCGTCATAACGGAAATGCAGTTCGGCGAAATCCTGCATCGATGGATTGCTGACACTGGGGAGATTGCCCAGCACCAGCAAGGGCTGCGGCGCAATGTCGCGGCGCACGGTTTGGATCACCTGCGGCGGGAAGGGAATCACATCGTTCAAACCCTGTGTCAGCAATTGCTGGGCAACCGCCAGGCTATCGTCAGGGTCGAGCATCGGCGCCTGGATCACCAGGTCGTTGAGCGCCTTGCTGGAAATCCGGGTATCGCGCTGCGACAGCAGCAGCTCGCCGCAGGACAGATTGTCGATATACCAGGGCGGCTCGGTCGGCAACATGTAGTCGAGGCTCTTGCGCATAGATGCCGGCCCGCTCGCAGCTTCCGCTTCAAATTGCCAGCCCAGCTGCCACAGATCGGAGCCATCGCGGCCATCGTCCAGCGCTTCATGCCAGGTCAGGCTGGCGCGGCGCGGCGCCGCCAGTTGCAATGGATAGGCGGTACCCTTCGCCAGGTCAGGCAGGGAATTGGCCCACAGCAAACGCTGTTGCTGCAGCAGCGCGCGCAACAGCTGCGCGCCGAGTTTCCCGCTTAGTTCACAGGCGGCATGCTGGGCGTGATTGCCATCGTTCTGGGCGACAAACAGACCGATCAGATCGCGATCTTCGGGGCGCAGGAACACGGCCGGATCGGCCAACAGGCGCGGCACGTCCGTGACCGGCTGCGCGGACTGGAACTGGCCGTTGGGCCGCGGCTGCGCCTTGCACAGGTGCAGCACCGCCTTCTTGCCGTTGTAGGCAGCGGACAGCACGAAAACCACCTGGTGGGTGGCGACTTTCTGGCGCAAGCCGGCATGCTGCGGAGGCGCGGCAACGGCGCCGGCGATTTCGCCCTGGACCCGGGTCAGCCAGGCTTCCATGGTCCGCGCCAGAGCAGGCGGCGGACTTGCTTTGGCAACGACCGGCTTGGGCGTGGCGACGGCGGGCGACGCAGGCAGTGCAGGCAACACAGGCGCAAGCGCCAGCTGATTGGCGGAAGGGCGCTGCAGATATTCGATCAAGGCCGCTGCCACATGCTTGCAGTTGGAGCCGACCGGACAGGAACAGACGCTGTCGATGTCCGGCGCGTCGCGGAACATCGACAGCGTGATTTCCTGCTGATAGACGTTGCTGCCGCTGCCCTGGACCGTGGCGTTGAGGACGTCGCCGTCCTGTTCCAGCGCAAGCACGCGGCGCTGGCGCACGTATTCCTGGCCGCGATCGTAGGTTACCTGGCGAAACAGGTCGCGCACATCGGCAAGTGTCAGATTCATGCGCGACCTGTCATTTACAATAATTTCTGCTCGGCGATTTGCGCGAACACGGTGAAATAATCCGGGAAGGTCTTGGCGACGCATTGCGGATCGTTGATGCGCACAGCGGTGCCGCGGCGCGCCGCGCCGTCCAGCGAAGCCAGCGAAAAACACATCGCCATGCGATGGTCGTCATAGGTGTCGATAGCGGCCGGCTGCAGCTGCGCCGGCGGCGTCACCCGCAGATAGTCGCTGCCCTCTTCGATGGTGGCGCCCAGTTTGCGCAGCTCGGTCGCCATGGCGCTCAGGCGGTCGGTTTCCTTGACGCGCCAGCTGGCGATATTGCGCAAGGTGCTGGTGCCTTCGGCGTACAGCGCTGCGATCGCAATCGTCATGGCGGCATCGGGGATATGGTTGAAATCGGCATCGATGGCTTTCAGTGCGCCGTTGGATGAGACTTCGATCCAGTTGTCGCCCATCGTGATGCTGGCGCCCATCTGTTCCAACGCTTCGACAAAACGGACGTCGCCCTGGATGCTGTCCTTGCCGACGCCTTCGACCCGCAACGGGCCGCCGGCAATCGCGCCGGCCGCCAGGAAATAGGAAGCGGTCGAGGCATCGCCTTCGACGTGGATGGTTTCCGGGCTTTGATACTGTGCGCCGGCAGCCACCGTAAACGCCTGCCAGCCGTCGCGCGCCACGGTGACGCCGAAACGCTGCATCAGGTTCAGGGTGATTTCAATGTAGGGCTTGGAAATGAGTTCGCCGATCACTTCTATCGTCACCGCCTCATGCTTCGCCATCAGCGGCGCCGCCATCAGCAACGCGGTCAGGAACTGGCTGGAAACATTGCCGCGCACCTGGATGCGCTGGCTATGCAGCTGGCCGCGCTGGATATGCAAGGGCGGGAAGCCGGCCACGCCGGTGTACGCAATCCGCGTGCCGACTGCATTCAGCGCATCGACCAGGTCGCCGATAGGCCGCTCGTGCATGCGCGCCACGCCGTGCACCGTGTAGTCGCCGCCCATGGCTGCCAGCGCCGCCGTCAACGGACGGATCGCGGTGCCGGCATTGCCCATGAACAGATCGGCCTGATGCACCGGAAAGGCGCCGCCGCAGCCGTGCACGGTATAGGTCTGCGTGCCTTCCGCCTGCTCCCAGGCGACACCCAGCTTTTTGAGCGCCGTCAGCATCACCAGCGTATCGTCCGAGGCCAGCAAATCGTGGATCTGCGTGGCGCCGCTAGCCAGCGCGGCCAGCAGCAAAGTGCGGTTGGAAATGCTTTTCGAACCCGGCAGCCGCACCGTACCCTGCACTTTTGCCACAGGATGCAAATCCAGGTACTCGGGATAACTTTGTTTGCGTTGGATACTCATTAATCGCCACCTTCCTTGTTCTGTTGTTCCGCAGCCTCGATGGCGCTGATCCAGTTGTGTCTTGCCTGCTGCGCGTTGCTGTAGATCGCTTCCAGCGCCGGGCCGTCGCCGGCTGCCAGCAAGGCGCGCATACGGCCCAGCTGCGTCATGTAGGCATCCAGCTCGCCCAGCAAGGCGCTTTGGTTGGCCAATGAAATATCGCGCCACATTTCCGGCGACGAGCCGGCGATGCGGGTGAAATCGCGAAAGCCGCTGGCCGCGTATTGAAACAGCGACGCCGCATGCGGCTTGTTGGCGATGTCGTCCACCAGCGCATACGCCAGCACGTGCGGCAAATGGCTGACCGCGGCAAATACGGCATCGTGCTGCTGCGCCGACAGTTGATGGATCAAGGCGCCGCACTGCTGCCAGGCAGCGGCGACCCTGGCCACGTCCGCAGCCGAATTTTCCGGCAGCGGCGCCAGCACTACTTTCTTGCCGACATACAGTTCCGCCAGCGCGGCTTCCGGGCCGTTCTGTTCGCGGCCGGCAATCGGATGGCCAGGCACGAACTGGCCGATCTTGCCGCCCAGTGCGGCGCGCGCCGCCAACGCCACGTCAGACTTGGTGCTGCCGGCGTCGGTGACGATGGTGCCAGCTTGCAGATGCGGCGCGATGTTGGCCAGAATGGCGCCGGTCTGCGCCACTGGCGCGGCGATCAGGACCAGGTCAGCGTCGCTCACTGCGTCCGCGACATCGCTGGCGATCTGGTCGATGATGCCCAGTTCCTTGGCGCGCTGCAAAGTCGTGAGATGGCGGCCGACGCCGACGATCCGCTCTGCCGCACCGGCCTTTTTCAAAGCCAGGGCAAACGATCCGCCGATCAGTCCGACACCGAAAATTGCGATTTTCTTGAACACAAGCGTTGCTTCAATAAAGATTGATCAGGACCCTGCCGATCAGGCCAGCAGTTTCTTCAATGCGTCGATGAACGCCGCGTTCTCTTGCGGCAGGCCGATGGTGACGCGCAACCACTGCGGCAAGCCGTAGTTGGCAACCGGGCGCACGATGATGCCCTGCTTCAGCAACGCCAGGTTGACGCGCGCGCCGGCGCCTTCGTCAGCGCCGACCTTGACCATCACGAAGTTGCCGAACGACGGCACATATTCCAGGCCCAGCTCATCGAAGGTTTGCGTCAGCTGACGGTAGCCGTCGCGATTCAGCTGCGCGCTACGCTGCAGAAACTCGGTATCGTTCAAGGCCGCCACGGCCGCAGCCTGGGCCAGCGAATTGACATTGAACGGCTGGCGGATGCGGTTCAGCAAATCGGTGATCAGCGGTTGCGCGATGCCGAAGCCGATGCGCAGGCCGGCCAGGCCATAGGCCTTGGACATGGTGCGCGACACCAGCAGGTTCGGATATTTGCGCACCCAGGCGATCGACTCGTATTGCAATTCGGGCGGCAGGTATTCGTTATAAGCCTCGTCCAGCACCACCACGATCTGCGCCGGCACACGCGCCAGGAATGCTTCCAGCTCGGCGGCCGGAATGAAGCTGCCGGTAGGGTTATTCGGATTGGCGATGAAGATCAGCTTGGTGTCGGCGGTGATCGCATTGGCCATCGCCTCCAGGTCATGGCCATAATCCTTGGCCTTGACCACGATGGCGCGGGCGCCGACCGCCTGCGTCGCCAGCGCATACACGACGAAAGAATATTCGGCGTACATGGCAGCTTGTCCGGCCTGAACGAAAGCATGGGTCGCCAGCTCCAGGATGTCGTTGCTGCCATTGCCGAGCGTAATCCACTCTGCCGGCACGTCGTATTTGGCGGTGATTGCGGCTTTCAGGTCAAAGCCGTTGGCGTCCGGATAGCGGCCGATGTCGGCCACTGCCTTTTGCATGGCCAGGCGCGCCGACTCCGGCATGCCCAGCGGGTTTTCATTGGAGGCCAGCTTGATGATCTTGGCTTCGTCCAGGCCGAATTCGCGCGCCACTTCGGCAATCGGCTTGCCGCCCTGATACGGGGCGATAGCGCGTACATACTCTGGACCAAATTGAATTGACATTGTCTGCTTTCAGGACGAAATATTGAACGAGATAATTAGGTAAATGCGTTAAATCAATGAGCTGAACAAGTGCGCGTCCAAGCGCCGCTTAAAAGCTGCGCGGATACGACCCCAGTAGCTTGTAGAACGCCGCGTTCTGCTGCAGTTCGTCCAGCGCCTTGGCCACCTTCTCGTCTGCTGCATGGCCCTCGACGTCGACATAGAAATAGTATTCCCATGCGCCCATGCGTGCCGGCCGCGACTCAAAACGGGTCATCGAAACGCCATGCTTGGCGAGCGGCGCCAGCAGCTTGTAGACGGCGCCGGCCTTGTTCGCCACCGACAGCACCAGCGAAGTCTGGTCCTTGCCGCTGGCGCCGTTCTGCAGGCGGCCCACCACGGCGAAACGGGTGCGGTTGTGCGGATCGTCCTGGATATTCGCGCTGACGATCTGCAAATCGTATTTTTGCGCAGCCATCTCGCCGGCGATCGCCGCCACGGCTTCATTTTCGCTGGCCATGCGCGCCGCTTCGGCGTTCGATGCCACCGCCTGCCGTTCGATATTCGGGTAGTGCTGGTTGAGCCAGGCATTGCATTGCGCCAGCGCTTGCGAGTGGGCGCAAATGCGGGCGATGCCGGCCATCGTGCCTTCCTTGGTCATCAGGCTGTGATGCACCGGAATCGACACTTCGCCGCTGATGTTGAGCGTGGTTTGCAGCAGCAGGTCGAGGGTGCGGTTGATCACGCCTTCCGAGGAATTCTCGATAGGCGCCACGCCGAAGTCGGCGGTGCCGGCTTCCGTCGTGCGGAACACTTCGTCGATCGAGACGCACGGCAGGCCTTCCACCGCGTGGCCGAACTGCTGATACACCGCCTGTTCGCTGAAGGTGCCGGCCGGGCCCAGATAAGCTACCGTCACGCGCTTTTCCAGCGCGCGGCAAGCCGACATCACTTCGCGGAAAATGGTCTGCACGTCGCCGCCTTGCAGCGGTCCGGGATTGCGTTCGGCAACCTTGAGCAAGACCTGCGCCTCGCGTTCAGGACGGAACACCGGGGCATTGGTTTCAGCCTTGACGTGGCCGACCTCTTGCGCGATTTTCGCGCGGCGGTTCAGCAAGGCCAGGATTTCGGCGTCAATCGCGTCGATCTGCTGACGCAAGGGTAGGAGTTTATCTTCGCTCATGTTTGTTTCTATCTCTGGTTCTACTACCGGGTCCGGCATACATCGGCAACCGCTTGCCGAAAAAGCGCGCGCAAGGTGACACATTCGGCACGCTAGCCGCGCCGCTTTTCAAATTCCTGCAAATACGCCACCAGCGCCTGCACGCCTTCGAAAGGCATGGCGTTATAGATCGAAGCCCGCATGCCGCCTACCGATTTATGGCCCTTCAGCTGCAGCAAACCCTGCTCCTTGGCGCCGCTCAGGAAGGATTCGTTGAGCGTTTCATCGGCCAGGAAGAAAGGCGCGTTCATGCGCGAGCGGCAGCTGCTGGCGATCTTGGTCCGGTAGAAATCGGTGGAATCCAGGTAATCGTACAGCAGTGCCGCCTTGGCGATATTGCGCTGTTCCATCGCGGCGACGCCGCCCTGTCGCTTGAGCCACTGGAACACCAGCCCGGCGATGTAGATCGCATAGGTTGGCGGCGTGTTGTACATCGAATCGTTGTCGGCGACGATTTTCCAGTTGAAGGCGGATGGGCAGGCCGGCAAGGCATGGCCGAGCAAATCCTCGCGCACCAGCACCAGGGTCAGGCCGGCCGGGCCGATGTTCTTTTGCGCGCCGCCATAGATCACGCCGTATTTGGAAACGTCCACCACGCGCGACAGGATGTGCGAGGACATGTCGGCCACCAGCGGCGCGTTATTGGTTTCAGTTGCGATATCAGGCGTGAAATGATATTCAACGCCGTCGATGGTCTCATTGGTGCAGATATGGACGTAGGCCGGATCTTTGGACAGCTGCCAGCTATCGCGCTCGGGGATGCGCGCGAAATGGCTGTCTTCGGAAGAAGCGGCGACATTGACGTTGCCGTAGCGGCGCGCTTCTTTCAGCGACTTGGTCGACCAGGAACCGGTATTGATGTAATCGCTGGTGGCCGGCTGGGCGCGACCGCCGCGGCCCAACAGGTTGAGCGGAACAATCGCGTTCTCGGCAATCGCGCCGCCCTGCATGAAGAGCAGCTTGTAATTGTCCGGCACCGCGAACAATTCGCGGAAATCGTGCTGCGCGGCGGTCAGGATGGACATGAATTCCTTGCCGCGATGACTCATCTCCATCACCGACATGCCGCTGCCCTGCCAGTCCAGCATTTCAGCAGCAGCTTGCTGCAGCACCTCTTTCGGCAACACGGCAGGACCAGCAGAAAAATTATAGATAGGCATGATGAATGTCGTCAGATAAAGAACCGGGATTGCAGAGACTACGTAGAAAACTTTGGCCCAACAGATGGCGTTACTGTGTTGTTGCGATGTTGCTGGTCAAGCCCCAAACAATGCGCGGCCCAGGCTGGCTGGACCGCGCTGCCTGCGTTATTACTCTGGCGCTGCCTCGGAAGCATCGCCTGCTGCCGTGCTGCCGGCGTCGCCTTCGGCACTGGCTTCCACTTCAGCGTCGACCTCGGCGTCGGATTCGACCACGCGCTGCAAACCGCTCAGCTTGGTGCCGTCTTCCACCGCGATCAGCGTGACGCCCTGGGTAGCACGGCCCATTTCGCGGATTTCCGCGACGCGGGTGCGTATCAGGACGCCGCCGGTAGTGATCAGGATGATTTCATCGCTTGGTTCCACCAGCGTTGCCGCCACCACCTTGCCGTTGCGCTCGCTGGTCTGGATCGCGATCATGCCCTTGGTGCCGCGGCCGTGGCGCGTGTACTCGGTGATCGGAGTACGTTTGCCGAAGCCGTTTTCAGTCGCGGTCAACACCGATTGCTGTTCGTTTTCGGCGACCAGCAGTGCGATGACTTGCTGTCCTTCTTCCAGGTTCATGCCGCGCACGCCGCGCGCGGTGCGGCCCATCGGACGCACATCGTTTTCGTCGAAGCGCACTGCCTTGCCGGAATCGGAGAACAGCATGACGTCATGCTGGCCGTCGGTCAGCGCGGCGCCGATCAGGAAGTCGCCCTCATCCAAGTCGACCGCGATGATGCCGGCCTTGCGCGGATTGCTGAAATCCGACAACGGCGTCTTCTTGACGGTGCCCAGGCTGGTCGACATGAAGACATAGCGGTCTTCAGGGAAGCTGCGGTTGGCGCCGGACAATGGCAGCACCACCGTGATCTTCTCGCCATCCTGCAACGGGAACATATTGACGATAGGCTTGCCGCGCGAGTTGCGCGAACCTTGCGGCACTTCCCAGATCTTCAGCCAGTACAGACGGCCGCGATTGCTGAAACAGAGGATGTAGTCGTGGGTATTGCCGACGAACAGCTGGTCGATCCAGTCGTCTTCCTTGGTCGCCATCGCTTGCTTGCCACGGCCGCCACGTTTTTGCGCACGGTATTCGGAGACCGGCTGCGCTTTCATGTAGCCGGTGTGCGACAAGGTCACTACCATGTCTTGCGGCGTGATCAGGTCTTCCGTGCCGAGATCGGTAGGATTGTGCTCGATCTGCGAACGGCGCTCATCCTTGTTGCCGATGCCGTATTCGTTCTTGGCGGCGGTCATCTCGTCGGTGATGATGACGGTGACGCGCTCCGGCTTGGCCAGGATATCCAGCAAATCGGCGATCTGCGCCATCACGTCTTTGTACTCGTTGACGATCTTGTCTTGCTCCAGGCCGGTCAGGCGCTGCAGACGCATCTGCAGGATTTCCTGCGCCTGGTCGTCCGACAGGCGATACATGCCGTCAGCTTGAATGCCGTAATGCTTCGGCAGGTTTTCCGGACGGAAGGCTTCGACGCCGCCGAGGTTTTCCTCGCCGGTGCGGGCCAGCATTTCGCGCACCATGGACGAATCCCAGGCGCGCGCCATCAGTTCGGATTTCGCCACCGGCGGCGTCGGCGCCGCCTTGATCAGGGCGATGAAATCGTCGATGTTCGCCAGCGCCACCGCCAGGCCTTCCAGCACGTGGCCGCGTTCGCGCGCCTTGCGCAGTTCGAACACGGTACGGCGCGTCACCACTTCGCGGCGATGCGACAGGAAGCATTCCAGCATCTGCTTCAGGTTCAGCAGTTTTGGCTGGCCGTCGACCAGGGCCACCATGTTCATGCCGAAGGTGTCCTGCAGCTGCGTTTGCTTGTACAGATTGTTAAGCACAACCTCGGCCACTTCGCCGCGCTTGAGCTCGATCACCACGCGCATGCCGGATTTATCCGACTCGTCGCGCAGATCGGAAATGCCCTCCAGCTTCTTGTCGCGCACCAGTTCGGCGATACGCTCCAGCAAGGCCTTCTTGTTTACCTGGTATGGCAATTCATCAATGATGATCGCCGTGCGGCCTTCCCGTCCGAATTCTTCGAAGTGGGTCTTGGCGCGCATCACCACGCGGCCGCGGCCGGTGCGGTAACCGTCGCGCACGCCGGAGACGCCGTAGATGATGCCGGCGGTCGGGAAATCCGGCGCCGGGATGATTTCGATCAGCTCGTCGATGGTGCAATCGGCGTTGCGCAGCACATGCAGCGCGCCGTCGATCACTTCGGTCAGGTTGTGCGGCGGAATGTTGGTCGCCATGCCCACCGCGATCCCGGAGGAACCGTTGATCAGCAGGTTAGGAATGCGGGTCGGCAATACCGACGGCTCTTTTTCCTTGCCGTCGTAGTTCGGCACGAAGTCGACGGTTTCCTTGTCCAGGTCGGCCAGCAATTCGCCGGCGATCTTGTCCAGGCGGCACTCGGTGTAACGCATCGCCGCCGCGCCGTCGCCGTCGATCGAACCGAAGTTGCCTTGGCCGTCGACCAGCATGTAGCGCAGCGAGAACGGTTGCGCCATGCGCACCAGCGTGTCGTAGATCGAAGCGTCGCCATGCGGGTGATATTTACCCATGGTCTCACCGACCACGCGCGCGCATTTCACGAACGGGCGATTCCAGACGTTGTTCATTTCGTGCATCGCGAACAAGACCCGGCGGTGCACCGGCTTGAGGCCGTCGCGCACATCCGGCAGCGCACGGCCTACGATCACGCTCATGGCGTAATCGAGGTAGCTCTTGCGCATTTCTTCTTCGAGGGAAATCGGGATTGTTTCTTTAGCGAATTGATCCATTTAGCGAGTCGGCCAATCTTTACTTGGGTTGATCAATATAGAACCAACATTCCGGAGCGATCTGCCAGTTGCTGGCGAAATACGGCTTGAAACGCAGGTACAACCGCGTGATTTTAGCACGCGGAAGAGGCAGTTCTGGCTTTTCAGGCAAGGCGTTGCAGGCCGAAAACCTGCTGGCCCGAAAAAATATGTTTAAATGCCGCCTTGCCCGGCTTTTGGGGGATTGCCTTATACGCCCCTCGCCATTTCTATCAGGAAATAATTTATGCTTCATACCATTGCGCTGAGCCTATTGCTAGGTTCGGCTTGCGGCTTTGCGGCCCACTCCAGCCTGGCCCAGACTACCGATATCCAGGCCGCCCCCGAAAAAAGCGCTTATCTGCAAGACGGCCGCGGCCCGGTGGTGCGTAGCCAGGATGGCTTGTGCTGGCGCTCGGGTTATTGGGATGCCAACGATGCCGTCGCCGGCTGCGATGGCGAACTGGTGTCGCCGGTGATGAAAACCATCGCGCCGGCGCTGGCAGCAGCCCCCGCAATTGCCAGTGAGCAATCTGTGGCGCCGGCTGTGGTCGCTCAATGTGAGTTCACTTTGGCCAGCGATAGCATTTTCAGCTTTGGAAAAACAATCCTGAGCAAGGCCGCCAAGCAAGAAATTGATAAAAACACCATAGCAAAACTGGTCAATTGCGGCGGCGCCAAGGTCATCCTGGTGACCGGCTACACCGATCACCTTGGAACAGACACATATAACAGGAAGTTATCGACGCAACGCGCCGCCAGCGTCGCCAGTTATCTGAAAAGCAAAGGCGTAAGCAACAGGATAGAGACAAAAGGCGCCGGCGCGGCCGAACCGATAGTGACATGCAGCAACAAACTGAGCCTCAAGAAACGCATCGCCTGCCTCAGCCCGAACCGCAGGGTAGTGATAAAAATACAATAAATTTAAAATAAAATAGATACTTTGCTTGCGTCGATGTAATATGTCGCCCGTGGTGATGTTTTCATAATGTTACGTTGTATGAAAACAACGAAGCAGGCAAAACGTGTGCTGGATCATTTGGCATCCTTCGCTAGCGCTTGCTGCCTGTGGCAGAATGATGGTCAAGTTCATTGCGTATGGTCAATCCCACACGTAACGGCCTGAACCACGTGGTACTATCCAATTTTTGATGTCGTATATTAGTTGCGCAGTTAATCTGCGGATATCTCAACCGAGAGGAGAAACATGAATAAATTAGCAAAACTCGTCTTCGCTGCGTCCGCAGTCGTCGCACTCTCTGCCTCTGCGCAGGAAATCAAAGATATCCAGGCGGCTACTCCTAACAGCGCCTACGTGCAAGATGCACGCGGTGTTATCGCACGTGACCCGTACGGTCTGTGCTGGCACACCGGCTACTGGACACCAGCTGACTCGGTTCCAGGCTGCGACGGCGAAATCGCTCAAGCTGCACCAGCTCCAGTTGCACCAGCACCAGCTCCAGTTGCACCAGCACCAGCTCCAGTATCGCAAAAGGTGACTTTCGCTGCTGATGCATTCTTCGACTTCGACAAAGCTGTCCTGAAGCCAGAAGGCAAAGCCAAGCTGGACGACCTGACATCGAAACTGGGCGCAATCAACCTGGAAGTTATCATCGCTGTTGGTCACACTGACTCGGTCGGTTCCGTTGCTTACAACCAGAAGCTGTCGGTTCGCCGCGCTGAAGCTGTCAAGGCATACCTGGTACACAAGGGTATCGAATCCAACCGTGTTTACACCGAAGGTAAAGGCAAGTCGCAACCAGTCGCTGACAACAAGACTGCTGCTGGCCGCGCTAAGAACCGTCGCGTTGAAATCGAAGTTGTTGGTACAAGCAAGTAATTGCCACCAGCAAACAGTCGATTCAGACTCGATCAAAACCCCGCCTCGGCGGGGTTTTTTTTCGTATAAAACATGTCGTAGGGTGAGCATCCGTGCCCGCTCTACGACATGTTTTTAATCGGACAACAAACCGCAACGCCCGACTTCCAGCTATGATTCAACCTATGAACGCAGACCCATCAGAACTCAAGAAATTCAGCGACCTGGCCCACCGTTGGTGGGATCCTGAGTCGGAATTCCGTCCGTTGCATAAAATCAACCCGCTGCGCCTGGAATGGATCAATTCGCGCGTCTCGCTGGCTGGCAAGAAGGTGCTGGATATCGGTTGCGGCGGCGGCATCCTGGCCGAGTCGATGGCGCGCAAAGGCGCGACCGTCACCGGCATCGACCTGTCCGACAAGGCATTGAAGGTAGCCGACCTGCATAGCCTGGAATCGGGCATCCAGGTCCGTTACGAAAAGATTGCCGCAGAAGACATGGCCAGCCGCGAAGCCGGACAGTTCGATGTGGTGACCTGCATGGAGATGCTGGAACACGTCCCAGATCCGGCCTCCATCGTGCGCGCCTGCGCGGCGCTGGTGAAACCGGGCGGGCAGGTGTTTTTCTCGACCCTTAACCGCAATCCGAAGGCCTACCTGCAAGCGGTGCTGGCGGCCGAATACCTGTTGCGCATGCTGCCTAAAGGCACGCACGATTACGCCAAGTTCATCATGCCTGCCGAACTGGCGCAGTTTGCCCGCAACGCCGGCCTGAGCGTCGATGTCATGCGCGGCATGAGCTATAACCCGCTGACGCTGATCTATTCGCTCAACCAGGACACCAGCGTCAATTATCTGATGGCGTGCACCAGGCACGCCTGAACCGGTCATTCTGCAATCCAGCCCTGACCGGCGTGGCTATATAGTGCTTGCATAGTGCATGCGCTGTAAGCCATCTGCCATTTTCACGCACTCTAGGAACCGATCATGCCCCTGCCAATCCCGCGCGCCATCCTGTTTGACCTTGACGGCACGCTTGCCGACACCGCACCGGATCTGGCAGGGGCGCTCAACCGCCTGCGCAATGACCGCGGCTTGAGCAGCACGCCTTACGAACAATTGCGTCCGCATACTTCGGCCGGCGCGCGCGGCATGATAGGCGCGGCCTTCGGTTTGAAGCCTGGCGATCCGGATTATGAGGAATTGCGCGTTGGCTTCCTGGCTCACTACGCGGCCGCGCTGGCGGTCGACAGCACCCTGTTCGACGGCATTCCGGCGCTCTTGAAAGAACTGCGCCAGCGCCAGCTGGGCTGGGGCGTGGTGACCAACAAGGCGGCCGTATTCACCGATCCGCTGGTCGCCCAGATCGGCCTGGCAGATGCCGACTGCGTCATTTCCGGCGACACCACCGCGCATTCGAAACCGCATCCTGAACCATTGCTGGAAGCCGCGCGGCGCCTCAATCTTCAGCCGCAGGAATGCTGGTATGTCGGCGACGATCTACGCGATATCCAGGCCGGCCGCGCCGCCGGCATGGCCACCGTCGCCGCCGCCTGGGGTTATTGCGGCGAGAGCGAACCGGGCAGCTGGCAAGCCGACGCCCTGATCGATACGCCGCTGCAATTGCTGGCGTTGCTGCCACAGCAGTAACTTTTTTGCGACAACCCGGTCATACGCCTGCGCAGGCAAATGACCGGCGCTGGATCGACTGCATGGCGGCTTGCCATAAGCAGTTTCAAAGACTTTAATAAAATAGCGAGCAAGACTGTCTGGCGGTATATTGTTGACATGATTGCCCATAAGGAATAAAAAATGGCAAACCTCCCTCGCCCTTCCTGGCTTCCACGCGCCATCCGTTGGACCGGCATTACCGTCGCCGTCCTGCTAGTGCTGGCGCTGATCAGCTGGCTGGCGGTGCCGCCGGTCGCCAAGCACCTGGTTGAACAGCAGGTCGAAGCCCAGATCGGACGCAAGGCCAGCGTCGGCAAGATCGCTTTCAATCCGTTCACGCTCACGCTCACAGCCACCGATTTCACGCTGTACGAACCCGACAAGACCACCCCTGCCTTTTCCGCCGGCACGCTGCTGGTGAACGCCTCCTCGGCTTCGCTGTTCCGCCTGGCGCCAGTGCTGAATGAAGCCCAGCTGATCAATCCCAAGCTGCATATCGTGCGCACCAGCGCCGACGGCATCGGCCGCTACAATTTTTCGGATGTGATCGACCGCATCCTGGCGATGCCCAAGAGCGACAAGCCGGCCTTGTTTTCGGTCTCGAATATCCAGCTGCAAAACGGCTCGGTCAAGTTCGACGACAAGGTGACCGGCAAGCTGGTCGATATCGAGGCGCTGAATATCGGCCTGCCTTACATTTCCAATTTCGCCAGCAAGGTGGACACCTTCGTCCAGCCGCACATCTCGGCCAAGATCAACGGCACGCCGTTTGACCTCAAGGGTCGCAGCAAGCCGTTTTCCGGCAGCCAGGAAACCTCGCTGGCGATCGATATCGACCAGCTGGATGTCGCCAGCTATGTTGCCTTTTCCCCGGTCGCGCTGCCGCTGGCGATCCAGAGCGCCAAGCTGTCCACCAAGCTCGACCTGAACTTCGCGCGCAACAAGGACAAGCCCGAAGTGCTGCTCTCCGGCTGGCTGCAGCTGGCCGATCTGGCGCTGGCCGACAAGAATGCGGCGCCGCTGCTGAAAGCGCAAGCCGTCAGCGCCCAGATCGGCAAGCTGAACGTCCTTAGCGGCGCCGCCGCACTCGACCGCATCGACATCCAGAAGCCGGAAGTCTGGGTCAACCTGAACGCCAACGGCAGCCTCAACTGGGCGGCCCTGAGCACACCGGCGGCCAAGCAGGAAATCGTCAAGGATGCGCCGAAGAAGACCGCCGCTGCGCCGCCGCCGATGAGTCTGGCCAAGCTCAGCATCCACGACGGCATAGTGAACTGGAAGGACGCCGCCAATGCATCGCCGGCGCTGGACCTGCAAGTCAAGAACGTCGCTGTGGAGGCGTCCCGGCTGTCGATGGCGGCCGACGCCAAGCCGGCCACCGTGACGCTCTCCACCGGCACCGATACCGACCAGCACATCCAGTTCATCGGCCAGATCACGCCGGCCAAGGCGATAGTCGCCGGCAAGGCCAGCATCAAGGCCTTGTCGCTGGCTGCGTACCAGCCTTATGTCAACCGCTCGCTGGCAGCGGTACTGTCCGGCCAGCTGTCGCTGGACACCCTGCTTGCCATCGACGGCGGCCGCATCCAGCTGCATCAGCTGGGCATAGCTGTGGACGACCTCAAGGTTGCGGCTAAAAACAGCGCCGGCGGCAGCATCGCAGCCAAGAAAATCAGCCTGGAAAACGCTAGCCTGGATACCCAGGCGCATACCTTCAACGCCGCCGCATTACGCCTGGCCGGCATCGAGGGCGACATCCGCCGCGACGCCCAAGGCAAACTCAACCTGCAGCAATTCATTGCGCCCGCCGGCGCCACGAACAAGAGCGACAAGAGCGCCCCCGCCAAGCCCAGCGGACCGGACTGGGTCGCCAATCTGAACCAGTTTGCCGTCACCGACAGCGGCGTCACTTATCTCGACAATGCGGTGAAGCCGGCGGTCAAGCTGCGCGCCGACGGCCTCAACCTGAGCGCGGAGAATGTCTCCAGCAAGCTCGACAAGCCGATCAAGGTCGCCCTGCGCACCCAGCTCAACAAGAGCGGCAAACTGGCCATCGACGGCAGCGTCGCCGCCCAGATGAAATCGGTGGCGCTCGACATCGATGCGCAAAACCTGCCGGTGCCGGCGCTGCAGCCTTACTTCACCGATTACCTGAACGTAACGTTGAGCTCGGGCCTGGCGAGCAGCAAAGGCAAGCTGTCGCTGGTGCTGCCTGGCGGCCGCCAGGAAATGACGACCGGCTATAACGGCAATCTGCGCCTGGCCAATTTCCGCGTGCTGGACAAGGAGAATTCGGCGGATTTCCTGAAGTGGAAAATGCTGGAAGTCAGCGGCATCAATGCGAATATCGGCGGTCCGCGCCAGAACGTCACGCTGGCGAAAATCGCCCTGAGCGATTTCTATGCGCGCATCATCCTGTCCGAATCGGCCAAGCTGAATCTGCAAGACATCGTGGTCTCGAAAAACGCGCCGGCCGACGCGCCGAAGCCGTCCCTGACTTCGGCCGAGGCAGGCGAAGGCATGGGCCAGGGAACGCAAAAAGTCACCAAACCGACTGCCGAGGGCACCGCCACCGTCGCCCCCATCGCCGTCGCGCCGCCTAAAGAGAATGCGCCGGTGATCAAGATCGGCCAGGTAGTCATCAAGGGCGGCAACGTCAACTACACCGACAACTTCGTCAAGCCGAACTACACCGCCAACATGACCGGCATGAACGGCACTGTCGGCGCGATCGCTTCCGACAAGCCGGCGCCTGCGCCGATTGACCTCAACGGCAAGATCGACAACGATGCCCCAGTCGCCATTTCCGGCTCGCTCAATCCCCTGTTCAAGCCGATGTTCCTCGACATCAAGGCCAGCGCGAACGGCGTTGAACTGCCGCGCCTGACGCCGTATGCAGCGAAGTACGCCGGTTACGCCATCGAGAAAGGCAAGCTGTCGATGGACGTCAACTATCACATTGAAAATGACAAGCTGGTGGCGGAGAACAGTGTGCGCATCGACCAGCTCACCTTCGGCGACAAGATCGACAGCCCGACCGCCACCAAGCTGCCGGTGCTGCTGGCAGTAGCCCTGCTGAAAGACCGCAACGGCCAGATCAACATCAACCTGCCGATTTCCGGCACCCTGTCGGATCCGCAGTTTTCGATAGGCGGCATCATCGTCCGCATCTTCGTCAACCTGATCGTCAAGGCAGTGACCTCGCCGTTTGCGCTGATCAGCTCCGCCTTCGGCGGCAGCGGCGGCGATGAACTCGGCTATGCAGAATTTGCGCCCGGCTCGGCCACCCTCAGCGCCGCCACCCAGGGCAAGCTGGATACCATTGCCAAGGCGCTCAATGACCGCCCGGCCCTGAAACTGGACCTGATCGGCCGCGTCGATCCGAAGACCGACACCGACGGCGTGCGCCAGCAAGTCCTCAACCGCCAGCTGAAACAGTTGAAACAGAAAGACTCGGTCGATCAGAGCGTAGATACGCAATCGGACGACGTCACCCTGAGCGACGCCGACAAGGATAAGTACATGGGCAAGGTGTACAGCGCCGGCAAATTTGACAAGCCGCGCAACGCCATCGGCTTCGCCAAATCGCTGCCGACCGCGGAAATGGAAAAATTGATCGTTGCCAACACGCCGATCACCCAGGATGCCCTCAGCGCCCTGGCCACCCGCCGTGCCGAAGCGGTGCGCAAATACCTGGAAACCAAGGGCAAGATCCCGCTGGAACGGATCTTCCTGATCGCGCCCAAGCTGACCGCCGACGGCATCAAGGACAAGGGTGCGCCGAACCGCGTCGATTTCTCCCTGAAATAAGGCTGCGGCTGGCCACTTTCAATCCTGGCAAGCCGCTGACAGGAAAGCCCCAAGTGCGCTACAATAGAAGTCTGCTTGGGGGCGACCTGGTTTCGACGTGGGTTACAAAGCAGCGCAGGGCATACCGAGGACCGACTACCTCGTAAATACAATCGGAATAGATCTAACTGCAAACGATAACTCGTACGCACTAGCCGCTTAATAACCGGTTAGCTCTACACCATCTCGTCCCTGGGGTGGGCTGGTAAAACAGCAGTAGAGTCATTTACAGGGAATCGCTGTTAGCCGGGTTACTTGGCTGACCGTTAAATTTAGGTGACTCGCCTGAACGAAGCGTGTGCGTCCGCGTCGGCTGGGTTAAATCAAATGACAGCACTAAGTATGTAGAACTGTCTGTAGAGGACTTGCGGACGCGGGTTCGATTCCCGCCGCCTCCACCACCAATACAAAAGGTCACCCGAAGGGTGGCCTTTTTTATTGGTGTTCGACGTGACTGGTATCGAGCCCGTGTCCGGTACGGACGCGGGGCGAAGACAGGGTTTCGGCAAGCATGCTTGCCGCTGTCTGAGCGGTTTTCGCCTGCGGGCGAAAACCCGGGAGATTCCCGCCGCCGTCAATATGACGCTATCGAAGTCGCGCCTGGCACGTTGGACTCAACGCTGAACGGGAAACACCTTGATAAAATCAATAAACGCACGCAAAGGAGCCGGCACAAGGCGCCGCCCGGGATAATAAAGAAACGGCCCCGAAAAGCGCGGCCACCATGGTTCGAGCACGGCTTCCAGTGCGCCGCTATCAAGATGGGGACGCAGCCAGTCCTCGAAAAGATAAAGAATGCCGCTGCCTGCGATTGCTGCTGCAACGGCGAGATCCGCGCCTCCACCCGCCTGTACGATCAGCGGCCCCGTCGGATCAATTCGCAATACCTCTCCGTTCCGCTCAAACTCCCATGGCGGCATTGATCCGCTGGAAAAGCGGCCGCGCAGACACGCATGATCGAGCAGTTCGCGTGGATGTTTCGGCCGGCCATGCCGATCAAGGTACGCGCTGGAAGCGACGGTGGCAAAGCGCTGGACGCGCGGCCCGATCGGCACTGCGATCATGTCCTGTTCCAGCCTCTCGTCGTAGCGGATGCCGGCGTCGCAACCAGCGGCGATGACGTCGACAAAACTGTCCTCGGTGAGGATCTCCAGTTGAATGTCGGGATAGGCCGCGAGAAATGGCGGTACGATGCTGCCCAGCACCAGCCGCGCCGCACTGACCGGCACGTTGAGGCGCAAGGTGCCGGCTGGCCTGTCGCGGAAACCGTTCACCACATCGAGTGCGGACTGCATTTCGCTCAAGGCCGGGCTGAGCCGCGCCAGCAAGCCCTCGCCCGCTTCGGTCGGAACGACGCTGCGCGTTGTGCGATTGAACAGCCGCACGCCCAGCTGCGCCTCCAGGCGGCGTACCGCCTCGCTGAGCGCAGATGCGCTGCTGCCGCTTGCGCGAGCGCCATCGCGAAAGCCTTTGGCGCGTGCCACCACCACAAAGGCGTTGAGATCTCCCAGATCGACTTTCATTTGTCCGCAGCCCCACTGTTCGCCAATCCGCACAACCCGTATTGATTGTACCCAATTATCGTGGGAGGAGAAAAAGCCTACCATGGATCGTCTTTCATTTACAGGAGCACAATGATGTCTAATATCAAATCATCCATTAGCTTTGTACTTGGCGGCCGCACCGTAAAGCGACTTGGCTATGGCGCCATGCAGCTTGCCGGACCTGGCGTATTCGGTCCTCCCAAGGATCGTGATGCGGCACTGGCCGTGCTGCGCGAAGCCGTCGCGCGCGGAGTGAATCACATCGACACCAGCGATTTCTACGGCCCCCACGTCACTAATCAGTTGATCCGCGAGGCGCTGCATCCTTATCGAGACGATCTTGTCATCGTCACCAAGCTTGGCGCCCGGCGCGGCGACGACGGTTCATGGATTCCAGCAATGTCGCGCGCAGACCTAACCCAGGCGATCCACGACAATCTGCGCAATCTTGGTCTGGACGTGCTCGATGTGGTTAACCTTCGCAGCATGTTCGGTATCCACGGACCTGCTGAAGGCTCAATCGAAGAACCGCTCATGGTTCTGGCCGAACTCCAGCGCCAGGGCCTGGTGCGCCACATCGGACTGAGTAATGTGACTCCGGAGCAGATCGCGGAAGGACGCCGTATCTGCGAGATCGTCTGCGTGCAAAACCATTACAACGTGGCTCATCGGGAAGACGATACCCTGATCGACGACCTTGGGCGTGACGGTATTGCATACGTGCCTTACTTCCCGCTCGGCGGCTTCACCCCGCTGCAATCTTCTACCTTGTCGGATGTGGCTGCGCGTCTCGGCGTCACATCGATGCAAGTCGCGCTCGCCTGGCTGCTTCGTCGCGCGCCCAACATCCTTCTGATCCCAGGCACCTCATCTGTCGCGCACTTGCAGGAGAATCTGGCGGCAGGTACGTTGGCGCTGTCCGACGATGTCATAAAAGAATTGGACCAGGTAGCGAGCATCAGCGCTGCTTGACGCCGTACAAATGCCCATCGGGCAAAGTTGTTCGTATTTGATGACAGATTTCGACCCTGCGTCCGGCGCGGACGCGGGGCGAAGACAGGGTTTCGGCGACAACCCAAAGCATTTGCCAAATTCCGCTTCGGGTCAAAGTGGGCGGCACGCAACAGCGATCATTCCTCCTCGATTATTCCGTATACAAACTTTCCACTCAGACATAGAATCCGGTGCTGCTGGGCATCGCAGCAATGTCTCTGCCATTGTCATCGTGGATGGACATGAACTACATTCAATTCATTCTGGGAGTCTTCTTGTGAAGCGTTACGCCGGTGTTGTTGCATGCATTTTTGTCTATTTCATTGCCATCGCAGGGGGCTTGATTCCCGCCAAGGAAAGCCGCGCGGATGCGATGGACGATATCCAGAGCCGGCGCGCGATTCGCGTCGCGGTGCCAAAAGATACGCCGCCGTTCGGCGCGGAAGGCCAGTACAAGTCGCTGGAAGGATTCGATATCTCGATCGCCAAGATGATTTCGCTGGAGCTGGGAGTCAAGCTCGACATGGTGCCGCTGGCCAGCGCGGACCGCATTCCTTCGCTATTGAACCACCATGTCGACATAGTCATTTCCAGCCTCGGCAAAAACCCGGAACGCCTGAAACAGATCGACTTTTCGCAGGCATACGCGCCGTTTTACCTGGGTGTGTTCGGCGCTCCCAACCTGGACGTAAAAAATGCCGCCGCTTTGTCCGGCAAGACTATCGCCGTGCTCAAGGATTCGATCGAAGATGTCGAACTGACCAAGATTGCACCGCCTTCCGCCATCATCAAACGCTTTGCCACCAGCAAGGAAGCAGAGAAATCCTATCTGCAAGGCGAATCCAAGCTGCTGGCCGCCGGCAACGTGCTGATTTCTGCCTTTACCAAGGAGCAGGCGGAAGGCACCCAGCTGAAGATCGTGTTGAAGGATTCGCCATGCTTCATCGGCGTTAACAAAAACGAAACCGCCCTGCTGAACAAGATCAACGCGATGCTGAGCAACATCAAGAAAAACGGCATGCTCAACGTCAATGCCCAGCGCTGGTTCAAGGCGCCCTTGCCTGACAGCGTATTGCGTAGCGGGGTCGAATAAGCGAAGCAGCTGTCTGCGGCGAATGAAAGGGGTTCCTTCAGCGGAACCTCTTTTTTCATTTCTGAGTCCTGCTTTTATTGATTCGGCCGGCGCCGCCGTGGCGCGATCGGCCGCCAAAGATGTGGTAAGTTCGTGGCATGACATTTGATACGCAGGAGAACCGACATGCCAACCGCAAGCCTGAACGGCGAAATCATCACCGGCTGGGACAGCTTCCATAGCGAATCGGCCAAGGCGTTCGGCTTCCCTGAATTCTATGGGCGCAACATGAATGCCTGGATCGATTGCCTGAGCTATCTGCGCGACGAGGACGGCATGAGCAAATTCCGCCTCAAGGAAAACGAGGTGCTGAACATTGAAGTGCTGCACAGCGATAAACTGCGCCAGCGCGCCGCCGAAATTATCGAAGAGCTGGAATTTTGCATTGCTGCGATCAACGAGCGCTATGACGATTACGGTGAAAAGCCGGCGCTGAAACTGATCCTGCGCTAGCGCAGGAATTAATCGATCAGGCGGTCGCCGTCGTAGAACGGATATGGCCCGTCAAATTCTCCGATATAGGCAGTGTGGCTGATCAAGCCGTGGTCGGCATCCCACAGATGCAGTTGAAACGCCGGCGGCTCCATCACGAAGCGGGACTCCGCCTGCGGGCTCAGATCCAGCGCCACTTGGTGCGCAATACCAGGACAGGTCGAGGCGATGCTGCCGCCAAAACGCAGCTGGATGGCGCGGTGCAAATGACCGCACAGGATACGCTCTACCTGCGGATGACGCTGCACCACGGCAGCCAATGCCTGCGGATCCGCCAACCCTATTTTATCCATGTGGCCGATGCCGGTATGAAACGGCGGATGGTGCATGACGATGACGGTCGGCTTGTGCGGCTGCGCCGCCAACACCTGATCCAGCCATATCAGACTATCGGCGGCCAGCGCGCCGCTGCTGGATTGCGGAATGACCGTATCCAGCGCCACAATGCGCAGCGCATGATCGTCGATCACGTACTCTATTCTGTCCCGGCTTTGCTGAAGATATAAATGTTCAGGAAAGGCCGCCCGCAAAGCACTGCGTTCATCGTGGTTGCCTGGGATCAGGTAATACGGCAGCTCCAGCGCTTGCAGCAGCTGGCGCAGGAATGCGTATTCGTCCGGCATACCGAAATCCACCAGATCGCCGGTAATCACCACGGCGTCGGGCCGCTGCCTGAGCCCGTTCACCTGCGCGATGCAGCGCCGCAGGCTCTCCGCGGTATCGACGATGCGATAAGATTTCTTGCCCTGCGCCTTGATATGCAAATCGGAAATCTGGCAAAGAATCATGCCGCCACCTCATCCTGGAAATGCAGCAAGGCATGCTCAGGCACGCGCAGTGCGATGCGCTCCCCCACTTGCCAGGATGCGCCGCGGCCGGCATCGACCACCACCGCCTGCTCGGCGCCGACATCGACCAGCAGGCGGGTGCGGTCTCCCAGGAAGAAGGTCGACAGAATTTCTCCCCGCATGCTGGCAGCATCCATGTCAGCGGCAACAACCTCCACATCTTCCGGCCGGAACATCAGCGTCGCCCGCGGCCCCGCGGACGACGTATCGCATGGCAGCTGACCGCCGCCAAAGCGCAGCTGGCCGTCGCTGGCGACGCCGCTCACGCGGTTCATGGTGCCGATAAAATCGGCGACAAAATGGCTGGCGGGACGATAGTAGATATCCTGCGGACTGCCGATCTGCGCGATCTTGCCGCGTTCCATGACCACCACGCGGTCGCCCAATGCCATCGCCTCGCTCTGGTCATGCGTCACATAGATGGCGGTGATGCCGAGCTTACGCAGCAGCTGGTTGAGATCGGCGCGCAACGTTTCGCGCAGCTTGGCGTCGAGTGCCGTCAGCGGCTCATCCAGCAGCAGGACCCTGGGTTCGACCGCCAGCGCACGGGCCAGGGCGACCCGCTGCTTCTGGCCGCCCGACAACTGGTCGATGCGGCGCTGTCCTAATCCTTGCAAATGCACCATTTCCAGCAGAGCGTCGATTTTTTCCAGGCGCTGGGCGGCCGGCATCTTGCGGATCTTCAAGCCGTAGGCAATGTTTTCCCCGGCCGTCATGTTGGGGAACAAGGCGTAGTTCTGGAACACCATGCCGACGCCGCGCTTTTCTATCGGCAAGGCGGTAACATCTTCGCCACCGAACAGAACCTGGCCGCCGGCATCGGGAAATTCCAGGCCGGCGATCAGACGCAGCGTGGTGGTTTTGCCGCAGCCGGACGGCCCCAGCAGCACCACGGTTTCGCCGGGATGGATTTCCAGCTCTATCGGTTGCAGCGCCTGCGCGCCGTTGGCGAAGGTCTTTGCGCACTGGATCAGTTTGATCGAAACGGCATTTTTCATAAACGGACTCTTGAGCGTGTGGCGTGTGTCACCCATTGCATGGCGACCAGCAGCGGGATGATCATCAGGAAGAAAATCAGCGTATAGGCGGAGCCGACTTCCAGCCGCATCGAGGCATAGCTGTCGGCCAGCCCGACCGGCAGCGTCATGGTCAGCGGCGTATGCAGCATCCAGGTGATATTGAATTCGCCTATCGACAAAGTCACCACCATCAGCGCGCCGGCCAGGATGCCGGAAAATACATTAGGAATCACGATGCCGAAAAAACGCTGCGTCAGGCCGGCGCCGAGGCTGGCCGCGGAACTGTTTGTCGGCTTAAATCGGTAGCTGTTGTATTGACGGCTTGCGTCGGGGATGATCTTCGATGGCTGGCGCGCCGGGCCTGGTCAGCGCGCAGGACGAAGATAGTAGATGTCCCACTCCTCTTCGGCGAGCAATTCAAAGCCATGGCGCTGATAGAAACGGTTGGCGTCGCTTCCTCTCAGGGCGCCTACGCGCAGAGGCAATACCTGAGCATCGGCTTCTTTAAAGATTTGGGCCAGTACAGCCGCTCCGATACCCCGTCCCTGATGCCCGGGACGAATATAGAGATGATCCAGCAGCAATTGATCCTGGCCAGGTTTGACGACCACAAAACCCAGCCGCTGGCCATCAACGCTGACATGCCTTGTGTAATTGGCGGCAAAACCTGAGCGGAACCGCTCCCGGGCGCGCACAGGATCAAAGCGGCCGATGCGTTCCAGGCTCTCGCGCATGGCGGCGATGCGCAAGGCCACCAGCTCTTCAAAATCGGCTTCAGCCGCCTGGACCAGTGTGATAAGCGGTGCACTCTCTGCTGACATAAGTACTTTCAGAATTTTCCTGCAGTTGATTCGTCCATTTTATCTCAATCGATGGAGCTGGCTGCTGGCGCAGCGAGGCCTGCAGGAGTAGCCTATACAGATTGCCATGCACCAGCCTATGGCTATTCACAGGTTACTTTATGGAAAAGACCGCATTTGTATTCGCCGGCGGCGGCAGTCTTGGCGCCATTGAAGCCGGCATGTTGCGTGAGCTTATCGCTTCCGGAGTGCGCCCGGATTTCCTGGTCGGCGCCTCTGCCGGCGCCATCAACAGCGTCTTCTTTGCCTATCAGCCGCATAGCGCCGGCGCCATGCGGCTGGAGTTCTTGTGGCGCGGCATCCGGCGCCAGCACATCATGCCATGGTCGTTTTTGTCTTTGCTGGGTGCTTTCCGGGGACAAGGCACGCACTTGGTCAGTTCATCGAAATTGCGCGAATTATTTTACGAGCATTTTGGCAGCCGTAAGCTGGAAGAGTGCGATCTTCCTGTCTATGTCGTGGCGACTGAAATGAAAACAGGCAATGAAATAGTCATTTCATCCGGTTCGGCAGTGGACGCAGTACTCGCCAGCACCGCGATCCCCGGGGTTTTCCCGCCGGTATCGCTGGATGGGAACATGCTGATCGACGGCGGCGTCGCCAACAATACCCCTATTTCGACAGCAATCCGTTTGGGCGCCACGCGCGTCATCGTGCTAACCACCGGATTCACATGCGCCGAGCGGCGTCAGCCAAAAGGCGCGCTGGAACATGCCATGAGTGCACTCAACTTGCTGGTGGCGCGGCAGCTGGTCTCGGATCTGGAGCGCTGGGCTCCGCATGCGGCGATCTCTGTGGTCGCTCCGTTATGCCCGCTCGATGTTTCGCCGTATGACTACAGCCAGTGCGGTTTGCTGATAGACAGAGCCGCGGCTGAAACCCGGCTCTGGCTGGAGGCCGGGGGACTGGATAATCACGAAATTCCAGGAGGGCTCAGGCCGCACTCCCATGACGCTGATGTTTCTTGTCATGGCTAATCGGGATATTTGAAGATTTTCTGCGGTCTTTTACAAATCGTCCGCGCAAAGCAAAAACCCTCTGCACGATGAGATGCAGAGGGTTTTTTAATAAAAGCCTGACGATGACCTACTTTCACAC
>NZ_JBWKVC010000025.1:0-42913 GCF_059421505.1 Collimonas sp. GW821-FHT02H07
GCCTTTTGATCTGCTTGCTGCAGATAGTTGTTGCTGGCGATGTGGTGGACGGCAATGATCAGGAATTCATTCTTGCCCGCTTCTTCATGGCTGGCAAACGGGCTGGAAGAGAAATGGCCGGTGAGGCGGTACCAGCGTCCTGGCAGCACGTAGCGGTTGTTGCCCGCCGCTTCAAAGTGCTTGCCGGCGGCTTCGATCTCTTCCATGCGCAACCGCGACAGTTTATCGGCATCCTGGGCGCCCTTGACGCCGTAGGCGCCGGCATATTCATAGGATTCGACATCGAGCACATTGCCCTGCTTGTTCAGGGTCGGCACGCCGGCATTGATCGGCACCGGGCTCTTGAAGTTGAAACCGGACAGCGACACCGAACCGGGCACGATCTGCCGCACCGGAGAAAACTCGCCGATACCGTCTTCCTCAAACGCGCCGCCATGGCGCTGGAAGCGGATTTCTGCGCCGCCGTCGATGGGAACGGCCTGGGTCGAGTCATCGGTGATGATGAGCTTGTGGCCTTTGTCCGTGTGTTCGTAGTAGTACAGCAAGCCGGCGGCTTCCAGCCGGCGATGGATGTAGTTATGGTCGCTTTCGTCGAACTGGATGGCGTCCGTCATGACCGGGTCTTCGCCGCTGACGCGGTAGTCCCAATCGGGCAATGTGCCGTAGTCGGCGCAGATACTGTCGATCTGTTCGCGCAGAGTCTTGCCGTGGAAGATGTAGTTGTCCTTGCGCAGGCGCAGGTATTGGATCCAGGGTCCCAGCTTGGCTTGATAAAAGGTGATATTCCCGTCGGTACGCAAGAGACGGAATTCGAAGCAGTAGCCGGAGAAGTAACGCAGGCTGCCGTCGGCTCTCACTAATTCTACGCAGAACAGCTTGCCTTGCAGATCCTTCAGGGCCAGCCCGGCGTCATCGGAGAGCAATTCCACGGTGTAGTCAAAATCGCGCGACAGGCTTTCGACGGCATCGAGCTTGTTCACCAGCAGCTGGGCGTGCGGGCCGTCGTCGTGGGAGAAGGAGAGACGGAGGATGCGCTTGTTCTGGCGGCCGTTGATAAGGCTTTGCAAAGTCTGGATGACGTTATTGCTCATGCGGTATTCCTATGGCAGCACAATATTTCACAGGGGAAATAAACAATGTGATTTTAACAAACTTCTGCAAAATAGGGATTGCTATGTTTCAACACCGGACACAATGCAACAGCTTGGAACAGGTCTTGTATGTGATTTGCTGATCTTTAAGCGATCAATTGCTGACGCCACGCACCAGGCACAGCGCCGTGCAGACGAATCTGTTCGACCGCAGCCAGTTCCTCGCGGCTGCAAAGGGAAATCGCGAAACCATGCTGCGACCAGTTCCGCGCATGCCAGCCAGGTCCTGACTGCAAGCGCAGGCCGCCAGCTACAAGCTCGGGCGATACGCCATCCTCGCTCTGATTCGACATCAGCTTATACAGCGCTTCCTTGGCGCTCCACAGAGCATAAAACGCCTCCACCCTTTCGGCATCAGGACGCCCGGATAACCAGTGGCTCTCCGCAGAGGAAAAAGCGCTGCCGGCAAGCGCTTCAACATCGCGCCCGCCGTCCAGCGCTTCCATATCGATGCCGACAGCCGTATCGGCGCTGGTCGCACAGGCGACCCAGCCGCGGCTGTGCGATAAGCTGAACTGCGGCGTCAACGGGCAAGCGGCCGGCAACCGCAACTGCGGCGCCTTGCCTTGGCGTTCGATGAGCTCGATCGCCTCGAATGCGATGCCGGCCAGCTGTGCGACCGCAAAGCGCAGCAGGACCCGCCCCAGCAGGAATTCGCGCTGGCGCAGCGGCCGCAGAAAACGCCGGTAGCGCAGCAGTTCAGGCTCGCTCAGGCAGGCCAGCATACGCTCGCAGTCATCGTCAGCCAATGCATTCGCATCGAGCAGCCAGATGACGGCGGATCGCACGGCAGGCCTCAATCCAAGCGTTTGAAAATCAGCGAAGTGTTGATGCCGCCAAACGCAAAATTGTTCGACATCACATACTCGCATTGCAGCGCGCGGCCCTGGTCGACAATGTAGTCGAGCTCGGCGCACAGCGGATCGAGCTGCTTCAAATTGATGGTCGGCGCGAACCAGCCGCTGCGCATCATCTCGATGCTGACCCAGGCTTCCAGCGCGCCGCAGGCGCCCAGCGTGTGGCCGGTGTAGCTCTTCAGCGAACTGATGGCGGTATTGCGCGCAAACACGGCGGCGGTGGCGTGCGATTCGGCGATATCGCCCTGCTCGGTGCCGGTGCCGTGGGCATTGATATAGCCGATGGCCGAGGCCGGCAAGCCGGCATCCGCCAGCGCCAGCGTCATCGCAATCTGCATGGTGTCGGCGTTCGGATGAGTGACGTGGCAGCCGTCGCTATTGGTGCCGAAGCCGACGATTTCGGCATACATCCTGGCGCCTCTGGCGCGCGCGTGTTCGAAGTCTTCCAGGATCAGCGTCCCCGCGCCCTCGCCGATCACCAGGCCGTCGCGGCTGCGGTCGAACGGGCTCGGCGTCATGGCCGGCGTATCGTTGCGGATGCTGGTGGCAAACAAGGTGTCGAATACCGCGGCTTCGGTAGCGCACAATTCCTCGGCGCCGCCGGCTACCATCACTTGCTGGCGGCCGCCGCGGATCGCTTCGTAAGCATAGCCGATGCCCTGGCTGCCGGAAGTGCAGGCGCTGGAAGTAGTGATGACGCGGCCGGTGATGCCGAAAAACACGCCGATATTGACTGGCGCCGTATGCGCCATCATCTTGATATAAGTAGTGGCGTTGATGCCGCGCGTGCTGCGCTCTTCCATCATCCGGCCGAAATCGCCGATCGCCGCCGGCGTGCCGGCGGACGAACCGTAGGCGACGCCGCAGACGCCGCTTTTCAGCAAGGGATCGTCGATCAGGCCGGCATCAGCCAAGGCCAGCTCGCTGGCGCGGGTAGCCATCAGCGCCACCCGGCCCATGCTGCGGGTGGTCTTGCGGTTATAGCGCTCCGACAGAGAAAACTCGGCGGCAGGCGCTCCCAGCTGGGTGTTCAAACCATCGTAGTCGGCCCATTCATGCATGCGCACGACGGCGTTGCGATAGCTGCCGAGATGGGCGCGGATGGCGTTCCAGTCATTGCCGATCGGGCTGATGCCGGCCATGCCAGTCACCACCACCCGGCGCGCTGTTGAAACATGCGTCATGCCATGCCTCCGTTCACCGAAATGACCTGGCGCGTGATATAGGCTGCATCCGGATGCAGCAGGAAAGCCACGGCCGCCGCCACTTCCTCCGGCTTGCCGACCCGGCGCGCGGGGATCATCTTGAGCGCTTCGTCCAGCGGCACGTCATCGATCATGTCGGTTTCTATCAGCCCCGGCGCCACGCAATTGACCGTAATGTTGCGCTTGGCCAGTTCGATCGCCAGCGCCTTGGTGGCGCCGATAATGCCGGCTTTGGCGGCGCTGTAGTTGACCTGCCCGCGATTGCCGATCATTCCGGACACCGAAGCCAGCGTCACGATGCGGCCTGCCGCGCGGCGCTGCACCAGCGGCATCACCAGCGGGTTGAGCACGTTGTAGAAGCCGTCCAGGTTGGTCTTCAGCACCAGGTCCCAGTCCTCGCCCGGCATCGCCGGGAACGCATTGTCGCGCGCCACGCCGGCATTGCACACCACGCCGTAATAACAACCGTGCTGCTCGATGTCGGCCAGCAGGATATCCGCCGTGGCCTGGCGATCGCCGATATCGAACTGCAATACGCGCGCCTGCACGCCCAGCTCGCGCACCGTCTGCGCCACCGCATCGGCGGCTGCGCGCTGCTGATGGCAATGCAAGACGACATCGTAGCCGTCGCGCGCCAGCCGCAAAGCGATGGCCTTGCCGATGCCGCGGCTGGAACCGGTCACCAGCACGGTTTTACTCAGCCCGGCAAGCGGGGCCGCAGCCGGACCTGCGGCAATATTCACATCCGACATCATTCAGTACTTCCTTCTAGAAAAACAGCCGCATCAACCGGCTGGAATACGGTAATCGTGGCGCTCGCCAGCTGCTGCGTACTGGTACTGGCCCGGATATGGCATTCGAACGAGCCGATGCCGTTGTCCGCCTGCAGCAGCCTGTGCACCTGCACCTGCAATACGCTGCCGATGGCAAACTCGGCGCAGGCGGCTTCGTAGCGCCGGGTGCCAAGCAGGAAGCCGATCTTGACTTGCTCGCCGCGCTGGCGGGCGGTATAGCCGGCATAGGCGGCGATCGCCTGCGCCATGTACTCGACGCCGACCCAGGCCGGCACGCCGTGCTGCCGGCAAAACAGGCTGTCGGCGCGGATCGTCACCTCGGCCAGCAACTCTTCGGCACCGGCGTGCAGCAGGCGATCCAGCAACACCATCGTGCCGGAATGCGGCAGCAGGCTGCGGATATCCAGGTTTTCAAAGGCTATCGGTTCGCTCATCATTCGCGTCCCAGCAACAGGCTGGCATTGGCGCCGCCAAAGGCAAAGGAGTTGCTCAGGGCCCAGCGCACGGGCCGGCCCAGCCTCGCCCCCAGCGGTTGCAGATTGAGCTGCGGCAGTTGCGCGTCGGCCGTGCCGTCCCACAAATGCGGCGGCAGGCAGCCCTGCGGATTGCTGTCCTGCATCGCCAGCCAGCACAAGCCCGCCTCCACCGCGCCGGCGGCGCCCAAGGCATGGCCGGTGAACGGCTTGGTCGAACTGAGCGCTACCTGGTCGCCGAACAAGGCGGCGATCACGCGCCCTTCCATGGCATCGTTCTGCATCGTCGCCGTGCCATGCAAGTTGATGTAGTCGCATTGCGCCGGCGCCAGGCCGGCGCGCGCCAGCGCCTGTTCGATGGCGCTCCTGGCGCCGTTGCCGGACGGATCGGGCGCAGAAATATGATAGCCGTCGGAAGACTCGCCCCAGCCGCGCAGGCTGACCGTCGCCTCTGCCTTGGTCATCAGGAACAGTGCGGCGCCCTCGCCGATATTGATGCCGTTGCGATTGGCGCTGAAAGGATTGCAGCGGGCGACGCTGACCGATTCCAGCGCGGCAAAGCCGGCCACGGTGAACGCGCACAGCGAATCGACGCCGCCGCTCAGCACGGCGTCGCAGATCCCCATGTTCAGCAGGCGGGCTGCGCTCGCCATTGCCTTGCTGCTCGATGCGCAGGCGCTGGAATGCACATAGGCCGGGCCGCTGACGCCCAGTTCGGCGGCCAGCATGGCTGCCGGCGACGCCATTTCCTGCTGCGCATAGCTGAAATCCGCAGGAAAGCCGCCGTTTGCCCGGCAATAGCGAAAAGCCGCCTCGGTCTGGGCGATGCCCGAAGTACTGGTGCCGAGCACGATCGCCACCCGGTGCGCGCCGAAGCGTTGTATGGCGGCGTCGACCTGCGGCCGGATCTGCGCCAGCGCGGCCAGCGCCAGCTGGTTATTGCGGCTGCGGTGATGCAGAGGCAGGCTCTCGATGTCAGGCAGGACGGCGTCCACGCAACCCAGCGCCAGCTCCCGCTCCGGCGAATGACGGCGCGTCGTGGCGACGCCGCTGTCACCGGCGAACAGGCGGCCGCTGATCCCGGCGTGGGTATCGCCGAGCGCACAGATCATGCCGAGTTGATTGAGATAAACCATGTCTAAGGCGCCGCGGGCGCTACGTTAGTTACCGGACTGGCCGGCACATCGTCGGCGGCATCGCTGACCGAATCGATCGTCAGGCGATAGTGGTAACGCAGATTGTTCAATTCCATCTTGCCGCTCCAGGGCGCCGTCTTGCTGTCCGAACTGTAGTTGATGATCATTACCGGCTCACCCTGCAGCGACAAGGTGCGCGTCAAACCTTGCTGCTGGATGTCCCAGCCTGCCGGCAGCGCCGAACGGATTGCCGCCAGCGGCCACAAGGTCAGCTGAGTGTCTTCCAGCACATCCTCCGCCCGTACCTGGGACGGCAGCATCGGATGACGCCAGGATTGCAAGGCCTCGCCATCATAATGCAGGGTCAGGACGCGCTGGCCGAAAGCCAGTCCGACCATATTGAATTGCTGCTGGTCGATCTCCAGCGCAGCATCCAGCTGGTCGGTGCGGCCATTGCGCTCCACCGTCAGATGCTGCTGCAGGCTGATATTGGCGCCCAGCGTCGCCGGCGCCAGCTTCAGCCCAAGCCGGGCTGGAGCCAGCGCCTGGCTGGCCGGCTGCGTCGTGCAGGCAGCCAGCAGCAGCGCGCTCAACGACAAGCCGAGCCAGCGCCGGCCGGCAAGCTGAAAGCAGCCTAGCTGCATATTTCCTCCAGCGTATTGAGGCGACGCTTGCTCTCCTTGACATACGGATTGCTCTCGTCCCAGGCATAGCCGGCCAGGATGGCGGCGATCATGCGGCGCACCTCCGGCTGCTGACCTTCATAAAAGATCACTTTCTGGAAGCCACCGGAATACCAGGATTCGACAAAAGTGCGGAAAGCGTCCACGCCCTTTTTCAAGGGTATTGCATATTCTTTCTCCCAATCGACGGCTTCGCCGGCAAACTGGCGCTGCAAGGCTGCGGCGGCCAGGCTGGCCGACTTGACGGCAATCGTCACGCCGGAAGAAAACACCGGATCGAGGAACTCGCCGGCATTGCCCAGCAAGGCATAGCCTTTGCCCCACAGGGACTTGACGTTGGCCGAGTAGCCGACGATCTGGCGCGCCGGCGTATCCCAGCGCGCATTTTTCAGCAGCGCGCGCGAGGCCGGGTCCTGCATCACCAGTTCCTGCAGGCGCTCGGTTTCGCTGCCCTTGAACTGCTCCAGGAACTTGGTTTCCGCCACCACGCCGATAGAACAGCGGCCGCCGGCAAACGGAATCAGCCAGTACCAGACATTGCAATGCTCCGGATGGACCGTGATGCGGATCTTGTTGCGGTCGAATCCGCCGGCGGCGACGCCGTCCTCGATATGCGTGAAAATCGCGCCGCGCACCGGAAAATTCGACGGCGTTTCCAGTTGCAGCAGCTTCGGCAAGACACGGCCAAAACCGCTGGCGTCCAGCACAAAGCCTGCTTCCACGATGTATTCGCTGCCGTCGGCGTGACGCACGGTGACGCGCGGCTTCGCTCCTTCTTGATCGAATGCAGTGACGGTGTGCTGGTAACGCACTTCGGCGCCCTGGCGTTCAGCCTCATTCGCCAGCACCTGGTCGAAATGGGCGCGCTGCACCTGATAGGTAGTGCCCCAGCCGGCTGAGTGCTTGTCGCGGAAATCGAAGTCGGTATAGCGCTCGCCGCGGACAAAGGCGGCGCCGTTCTTGTACTGGAAGCCGGCTTCCACCACGGCCTTCAGCATGCCGGCTTGTTCCAGGTACTCCATGCTTTGCGGCAGCAGGCTTTCGCCGATGCTGAAACGCGGGAACTGTTCGCGCTCCAGCACCAGGACCTGGCGCCCCTGCTTCAACAGCAAGGCCGCCGCCACCGCTCCGGCTGGACCTGCGCCGATGACCAGAACATCACATTGCTCAACTCTTGTATGCATTATTGTTTTTCTTCCCTTGGTGAATCTTGGCTAAAACATGGTGCGATCATCCAGACAACCGCAATCCCGATCAACATCGTAAATCCGAAAGCATGCAGCGGCGGCGTTCCCGACAGCGCCAGCAAGCCGAACGACAGCAAGGCGCTGGCGGCCGACAAGCCTACCGTCAGCCAGGCGAAGCGATCACGCTGCATGCTTTGTTCCTGCAGGAAAATGCCGTAGTCGACGCCCAGGCCGAGAATCAGCATCAGCGCCAGCACATGGAACAACTGCAAGGGCTGGCCGATGACGCCCAGCAAAGCCAGGGTGGCGATGCTGGCCACGGCCGGCGGCGCCAGCACGCGCCAGGCGGCAAAGCGGTAGCGTGAAAACAGCAGCAGAAAGATCGCGGCATAGGCGCCGAGCAAGACCCAGCCCATGTATTGCCGGTAGTGCCCCAGCACCGAGGATATTTCACTGACCTTGTCGACCCACTGCACGCCGTCGAGCTGTTCGCCAGCCTGTTTCAGCAGCGGCAGATTGGCGTAGTTGCTGACGCCGCGCAAAGCGACGATGCTGGCGTAGACGCTGCCCTGAGGGCTGTCCACCTGGCCCAGCCAGAGATGGCGCGACGGTTCGCTGGCCGCGGTTTTCAGGAACGCTTCCGGGGTCAGCGCCTGGCCGCCGTTGGCGCTGGCGGCGCCGCTCAGCGCGCGTTCGCGCATCTGCCTGATCCAGCTGTCGTCCTCGCCCAGCTGCGCCGCCAGCGCCTTCAAGGGACCGTCCGGCGCCAGCAGCGCTTGCGTCACCAGGCTGCGGTTGGCTTGCTGCGCCTGCATCGAAGGCGTCCAGTTAGACATGGCCTGATAGCCGCTGATGATGCGGCCGGCGACCAGCGGTTCGAGTTTCTGCTTGAGGACTTCCTCGCGCTGCAATACCTGCTCCGCACTGGCGCCGCGCACCAGGTAGAACTGCACCGGGGTGGGCGCATCGAGCAGCTTGCCGAGCTTGATCTGGTCCGCCAGCAGCGCCTTGGGCGGTGTCTGCAATGAGCGGATATCGTCGTTCACTTTCAGGCGCGCTATGCCGCCGAATGCAAATGCAGCGAACAACAGAGCCGCCAGCAAGGTCGCCCGGTTCCATTGCAGCAAGGGCCAATGGCGGCGCGTCTGGCCGAACCAGGCGGCAAAGCTGGAACCGTTCAGCGTCGAGGCGCTCACCAGCGCCGGAAACCAGAAAACCACGGTGAGCCAGGCGAATAGCAAGCCGATCACGGAAAACAGCGCCATCTGCCGCAAGCCGGGAAACGGCGTCAGCGCCAGGCCGACATAGCCGATCACAGCGGCAGCCAGCGTCAGCAGCAGGCCCGGCATCAGGCGCCGCAGCAGCCGCCAGGAATCGAGCTTGCGATCGGCCGCCGTTCTGCTGCACAAAAAGTAGATGCCATAATCCTGCGCCACGCCGATCAGGCTGGCGCCGAACACCAGCGTCAGCAAGTGCACTTGCCCAAAGATCAGCCAGCACAGGGAAAACGCGGCCAGGCAGCCGACCGCGATCGACAGCATGATCAGGACTATCGGCCGCAGCGAGCGGAAAGTCAGCCACATCAGCAGGATGATTCCGAGCAGCGAGCCGATGCCGATAGTCGACATTTCATCGCTGGCCTGGGCGCTGCCGGCGCCCGCATGCAGCACCACGCCGGCGCTGACCAGTTCCACCGATGGCACCGCCTGGCGCGCGGCGGCGCCGGCCTGCTCCAGCAAGGGCAAGATGGCGCGCTGGGTGGCCATCGAAAACGCAGGCTGGCGCAAGGTCATCAACAGCACAATATAGGGACGGCCTTTATCTTCCACGAACAGATAGCCGTCGCGCGGGCGCACCGGGGTTTCCTGCGCGCGCGCCTGCACCCAGCCGCTGAACAAGCCGAAGGGATCGTCTTGCCAGGCGCCCAGCTTGGGGCCGGAAAACGGGCTGTACAGCTGCTGCAATGCGGTGTCGGCCCAATACTTGGAGGGCTGCTGGCGCAGCGCGGCCTGCTGCGCCGGCGTCAGCAGGCTGAGCCGCATCTGCTGCGACGGCGCAAGCCAGTCCTGCTGGCTTTGCTCCGACAACTGCATGCCGGTTTGCAGCAAAGCGGCATGCTTGGCCAGCACCGCGTTGTAGGCATCGGCGGCGGTACGGGCATGTTCCCAGTCATCGGCGCCGACCAGCACGATGACGCGCTGCTGGGCAGCGTCGACCATATGCGTGAAAGCTTGCTGCAAGACCGGATCGCGCTGCTGTACCGGCAGTAGCGCCATGATATCGGTATCCGGCACCACGCCCTTGCCCAGCCACAGATAGGCGTTATGCGCCAGCAGCAAGGCCACCGCCAGCGCCCAGGGCAACGCAAAAATCAGCGCCAGCCGTCTGGACCACCTGTATGCCGGCTTCGCCTCTGTGGCGGGATTACTCAAGCGCCGCCCCTTCTTCCGCTGTCATGGCGCTGCTGCCGCTTTGCAGGCCGGAAAAGCTGATTTCAGTGCGGTCGCCGCTGGCTTCATTGATGGTGACCGTCTTCACATAGGCGCCGCCGCTCAACGCCAGCGTGCCGATCGCCTTGGCCAGCGCCGGCTGGCGTGCTTTCAAGGCCACGTTCCAGCTATTGCCGGTGACGCTGCCATCCAGTTCAAACAGGGTTTCCAGCTGACTCAGATCGCCGGCCAGCAATGAAAACAGCACGCCGTTGATCATCTTCACCACCGGCTCCTGCTTGGCGTCCATGCGCATGGCGACGCGGTCGCCCTGCATCTGCACGATTTCGTCGCGCTTCAGCCGCAGCGTATTGGGAAACGGCTGCAAGGTGCGCCACAAGACGCCCTTGCCGTTCACCACGCAGAAACGGCCGTTGGACAGCAGCGGCTTCTTGATGCCGACCAGCTGCTTGCTTTGATCGAAACGGCCGCACAGGACCGGCGGCCGCGCCAGCATCGCCTGGATTTTGTCGACCGGAGCGGCGGCATATGCGGAGCACGCCGAAGCAGCTAACAGGACGGCCATGAGAATGTTGCGTGCGCTGCTTACGTTGTTTGCGCTGTTTACTTTCATGCTGGTTCGATTCCTAGTTTTTGAAATAACACCGGCGGCGAGGCAAAGCACATTTCGCGGGTTGCCATATCCACCGCCACCTGGGTGGTGGTGCCGCGGCTCAGGCGCTGGCCACTGGCGCTGTCGCTGATCACATACTCGATCCGCAGGCGGTTTTCCCATTCGATGATGGCGGCGCTGACCTTGATGCGCTGACCGAAGGTCGCCGGGTGGGCGTAACGCAGATGCAGGTCGATGATCGGCCAGATGTAGCCGGACGCCTGCATTTGCGGATAGTTGTAAGCGATCGTATCGAGCAGCGCGCAACGGGCCACTTCCAGATACTTGACGTAGTTGCCGTGCCAGACGACTTCCATCGGATCGAGATCGTAGAACTGCACCTGCAATTCCACTTCGGCCGACCAGCGGCTGCGCGGTTTGTCGTTGCGTATCGTCATGTTCTTACTCGTACAGCTGCCAGTGCTGCAGGCGCAAGCGTTCCAGCAAGCGGCGCAGATCGGGTTCCAGCATGCGGTCTTCCCGGATCACGTCGACATCCACAGCCAGCAACTCCATCATCTGCTGCAGCTTGTGTTGCGGCTGGGCCGCGCCATCCTGGCGGCTGCGCAGCCAGACGCCCTGGCGCACGCTGATCAGCAAGGCTGCCACCACCTGCTCGGTCAATTGCAGCACGCGCAGGCAATCGCGGGCGGCGATGGTGCCCATGCTGACCTTGTCCTGGTTGTGGCATTCGGTGGAACGGGAAAACACCGAAGCCGGCATGGTTTGCTTGAGCGCTTCGGCGGTCCAGGCAGACGCGCTGATCTGCAGCGCTTTCAAGCCATGGTTGATGCTGGCGCGCGGCCCTTCCGCGCCGGACAGATTGGCCGGCAAGCCATGGTTGTAGCGGCTGTCGACCAGCAAGGCCATCTGCCGGTCCAGCAGGTCGGCGATATTGGCGACCGCATTCTTCATGCTGTCCATGGCGAAGGCGATATGGCCGCCGTAGAAATGGCCGCCGTGCAGCACGCGTTCGTTTTCGCCATCGATGATGGGATTGTCGTTGGCGCTGTTGAGTTCGTTTTCAATCGATTCGCGCATCCACGGCAAGGCATCCGCCAGCACGCCGATCACATGCGGCGCGCAGCGGATCGAATAGCGGTCCTGCAGGCGCTTCTGGTTGCGCGGGGCATCGCTGGTCGGCAGATCCTGGCGCAGCCAGGCGGCCACCCGCTGCTGGCCAGCGTGCGGCTTGACCGCAAACAGCGTTTCATCGAAATGATGGGCATTGCCATCCAGCGCAAAGCTGGCCATGGCGGTGATGCGGGTGGCGATAAGCACCAGGTATGCGGCGCGATCGTAAGCCAGGCAAGCCAGGGCGGTCATGACGGCGGTGCCGTTCATGATCGCCAGCCCTTCTTTCGGCCGCAGACGCAGCGGCGTGATGCCGGCCGCGGCCAGGGCTTCGGCGGCAGGCACCTTGGCGCCGTCGCGCCAGACTTCGCGCTCGCCGCACAGCACGGCGGCCAGGTAGGACAAGGGCGTGAGGTCGCCGCTGGCGCCGACCGAGCCTTCGGATGGGATCAGCGGCAGCAAGTCCTCTTTCAGCAGACGCGTGATCTGCTCCAGCAAGCCGACGCTGACGCCGGAATAGCCTTTGCTGAGCGATGCCAGCCGCGCGGCCATGATGGCGCGCGTCTGCGGCGGGCTGAACAGCTCGCCCAGGCCGCAGCCGTGGTAGGTGTACAGGTGATGCGGCAGCTCCGGAATCAGTTCGGCCGGCACGTTGACGGTGCAGGAATCGCCGTAACCGGTGGTGACGCCGTAGATGGTGCCGTCTTCGCGCAACAAGCGGTCCAGGAAATCGGCGCCGCGGGTAATCGCGGCACGGAACGCCGGCGCCTCGGACAGAGTCACCTGCGCCTCGCCCGCGGCGATGGCGACGATATCTTCAATCGTCAGGCGTCCCTGGTCGAAACAGATGGCGCGGCGTTCGTCCGCTGCGGCCGGCAAAGGGAGATCTTTCAGTTCAGCGAGATGCATCTTTATATCCAGATAATTGCCAGAAGTCGTAGAAGTTGAACCATTGCAGCGGAGCTCTCAGGCAAAAGTGCTCCAGCCTTGCCGCGTACGCGGCCGCCAGTTCATTGAGGACCATGTCGCGCTCCTTGCGCGGCAGCCGGATGGCTTCCCGGAACAATTCGAAATGGCATTCGGAATGGCCGTTCTTGGTCATCGAAAACAGCAGATAGACCGGGCATTGCAGCAGGCTGGCCAGCACATAGGGGCCGACCGGAAAGGCTGCGGTTTTACCGAGGAAGGAGGCGCGCGCCACCCGCGGCGCGGCCGACACCGGAATGCGATCGCCGGCGATGGCGACGAATTCGCCGCGCCCGACTTTTTCCGCCAGGATCATGGCGGTAGCCGGTGTCATCTCGCTGACCTGCATCAAGTTAAGCTGGCTGTCCGGATCGAGTTTTGCCAGCAGGCGGTTGAACGCCTGCGCATGCTTGGTATGCACCAGCACGGTGATCCGCAGCGCCTGCCGCTGCCTGGACAGCACCCGGCACAACTCCAGGTTGCCCAGGTGCGCACAGATCAGCAGGCCGCCGCGCTGCGCCTGTATGTTCTCCAGCATCCGTTCGCGGCCGAATGAAACGACCTCGGCAGTCTTGAACAGGCCGCCCCAGAGCAGCATCTTGTCGAGGATGTTTTCAGCAAAGGAAGCGAAATGCTGGAACACGCCGCGCAGGCCCGGCCGGATCCGGTTGATCCTGCCGACCGCCGGATCGAAGGCGCACAAACGCTGCAAATAACTCATGGAGGCATGCCGCGCCGCCGGCTTGCTCAGCAAATACCATCCCAGCACCGGATACAAGGCCATGCGGAAAGGCCAGCGGCCGGCAATGCGGTAAACCCAGAACAGCAACCGCATGCCGCCGACAAAGCTGGCTTCATTGATCTGCGCCCAGTGCTGCTGCGCTTGCTGCGTGCTCATGCCACACCTCGCCTGGGCAGCAGGCGGCGCGCCAGCAAACGCGGTGCGCGCCACAGCATGCCGAAGAACAGCGTCGCATGCAGGCGCGAGATCAGGAGATTGTCGAGGCCGGCGCGGAAATGCGAGACGCCGTCCAGCGGATAGGCAACCCGGGTCGGCAGATTGACGATGGCAACGCCGTCCCAGTACAAGCGCACCAGCACTTCGATATCGAAATTCATGCGTTCGCCCAGCTGCCTGCGCTGCGCCAGGCGGATCAGGGACGGCAAGGGATAGACACGGAAACCGCACATCGAATCCTTGATATCCAGCGACAGCGTATTGATCCAGACCCATACATGGGTCAGATAGCGGGCATACAAGCGTACGGTGGGCACGCTGTCGTCGTATTGCGGACAGCCGGCGATCAGGCTGTGCGGCGCGGCGGCGGCATGCTGCAGGAAACGCGGGATGTCGTCGGTGCAATGCTGGCCGTCGGCATCGATTTGCAGCGCGTGGCTGAAGCCGGCGGCGGCGGCATGCTGGACGCCGGTCAATACCGCCCCGCCCTTGCCGCGGTTGACGGCATGGCGCAGCAAGGTGATGCGCTGCGGATCGGCGCCGGCCAGCGCATCGAGCACCGCGGCGCATGACGCCGAACTGGCATCGTCCACCAGCACGCACGGCAAGTCATGGGCCAGCACCGCGGCCACTACCGCGCCGATGGCTTGTTCGTGGTTGTATACCGGGATCACTGCGCACGGCGTGAATTGCCCCGGATCGGCCCCGATACCGGGTTCAGCAAGATATTCAGCCCGAGACATGGGCGCCTCCAAAAGCGATACGGCCGCCGGCATGCTGGCCGGCGGCAGAGAACATGCGGAATGACAAGCTGTTTTTTTGCAGATCGTGCTGCAGCTCCAGCTGCACCACCATGCCAGGCGTGATCACGCGCTGGAACTTCAGCGCCTGCATGCCGAGGAATTGCGGCGCCAGTGCAAAGTATTCGCGGCCGTAGCTGACGGCCCAGTCGACCTGCACCACGCCAGGCAGAATCGGCGCTTCGGCGAAATGGCCGTCGAAGTACAGGAGATCGGCCGGCACCGCCAGCTCCAGCAACACTCTGAGCGGCTCCTGCTCCAGCAGGCGCATAGCCGGCAAGACGGGCCGCTTGATCGCCGCCGGCGCTTCTGGCGACTCAAACAGCGCCAACAAATCGGCGCGGGTGGTCTTGCCCTGCGCATTGAGCGGCAAGGCTTCCAGATAGCGCCAGCTGCGCGGCAGCGCCACCGGCTCGACCGCGTGCGCCATGCCGTCGCGCAGCTGGCGGTTCAAGGCCAGCTTGCCTTGCGCCGCCAGAATCTGACCGCCAAGCGCGGACAGCACCACGAAAGCGGCAATCCGCTGGCGGGGCTGGGATGGCGACTGATCCAGCAGCAGGACTTTGGCATCGGCCACCGCGGCCTGCGCTTTGAGCTGGCGTTCCAGCGCATCCAGGGAAATGCGCTTTTCTTCGACTTTGACAATCCGGTCCACTCTTCCCTGCAGGCGGAAGCGCCGCTGGTCGAGCGCTTGCACCTGGTCGGCCATTGCATACCATTCAGTGTCCGGCAGATGCGGCGAACGGATTTCCAGCAGTTCCTGGCCGGCCGCTACGCGCCATGCAATCGCCGGCATGACCTGCCAGCTGTCATCGTCGCTGCTGCGCTGGCGCCAGGCGACGCCACCGGTTTCCGAACTGCCATACACTTCAATCGGGACAGATCCCAGCAAACGCCCAGCTTCGGCCGCCACGTCCGGCGGCAGCGGGCCGCCGGAGGAAAAGATGGCGCGCATGGCCGCCAGCGACGAAGCGTTCTGCGCGGAAGCCAGCTCGGCCGGCAGCCGCTTTAGATGGGCCGGGCTGGAAATCAGGGCAAATGGACCGCCAGCCGGCTGCAGCTCTTCCAAGTAATTGATCTGCTGCGCATGTATCGCGCGCCGCTGACTCACAGGCCATAGCACCTTGAACAGCAAGCCGTATATATGCTGGTGCGAGACGGTGGCGAAGATGCCGGCGTCGCCGATGCGTTCGCCGAACAGTTGTTCGAGGGTAGCCACTTCCGTAGCCAGCTGCGAGAGGAATTTCGGCACCGCTTGCGGTTCGCCGGTGCTGCCGGAGGTGAAGATCACCAGTCCGGGAAAATCCGGCTGCAGCGCCTTGAAGCCGTGCTTTATGGGCTGCTCGCTTGTGGCGGCGATTGTCAATGGCGCATATTGCGGCGGGAATTCGCCGAGGTAACCGTCCACCAGCGTGTCCAGATTGGCGCAGGTGGCGGGCAGCACGTCGCCCGGCAGATAAACCGTCTTGCCAGCCTGCCAGGCGCCAAACAGGATGCCGGCGAAATGCGCACTGTCGCTGGAGTACAGGGCGAAGCGGCTGCCAGGCTGGCGCGCCAGCATATTGCGCCAGGCGGCGGCCTGCGCCAGAAAATAATCCCAGCTCAGCGCGCGGCCGTCGCGCCAGGCAAACGGCCGTTCATCAGCGCAGTCCGAGGGCTCGCTCAGCAGCGTCAGCAGATTGCGCGGATCAGACATGCTGGCCGTCCTGCCGCAGGCTGGCTTGCGCTTCAAGCCTGGAATGGCGGCGCTTGACCAGCATGCGCACCAGATATTCGCCGGCGAACAGGCTGCCCATCAGCACGTAGGCAACTACGCCGTTGTACAAAGACCAGAGCGTGGCCGAAGCCCACAGCGCGGTCGCCAGCGCCAGCGCGCCGTTGAGGACAAAAAAACCGCACCATACCTGCGTCACGCGGCGCGTATAGGCAACCGCATAAGCAGGTAAGGCGGGATCGCTCAGGCGCGCCATGCGTTCGATGATCGATGGCGGCATGTACAAGCTGTAACCGAACAAGGCCAGCATGCCAAGATTGACCAGCACCGGATACAGCTTCAAGGGCAGCAAGGCATTATTCCAGATGGCTACCGCTGCCAGCAGCAAGGCGCCGGCCAGCCACCAGCGGCTGGCGCGGTTGATCTTCAGCGTCGGCAGGCGTGTTGCGGCCGCCAGCACCAGCAGCAAGGCCAGCAGGCGCGGCTCAACATGGCCGTGCCCCAGCCAGATCGCGAGCGGATAGAGCAAGGTGACCAGCACGCTGACAGCGGTCGGCACGAGGCGCCAGAAATTCTGCATGGTATTCCTAGTGGACTGTAACAGCCGAATCGAGAGTGAAGGATGCGTATCCGGCGCGCAGGGCAAGGCGCACAGCGGAGCAATAGCAGGACTATTGCGAGCATGTGCAACGCTGCCATGCGCGTCGGATACGTGGCAAGCGCTCTTGATTTGGCTGTTAGAGTCCACTAGTGCCTTAGCCGGCATCCTCTGCCAGCAAGGCAGCCAATGCATCGACCACGTCCTGCACCGTGCGCACCGCCTTGAACACGTCCGGCTGCAGGCGCTTGCCGGTCAGCTGCTTGAGCTTGACCACCAGATCCACGGCATCGATGCTGTCGATATCCAGATCGGTATACAGATTGGCTTGCGGCGTTACCTTGTCCTTGTCGATCTCGAACATTTCATGCAGCACATTCACCAGCCACAGGTAGATCTCTTCCTTGCTCATCGAATTGGTCAACATCGTCACACCGTCATTTCTTTCTATTGCTGGCGATCATCGCGGCCAGCGAGCGCACTGAAGCAAAATGATTACGGGTCTCGGTCGAATCCGCCGACAACGAGATGCCATATCGCTTTTGGATCGCCACGCCGAGTTCCAGCGCATCGATCGAGTCGAGGCCGAGGCCGTCGACGAACAACGGCGCATCGCTGACGATGTCGGCCGGAGTGATATCTTCCAACTGCAGGACATCGATGATGACCTGCTTTACTTCTTCTTCAAGCTGCTGCATGGACTTGGCTTTCTTTCCTAAAATAATCCTGCAAATACGCGGTCAAATGCCTGGCAGCCAATACTTCGCTGCCGGATCTGGCAAGAAACGCGTGAACGTCGATATCGTCTTTTACTTCAATGCTGAAATGCGCGGCGACCGGCGGCACCTGCCACCATTTGACGCCCTTGCCCAAGGTCGGCGGCAGGCAGCGGATCACCACCGGCGTCACGTTCGACAGGCTGCGCACCGCGATGTTGGCAGCGCCGCGCTTCAGATTGATCTGGCCGTCGCCGGCAGTGCGCGTGCCTTCCGGGAAGATGATCAGGTTGCTGCCGCGCCGCAAGGAAGTGATGCAGCTTTCCACCAGGCCATTGCCGTCGTCGTTGCTGATGTAGCCGGCGGCGCTCACCGGTCCGCGCGTGAACGGGTTGTCCCACAGCCGTCCTTTGACGATGCAGTCGGCGCGCTTGACGAAGGCCATCAGGAACACCGTATCGATCAAGGTCGGATGATTGGCCAGGATCAGCAAACCTTGCCGCTCCAGGCGCTCCAGGCCGCTGATATCGTAATTGAGCACGCCGAGCCAGCGCATCAGACCGACAAAAGCGCGGAACACCCAGCGAATCACCCGGCGCGCGATCAACCGGCGCAACTGGTGTTCCCAGATGATCAGATTGAGCAGCGGAAACACCACAGCGCGCAAGATCAGGCCGCCGATGGCGAACACCACGAAACTGGCGCCGGTGGCCAGCACCCGCCAATAGCGGTTGAGACGCTTAAGCATGCTGCCCTCGCAGCCGCTGCCAGCGCCAGCGCTGCTTATCCACCGTACGCAGCAGTTCGGCCTGCCGGCGCAGATAAAATGCCAGCAACTCCAGTCCGGCCGGCTGGCGCGCGCCGCCAGCATCTTCGCTGCCTGACCCGGCCGTGCTTGACTCCTGTTTCATGACGTTTGCATCATCCTCATCCAGGCTCCCCCAGGACAGCCCGATCACATCGCTGGATTCCGTGGTCACCGCCTGCACCAGCCAGGCCCAGGCAAAGGGCTGTTCCCGGCAATCTTGATATGCGTGAAACAACGCTGGCAACACCCCGTCGTAGACCACCAGCAGCACTTCGGAGGCGCCGTCCGCCAGCAAGCCGCAGGCTTCGATCACCGCGTGCTCGACACCTGCATGCCCGGCTGCCAGGGCAGCATGGCTGGCCTGGTCCTGGCGCGCGATCGAAAACAGGCCGGCAGCGGCATTGTGGACGGACAGACTGAAAGAAGCGGGAGACAGGGGCTGGCCATCCGCGAGATCGGCAAGCAGCTCGACCGAGCGCATGCACTCGCCATGGCGCGAACAAAACACGGTCGGCACGCCAACCCGGCCATCGAGGCAGCGATAAGCGGTTTCCAGCGCCATTTTGCCGGTAAAACCGGCGCGCCGGCGCAGCATGACGGGCATCGCGGCGACCGCTGCTTCGCGCTCGCCTTCAATGACATAGGGCTGTTCAGCCCATGCCGTCCAGGCAGCGGCCGTGTCTAGCCCCGGCGCCCATGCAGCATGCGACGCGATTGAAAATCTAACTCCCCCGAGTTCCATCTACCACTCCCCGACAACCATTGAATCGATGTTATTTTTTGCCGGCAGCCCAGGGAGCCGAACCGACGGCAATTTGTCTATTTTGCGCGGCATTATAATCCATATGCCTCAGAGAAATGTTACTAATTGCCCAATATCACAAACTTTAACCATTGTTTGCAATTATTCATGAACCTGCCTATTTTTGCGGCAAAATATACAGTAAGTTACAGTTGGCGATACGGTTAACTTGAGCGTCACGATACGCAAGAAATCAAACAAAACTGAGCAAAACTGAGCAAGAGCGATAAATAGTGATCATTGTGATGGTCAAAAACAACACTATGATTTTCTGTGGCATGACAGACAATGCAAACACTGGCCTTGGCACGAGACGGGCGACGACAAAAGAAGCACGCAAGCCGCAGGGCAGTCGCAAGTGCCCTTGCTAGCGCATCAGCCCTGGCGGCGTGGATAGCCCTCAGCGGTAATCCGCTCCCAGACCTTGTTTTTTTCTTCCTCGGTCATGAAAACCCAGTGCGCCACCTCATTCACGGTGCGGCCGCAGCCGCGGCAGACATCGTCGAAGGTGGTCGAACAGACCGCTACACAAGGGGTATCGGGACGTTGCGGGGGAGAATCTGACATGCTGACCTTTATAAAAATGAAACGTGGGAACGCTTGCCATCAAGCGCCGCCCTGTCCCGCATTTTATAACAGCGCCCGTCCGCACCACCCCTATTTCGGGATTCGATGGCAGCTGCGGCGGGAAGTTCGGACGGGATAAAATAAATGCTATTACTATCATTTCAGCAATGCATCTACGACGATAGGCAGGAAGCAATATACAATCTTTGCTGAGCCAATTTATCAATCTGGTAAAACGGCATTGCGGACAGAACATCAGAAAGAAAACAAGTCATGGAGCAAAAGGCGCCACGTCGCACCCGCGAAAAAATCATGGATCTGTCGTTGCGGCTCTTCAATGAGTTCGGCGAACCCAACATCACCACCACCATCATCGCCGACGAGATGAAAATCTCGCCGGGAAATCTGTATTACCATTTCCGCAACAAGGACGATATCGTCAACTCGATTTTCGTCACCTTCGAGGAAGAAATCAGCCGCATGCTGGCCATGACGCAGGGGCAGCGCCCCACCATGCATGACGTCTGGCACTATCTGCACCATATGTTCCAGCTGATCTGGCGCTACCGTTTCTTTTACCGCGACCTGAACGATCTGCTGTCGCGCAACCGCACCCTGGAGCTGCACTTCAAGGAAATCTTCGGCCACAAGATCGCCGTCGTTCGCGAACTGTGCCAGGGCTTGCACGAAGACCATGCGCTCGAAGCCAGCCCGGCCGAGATCGATGCGCTGTCGTCCAACATGGTGGTGGTGGCCAGTTACTGGCTGTCTTACCAGTATGTCCTGAATCCGCGCCAGTACACGGAACAGCCGGTGGTGGATCATGCGCTGGCCAGCGGCTGCTATCAGGTGCTGGCGCTGATGCAGCCCTATCTGCGCGGCGAAACGCTGACCCATTTCGAAGAATTGAAAACCAAATACCTGCAAAGCAACGCTTGATTCGCGGCTCAGCAGATACCGGCCTGAATAACACTATGAAATCTCTCTGCATCTATTGCGGCTCTTCTCCCGGCGCCACGCCGGCCTATGCACAGGCAGCGCGCAGGCTGGCGCAAGCCATGGTCGAACAAGACATTGCCCTGGTCTACGGCGGCGGCAATGTCGGCCTGATGGGTATCATCGCCGACGAAGTGATGCGCCTGGGCGGCAAGGCTACCGGCGTCATTCCCGAGGCGCTGCTGAACAAGGAACTGGGCCACAAGGGCTTGACGCAACTGCATATCGTCAAGGACATGCATGAGCGCAAGGCGATGATGGCGGAGCTGTCGGACGGCTTTATCGCCATGCCGGGCGGGATCGGCACGCTGGAAGAATTATTCGAGGTATTTACCTGGGCGCAGCTGGGCTTTCACCAGAAGCCGATCGGCCTGCTGAACGTCGACAGTTTTTATGACGGCCTGCTGCAGTTCATCCAGCACATGGTGTCGCAGCGCTTCCTCAAGGGCGAGCAGGCCGGGCTGCTGATGGCGGAAGCGCAACCTGAAGCGCTGCTGCAACGCTTCAAGTCGTTCGTGCCCCTGCACGTGCCGAAGTGGCTGGACCGCACCACTATCTGAAATGCAAACGGGGCGGCTGCCATGGCAACCGCCCCGCTCTATTCTTATTTCAGCCGTTGCCGGCTCAGGCCTGCAGTGCCTGCTTGAAATCCGCCACCAGGTCAGCCGTATCTTCAATCCCGATCGAGACCCGGATCAGCGATTCGCTGATGCCCATGGCGGCGCGCCGCTCTGCTCCCATCTCGTAGAAAATGGTATGCGCAACGGCGATCACCAGGGTCCGGTTGTCGCCCAGGTGGGTGCCGGAAATCGCCAGCTTCAAGCGATTCAGGTAGTCGAAGCAATCGATTTCCGGCTTCAACTCAAAGCTGAACAGATAGCTGTTGCTGCGGAAGAGCTCAGCCGCCAAGGCGTGCTGCGGATGCGACGCCAGCCCGGGGTAATGCACGGCAGCGACACGCGGATCGGCTTCCAGCATCTGCGCCACAGCCAGCGCGCTGGCGCTGCTGCGCTCCATGCGCAAGGCGATGGTCTCGGCGCCGACAGCAATGTGATGCGCCGCCTCGGGACCGAGCGAAGCGCCGAAATCGCGCAGGCTCTTGGCGCGGATCTGCGCCAGCGCCCATTGCGCTTGCGGATTGCGCTTGTAGGCATCGTAGATATTCGGATAGCTGCTCCAGTCGAACAAACCGGTATCGGTCAGGGCGCCGCCCAGCGCGTTGCCATGGCCGCCGATCGATTTGGTCAGCGAGTTGACCACCAGGCCGGCGCCGACCGTCTTGGGCTGGAACAGGTAAGGCGAAGTCATGGTGTTGTCGACCACGAACAGGATCCCGCGCGCGCGACACAGTTCGCCGATGCGCTTGAGATCGGCAACCTGGGTGCGCGGATTGGCGATGGTTTCGACGAACACCATGCGCGTCGCCGGCGTCAGCGCCGCTTCCACCTGCGCCACATCGGTGGCGTCGACCATGCTGACTTTGCCGCCCTGGCCGCCAAAGGTTTGCCACATGCTGGCGGTATTGCCAAACAAGAATACCGACGACACCACATGATCGCCCTCGCGCAGCAAGGCCTGGATCAGCGCGCCGATGGCCGCCATGCCGGAAGCGAAACAGATGCTGGCAAGGCCGCCTTCCATCTTGGTGACCTTGTCTTCCAGCGCCGCAACCGTAGGATTGCCCTGGCGGCCATAGCGATAGCCCGACTGCTTGCCCTGGAATACCTCGGCCAGCTGGCGTGCATCGCTGTAGCCCCAGGTGACCGAGGTATGGACCGGCTTGTGCGGCGCGCCGTGTTCGATGGCTTTCTGGCGGTCGCTATGCAGGATGGTGGTGGTGAAACCGTATTTTTGCGTCATGTTGGATTTTTACCTGTCATGCCTTTGTCCGCGAAAAACGCAAAAGGCACGAAAACCAGCCGAATGAGGGAAATCATTAACGGGTATTTCGTGCCTTTCGTACTTTTTGCAGATCAGGTTTTTAAGCTGAATATTGCATACGTTCAGAAAACAAGATCAGTCGACTTGCGCCAAGCTCAGATTCAGCTGCGAACGCACCGCATCTTCGCTTTCCGGCTTCGGATTGTTGCGCGCAAACTCGATGCGGTCGAGGTAGTCGCGCGAAATATCGCCGGTGATGTAGTTGCCGTCAAAGCAGGATGCCTCGAAATTCCTCAGCAAGGGATTGACATCGGAAATCGAACGCTTGAGGGCGTCGATATCCTGGTACACCAGCGCGTCGGCTGTGATCTCGCGGCACACTTCCTCGTCGCTGCGGCCGTAGGCGATCAGCTCGCCGCGGGTCGGCATGTCGATGCCATAGACGTTCGGGAACTTGACCGGCGGCGCCGCCGAAGCAAAGATCACGCGCTTGGCCCCGGAGTCGCGCGCCATCTGCACGATTTCACGGCTGGTGGTGCCGCGCACGATCGAATCGTCGACCAGCAGCACGGTCTTGCCCTTGAATTCGGAGCCGATCGCGTTCAATTTCTGGCGCACCGATTTCTTGCGGATCGCCTGCCCCGGCATCAGGAAGGTACGGCCGATGTAGCGGTTCTTGATGAAACCTTCGCGGTATTCGATGTTCAGCTTGAGCGCCAATTGGATGGCGGCCGGACGCGACGAGTCGGGAATCGGCATGACCACGTCGATGTCGCCGCTGGAGAATTCGCGCTTGATCTTGTCGGCCAGGTACTCGCCCATTTTCAGGCGGGTGGCGTACACCGAAGCGCCGTCGATGATCGAATCCGGACGGGCCAGGTAGACGAACTCAAACGCGCATGGATTCAGGGTTGGATTGTCAGCGCATTGCTGGTTATACATCTGGCCGTCGATATCGATGAAAATCGCTTCGCCAGGCATGACGTCGCGCAGGAAGCGGAAGCCCAGGCCTTCCAATGCGACCGACTCGCTGGCGATCACGTATTCGGTGCCCTTGTCGGTTTCGTTGGCGCCGATGCACAGCGGACGGATGCCGTAAGGATCGCGGAAAGCCAGCAAACCGTGGCCAGCGATCTGCGCCACTACGGCGTAGGAACCGCGCACCCGCTTGTGAACATTGGCGACTGCCTTGAACAGCACGCCCGGATCAAGCGAATAGCCAATCGTGGCTTGCTGGATTTCATGCGCCAGGACGTTCAGCAGCACTTCGGTATCGGAATCGGTATTGATGTGCCGGCGATCGTTCTTGAACATCTCGATCTTCAGCTGCTCGGCGTTGGTCAGGTTGCCGTTGTGCGCCAGGATGATGCCGAACGGCGCATTGACGTAGAACGGTTGCGCCTCTTCCGCGCTGGCGGTGCCGGCGGTCGGGTAGCGCACCTGGCCGATGCCGAAATTGCCCGGCAGCGAACGCATGTTGCGGGTACGGAAGACGTCGCGCACCAGGCCGTTGGCCTTGTGCATGAAAAATCCGTTGCCGTGGTTGGTTGCAATGCCCGCCGCATCCTGGCCGCGATGTTGCAAAAGCAACAAGGCGTCATAAATGAGTTGATTGGCGGGGTTATGGGAAGCGATGCCGACTATGCCACACATGGTGGACTCCTAAACAATAAACAATCCGATACGGCTCAATGGCACTTGCGCGCAGGCTCTTGGCGCAGGCAAGTCCAGTACAGCAAATTCAAAACTTCAAATGGCTCGCGAACTCCCCCGGCAAATAGGGGATGGCAGTTCGCGCGGCGGTTTCCGCCAGCGGGCTCAGCATCGCATCGCGCCAGAAAGACTGTTGCGGAATTGCCGTAGCGCCACACACCAGGACCGCCGCCAGCACGATCACCAGGCCACGCGCCAGTCCGAACACCACACCCAGCCCATGATCGACCAGCCCCAGGCCGCTGGCCTTGATCACGGCGTCGAGCGCCATGCTCAACAACATCATTAATAACCTTACGCCAATAAACAGCGCCAGGAAAGCCACGATTAACCGCGTTACATTTCCAGGAATCGCATCGGGGAGCAATTCTGCCAGATTTTGGCCGTACGCGTTGGCAACAATCAAGGCAATCACCCAGCTTGCCAGGGACAGGACTTCCTTCACCAGACCGCGCAAGGTGCTGATCACGACCGAGCAGATCAGCACGAACAGCACCAGATAATCGAAAATTGTCACGCGGCTCGAGGGTTTCTGATCAGTAGTCTATATGGCGCGAACGACGCGGAAATCAAGCTGCCTGTATCAAGGCTATATATATCAAGCTATATCTATTTAACCCGGAATCAAACTGCCGTTAAGACCCAGCTTGGCCAGCTTGGCGCGGGCCTTTTCAGCCTCTTCCTTGCTGCTGAACGGACCGACCCGGATACGGATGCGCTCGCCGGCCGCGGTCGGAACCTTTTGTGTATAGGAATGGATGCCGGCTTCTTTCAGCTTGCCCTGCAGTTCATTGACCTTGTCCTGAGACGCCAGCGCGGCAACCTGCAGCACGAATTTTCCCGGCTTTTTCTCAGGCGCCGGCGCGGCGTCGCTGCGGCCGTCCAGGATCGCCAGCGCGCGCGCTGAATCGTCACTCTTGTCGGCTGCCGGCTCCGGCTTCGGTTTGGTTTCCGCTTTCGGCTTGGCTTCAGGCTTCGGCTTCGCTTCAGGTTTAGCTGAGGCCGCAGGCGCCACTGGCTTCGGCGCCGGCATTGGCGGCGTCACAACGGCAAGACTGTCGGGCGCCGCAGGCTTGATGGCGGCAGTTGCCGGCGGCGTTGCAGCTGCGGGCGGTTTGACAGCCGCCGCAGGAGGAGTACTGCTGGCGGGATCGACTATTTCTTCCTGCTTATCGAGACCGCTACTATTGACTGAGGCCGCCGCACTGGCAGAAGCACTCGCTGCTTGCGTGTCGCGCGAGGGAATCTGGATCGCAATGTCGTCCGCCAGCGGTTTCGGTTCGGAATCGAGGATCATCGGCAGCACGATCACGACCGCCAGCACCAGCGCCACTGCTCCCACCAGACGGCGGCGGGCACGCTTCTTTTCCGGCAGGACCGGATCCACTGCTTCGTTCTGCTGATTGGCCGCCTTGCCAGTCCTGGCTTTGCGCGCGCGCAAAGGCAATTCCGCCTGCTCGGCGTCCGGGCCGATTCCGGTATCGTCCTTGGAACGGTAAACACCCTGGTCGGGGTCGGTTTGCTGCTTGTTTTTGCGAAGAAAAGAGAACAAACCCATGCGATATATTTTGCTAGCTAGTCAGCGGCCAGAAACCAAGGCCGCCGATAAATCGTCAGTGAAATCCGGACTTTCTCGCCGCCATTACGCCAGCGACAGTCAGGAACGATCCGAAAACCACAATTCTATCATTCTCACCTGCCCTGCCTAAGGCATTTGCATAGGCTTCAGCGGGAGAGTCGAAACTGCTGATGCTCGATTCTCCGTCCTCGGGATGGACACCGGCTTCCAGCAAACGTTCTTTCAATTGCTCGCCGCTGGCGGCGCGCGGCAGCGGCAAGGCGGTCAGGCACCAGTGATCGATGCGTGTTTTCAGCTGCGCGACGATGCCTTCGATATCCTTGTCCAGCATGGCGCCGAACACCGCATAGGTGTAGGGATGGAAGCCCATGTTGTCAAGATTTTGCGCCAGCGTCGCAGCCGCGTGCGGATTATGCGCAACATCCAGGATCACCAGCGGCTGGCCTGGCAGCACCTGGAAGCGGCCAGGCAGATCCATCATGACGAAGCCGCTGCGCACTTCCTGCGCGCTGACCGGCAATTGCTGCCGCAACGCCTCTAAAGCCGCCAGCGCCGCCGAAGCGTTCAGCAGCTGATTGGCGCCGCGCAGGCTGGGATAGCCCAGCGCATTGCGGCGTTGGCCGCGGCCGCCGTAGTTCCACTGCTGCTTGTCGCCGGTATAGTTGAAGTCGCGTCCCAGCAGCCAGAGATCGGCGCCGATGGCGTTGGCATGGTCGACCAGGGATTGCGGCGGCACCGGGTCGCTGCAGATGGCAGCTTTGCCCGGACGGAAAATGCCGGCCTTTTCAAAGCCGATTTTCTCGCGCGTGTCGCCCAGGTATTCGGTGTGGTCAATATCCACGCTGGTGACGATGGAAACGTCGGCATCGACAATATTGACGGCGTCGAGACGCCCGCCCAAGCCAACTTCCAGGATCACCACATCGAGCTTGGCCTCTGCCAGCAGGTGCATGATGGCCAGGGTGGTGAATTCAAAGTAAGTCAGGGAAATATCGCCGCGCAGCGCTTCCACCGCTTCAAAGCTGGCGATCAGGGCGGCGTCCGAAGCCGATTCGCCGCCGATGCGGGCGCGTTCGTTGAAGTCGAGGAAATGCGGCTTGATGTACAGCCCGACCTTGTAGCCGGCGCGCAGCAATATCGATTCCAGCATGGCGCAGGTCGAGCCCTTGCCGTTGGTGCCGGCCACCATGATCACCGGACAGGCGAATTGCAGCTGCAACTTTTCCTTCACCTGCACTACCCGGTCCAGGCCCATGTCGATAGTTTTGAAATGGCGCGACTCCAGCAGCGCGAGCCAGTCGGCAAGCGTCACAGGCTTGGCGGAGATATTTGACATTTTGACATCCAGCTAAAAAACAAAAGGCCTGAACCGGCGACAGTTCAGGCCTTGGAACAGGCTTTACATCAGGCGATGGATTCGGCCGGCTGATCTTGCAACAACGCCAACAAACGGGCGATTTCTTCACGCATCTTGCGACGGTCGACAATCATGTCGACGGCGCCCTTGGTGACCAGGAACTCGGCACGCTGGAAGCCCTCAGGCAGCTTTTCACGCACGGTGTTCTCGATCACGCGCGGACCGGCAAAGCCGATCAGCGCTTTCGGCTCGGCGATCACGACGTCGCCCATGAAGGCGAACGAAGCGGAGACGCCGCCCATGGTCGGGTCGGTCAGGACACTGATGAACGGCAGCTTCTTTTCCGACAGCTTGGTCAGCATGGAAGTGGTCTTGGCCATCTGCATCAGCGACAGCAAGCCCTCCTGCATGCGCGCGCCGCCGGTGGCGGTAATGCAGATGAACGGTACTTTCTGCTCCAGCGCTACCTGGGCGCCGCGCACAAAGCGCTCGCCGACGACTGAGCCCATGGAGCCGCCCATGAATTCGAATTCAAACGCCGCCACCACTACCGGCAAGGTCATGATGGAGCCGCCGAGCACGATCAGGGCATCGGTTTCGCCGGTGGCGTCCATCGCTGCCTTGAGGCGATCAGGGTATTTCTTGCTGTCTTTGAACTTGAGCGTATCGATCGGCAGCGTTTCCTGGCCGATTTCATAGCGCCCTCCTGCATCCAGCAGCGCGTCCAGGCGCTCACGTGCGCGTATCCGCATGTGGTGATCGCACTTCGGGCAGACATGGATGTTCGATTCCAGGTCGGTACGATACAGCACCGCTTCGCAGGATGGGCACTTGACCCACAGGCCTTCAGGGATGGACTTGCGGGTTGCCGAGTCACTGCGCTGAATGCGCGGGGGTAGTAATTTTTCTAGCCAACTCATGGAGCGACCTCCTTCAGATTTTTTTCTTGCCGAATTTTACCTTTATCCCTGCATCAGCGAAATAGCTAATCAAAGATAGATTACGTGTCATTAATACATCAAAAGATGTCAAAAATCATTCATCCAGCGCTTTTCTGATTCCCGACAAAAAACTTTCCACTGCTGCCACCGCCTGTGCAGGCGGCGTATTTTCCAATTCCTGGATGATCCGGCTGCCGATGACGATGGCGTCCGATACCTGCGCCACGGCCTTGGCAGTGACCGCGTCGCGGATGCCGAAACCGACGCCGATTGGCAATTTAACATGCTTGCGAATGGCCGCTACGCGCGCCGCCACCTCTGCCGTGTCGATATTGGCGGCGCCGGTTACCCCCTTCAACGACACATAATACGTGAATCCGCCGCCGACCTTGGCAACTTGCTTAATCCTCTCTTCGGTCGACGTCGGCGCAAGCAGGAAAATCGGATCCATGCCGTTGGCCTGCATTTTCTCGGCGAACTCTTCGCACTCTTCCGGCGGATAGTCGACCACGATACTGCCGTCGACCCCAGCTTCTTTCGCAGCCGCAATGAAAGCGTCGACACCCATCCGCTCCAGCGGATTGGCATAGCCCATCAATACCACCGGCGTGCTGCTGTTGGTCTGGCGGAACTCGCGCACGTAGCCGAGGACGTCATGCAGGCTGACGCCAAACTTGAGCGCGCGCTCGCAAGCGCGCTGGATCACCGGCCCTTCCGCCATTGGATCGGAAAACGGCACGCCCAGTTCCAGGATGTCGGCGCCGCCCCTGACCAGCGCGTGCATCAGCGGCACGGTCAGTTCCGGCGCCGGATCGCCGGCGGTGATGAATGGGATCAAGCCTTTTTTATTGGCGGCCGCGAGTGCGGCCAGGGTAGTCTGGATTCGGGACATAGGATTTATCGAATTTTATCGAAATGAATTGCGTTGTGGGGAGCTTGCGCTTGTGCCGGGCCGCGGCGCTGCCGGCCCGGACCTGGTCACGGACTAGGCCAGTTTCAAGCGTTCGGCAACAGTGTGCATGTCCTTGTCGCCGCGACCGGACAAATTGGCCAGGATGATTTTATCCTTCGGCAAGGTCGCCGCCAGCCGCGCTGCATACGCCAGCGCATGGCTCGATTCCAGCGCCGGAATGATCCCTTCGATGCGGCAGCAGGTATGGAAGGCCGCCAACGCTTCGTCATCGGTCACGGTTTCGTAAGTGGCGCGGCCGGAATCCTTGAGCCAGGCATGCTCAGGGCCCACGCCCGGATAGTCCAGCCCGGCGGAAACCGAATGGGTCTCAATGATCTGGCCGTTTTCATCCTGAAGCAGATAGGTGCGGTTGCCATGCAGCACACCCGGCGAACCCAGCGTCAGCGAGGCGGAATGCTTGCCGCTGGCCAGGCCCTCGCCAGCAGCTTCCACTCCGATCAGCGCGACATCGTGGTGATCGATATACGGATAGAAAATCCCCATCGCGTTCGAGCCGCCGCCAACGCAGGCGACCACATGGTCAGGCTGGCGTCCGGCCATTTCCGGCATCTGCGTCAGGCACTCGTTGCCGATCACCGACTGGAAATCGCGCACCATCATCGGATAAGGATGCGGGCCGGCCACCGTGCCGATGATGTAGAAAGTGTCTTCGACATTGGTGACCCAGTCGCGCATGGCTTCGTTGAGCGCGTCTTTCAAGGTCTTGGAGCCGGATTCCACCGGCACCACCTTGGCCCCCAGCAGATTCATGCGGTAGACGTTCTGCATCTGCCGCTTGACGTCTTCGCTGCCCATGTAGACCACGCATTCAAGGCCGAAGCGGGCGCAGATGGTGGCGGTGGCGACGCCGTGCTGGCCGGCGCCGGTTTCCGCGATCACGCGCGGCTTGCCCATGCGCCGGGCCAGCAAGGCCTGGCCGATCACATTATTGATCTTGTGGGCGCCGGTGTGATTCAAATCCTCGCGCTTGAAATAGATCTGCGCGCCGCCCATCTGTTCCGACCAGCGCTTGGCGTGGTAAATCGGACTGGGGCGGCCGACGAAGTGTTTCAGTTCGCTGTGGAATTCGGCCAGGAATTGCGGCTCGTTCTGATATTTGGCATAAGCCTGCTGCAATTCGCTCAGGGCCAGGGTCAGGGTTTCCGAGACGAAGCTGCCGCCGTACATGCCGAAATGGCCTTTGGCGTCTGGCAAATTGTATTGCGCGCTCTGGCGCAAGGTGCTGGCGGCGAGCGGCTGGCGCTCGGCATATTGCTCGAGTGGGGTGAACTCTTTCATGATTTGTCTCTATAAAGGTGTGCCGGTTTGCCGATCCAGGCAATGCTGCAGCTGCTTTTTTTTGCCACTGCGGCTATATCTCGCCCGAATCTGCATCCGCCTGCCGTATCGCGGCAATGAATGCGCGAATCTTGGCGGCGTCCTTGATGCCCTTTTCTTGTTCGACGCCACTGCTGATGTCGACCGCAAAGGGACGTACGCGCTTTACCGCGTCAGTCGCATTGTGCACGCTCAAGCCACCACTTAAAACGACCTGAGGCGCGAGCTCTTTTGGGATGAGAGACCAATCAAATACCTTTCCACTGCCACCGTAAGCTTCTACCAGGGTATCCAGCAGCAATCCTGCAAACAGACGGCTGCCGGCTGCGTAGGCCTGGGCATATTCTATCAAATCTGCAGCCAGGGTTGCATTTCCAATGCGCATGGCGCGGATAAACGGCCGGTTGACTGCCGCCGCCAGCGCCGCGCTGTGCCCTACCGTTTCATCGCCGTGGAATTGCAGCAGCGATACCGGCGCTTCGGCCACGATTTCCCGCAGCTGCGCAGCCTCGGCGTTAACAAACAAGCCGACGGTGGTGATGAACGGCGGCACCGTAGCGATCAGGGCCGCGGCCTGGCTGGGCGTGACGTAGCGCGGGCTCTTGGGATAGAACACAAAACCGAGCGCGTCGGCGCCCGCTTCTACGGCCGCGCGCACGTCCTGTTCGCGGGTCAGGCCGCAGATCTTGATTCTGGTACGGTGGCTCATGGGCTGGTCTATTCAACAAAATATCAACAAACACACTATATCATTCTGCAGGCATGACAAATTGACAGCCAATTTACTTCCTGACGAGGCCTTCGCTTTTACAGCCAGGGCAACAGTCCCGCCGGCTGCTGCGGCAGCTGCCATTTCTGGTCGTAAGCCACTTGCGCAAGGTACAAGCCGTCCGGCATGAAGGTCGGTGCCGCCCGGCTGCGGTCGCGCTGCTGCAGCAGTTCCGCGATCCAGTGCGGCGGTTTGCTGCCATGGCCGGTGTAGATCAGGGAACCGACGATATTGCGCACCATGTGATGCAGGAAGGCGTTGGCGCGCAAGGTGAAGACGATCAGATCGCCGCGCCGCTCTATGCCGATCTGGTCCATGCTGCGCACCGGCGACTTGGCCTGGCACTCGATGGCGCGGAATGCGGAAAAATCGTGAGTGCCGATCAGGTGGGCCGCCGCCTGGCGCATCAGCTCGACCTCCAGAGGCCGGAATACCCACCCTGCCTTGCCCTCCAGCAGCGGCGAGCGAACCGGGTTGTTATACAAGAGATAATGATAAGTCCGGGCGCTGGCGCTGAAACGCGCGTGGAAATTGTCCTGCTCCTCGCCGCCGGCAACGATAGGCAGTTCATGCGCCCAGCGCACGGCGATGGAAGGCGGCAAAAAGGCATTCAGGCCGCGCACCCAGGAAAATATCTCGCGCGACAGGTGGGTATCGAAATGCACTACCTGCTCCAGCGCATGCACGCCCGAGTCAGTACGGCCGGCGCAGGTAGTGGCGACCGGGCCCTGGGTGAATTTTTGCAGGGCAAGCTCAAGCCGGTCCTGCACGGTCTTGCCGCTGGGCTGGGTCTGCCATCCTTGCCAAGGCGTGCCGTCGTACTGCACGCCGAGAACGATACGTTTCATCCAAATCCTGTTATATAAATGAAAACGGGCGCAAGCATTACGCTGCGCCCGTCCTTTGGCAAAATGCTACCGTGATTCTAGCAGTGAGTTGCCTCCTCAGTCAGGAGGCAACGCACTGATTACAGTTTAGCGATCAACAGCTTCGCTGCATCTACCTGCTCTGCACTGCCGCCCTTCAATACTTCTTCCAGCAACTCGCGTGCGCCTTCCTTGTCGCCGATTTCCTTGTAAGCGACAGCCAGGTCGAGCTTGGTTGCCATTTCAGGATTGGCGCTGGCTGCCGCCGACGCCACTTCAGCGACGGCTGCCACAGGAGCGCTGGCTGCTGCCGGAGCATGCGCATGGACCGCGCTGTCCAGGTCCAGGTTCATGCCGGACAGATTGAATTCCAGCGGCGCCACCATCGGCTCTGCATGTTGCGCATACGAAGGCGCCACAGGCGCTTTGACTGCCGGCTTGGTTTCAAATGGCAGGTCGATGTGAGCGTGGGCGGGCTCGTAGTTGGACGGCTGGCCGCCGGCCGGGAAATCCAGCGCGCCGAACGCCGCCACTGCCGGCGCAGCCGTCTCTGCTACTTTAGCTACGGCAGGCGCCGCAACGGCGGCAGGAGCAGCTGCCTTATGATCCAGTTCGAAATCGAGCGAATCGAGCATCGACTTGCCGGCTTCGTGCACGGGCGACAACAGCACGGTGTTCTGATTGGCGGACGCGGCGCTGCCGAGTTCTTCCAGATCGAAATCCATGTCGCTGATCTCTGCCTTGGGAGCGGCGTTGCCTTGCTTGCCCAGATCATTCTGGCTCAATGGCGCCAGCAATTCTGCCGCAGGGGCGGCATGCACAAGCTCAGGAATCGGCGCCGGCGCAGCTTGCGGCTCGGTCGGTGCTGTCAGCGAGTTGAAATCAAGACCATCCATAGGCTGGGTCGGTGCAGTAATTGCATCGGCCTTGGCGATCACCTGCTCCTGCAGCTTGCCGCCGCCGTACAGCGGATTGGCCGGATCGACATTCAGGCCCAGTGCCGCTGCCTGCTGCCAGTCCTCGCCCTCGCCGCGAGTCAGGCTGTACAACTCGCTGGCCAGGATTTCAAACGAGCGCGGATCCTTGCGGTTGGCATAGATTTCCAGCAGCTTGACGCGGATTGCATTGCGGCCTGGCTGATTGCGCAACGCTTCTTTCAGAATTTCTTCGGCCTGCGCATCGCGTCCGTAAGCGATGTATACATCAGCCTCGGCGACCGGATCGACATTGGTGTCGAGATGGCTGACCGATGGCACGAAATTCGAATTGAAAATGCTGTTCTTGGTGTCGACGCTCTGACCGCCGGTCGAGCCGAACAGGGAATTACCCTTCAAGCTCGAATTCGTCATTGGCGCGCCGCTGCTGTCCAGGAACGCTTGCTGGCGCGCCCGGTTGCGACGGTAGCGGAACAGGCCGAGGCCGGCCAGCAATGCCACCAGCACGCCGCCAACCGGCAGCAGCAATGGATTATCGGTCAGGCTGGCAAGCATGCTTGGTTCTGGCGCTGGCGCAGGCGCCGCTTTTGGCTTGGCCACAGGCTTAGGCGCATCGGCCGCCGGGGCTGCAGCGCTGGCGGCATCAGCCGCCGCCGTTGCAGAAGCCACAGGGGCTGCTGCTCCGGTAGCGACGATAGCCGCGCCGGCAGCTGCCGGTGCATCGGCTGAATCAGTCTTGGCCGGAGCCGCGACCGCAGGCGCCGGAGCATCTGCAACAGGGGCTGGGGCCGGGGTTGCAGCCACGACAGGAGCAGGCGCCGCTGCAGGTGCGGCAGGTTTCACGCTGGCGGCCTGATTCTGCAGGTCAGCCAGGTTCTTGTTTTTCAGTTCCAGCGTCTTTTGCAGATCGCTGACATTCTTTTCCAGTTCCTTGACGCGCGCCTGAGCTTCGGCAGCCGCTTTTTCGCGGGCGATCTTTTCTTCCGTCGCCGCAGTTGCTGCCGCCTTGGCGTCAGCAGCGCCGGCCGCAGCCGCACCGCGCGACAGTTTCAGCTTGTCCTTGGATTCGCTGGCAGGCGTGGCCTGTTCTTCCACCTTGGAGGTAATCTTGCCGCCGCTGCTTTGGCGCGGCTCCGCGGTTGCCGCCGGAGCGGCCGACTCAACCAGTCCGGCCAGCGTATTGCGATAGCTCTTGAAGTCCTTCGACTGCGCTACGACCACGTTCCGTGCTTCCGACTTGCTGACGCTGCCGGCGCTGGCGGCATCAGGAATCGACAGGATCTGGCCGGAACGCAGACGATTCATGTTCTTGCCGACAAACGCGCCTTCATTGCTGCGGTACAAGGCCACCAGCATCTGGTCGAGCGAAACGCCGGCAGGCAGGTTTTCGCTGGCGATGCGCGCCAGTGTATCGCCCTTCTTGACGTGATAATCGCCGCCCGAGGATTCCGCCGCCGGCGCTGCCTGGGCCGCCTTGGCCGGACTGCCCGAACCTGCCGCCTTGCCGGCCGCAGGACTATTGCCATTGCCGCCACCGGCGACAGCTCTGGCTGCCGCGGCGCGCGTGGCATCGGATATGGTGGAACCGCCGCCAGTCTGCGACGACGGTGCTGCCTGGCTTGGCGCCACGCGTACAACCGGTGCGGCAGCAGCGGCATTACGCGCCGGGGCCGCCATCTGGGCCGGTTGAGCCTGGCGCTGGCCGGCTGGATCCAGCAGCAAGGTGTATTCGCGCACCAGATGCGACTTGGTGCCGCCCAGCTCCATCAGCATGTCGACGAAAGGCTCATTGATCGGCTGGCTTGAAGTCACCCGCACGAAACGGCGGTCGCCGCGCTGGTCGATAGCGAACTGCAAAGACAGCAAGGCCGGATTGAAATCGATATTGGCCTTCTGGTAGGTTTCCGGACTGGCCAGCTTGGCCACCAGGCCGCCCGCCTCATCCTGGCTTACCGAGGTAAGCTCAATTTCTGCACGTAACGGTTGCCCCAGCGAGGACAGCACGGTTAATTTACCCAGCCCGGCAGCCTCAACGTTAGACACCATCAGCAGGGTCGAAACCACGGCTGCAGTGAGGGTCTTTAAACCGGTGGAAATAAATTTATTCGAAGAATTCGGGTGCATGTTGTGTGGCATGAAGGACTATCCGTTGGCGTATAAGGAAACAAATCTTGCTGAAAGCAAATACTGTACCCAGTTTTTTTAAAAATCAATATGCAGATTGACATGCATGCGTATCAATATGCGATAAACACAGCCAAATAATAATAAATGCCAATCAATACGACTAGATACATCAAACCCGCCAAGCCATTCTCAGGAAAGACTTAGCGGGCTTTATTGCAAGTCGGCAACAATATCACAACTAGTGCGACAAGTCAGCGGCTCAGTTATCCAGAACGATGCGCAGCATGCGGCGCAACGGTTCTGCCGCGCCCCAGAGCAACTGGTCGCCGACGGTAAATGCTGACAAATAATCGCCGCCCATCTGCAATTTACGCAGACGACCGACAGGAATTGTCAGGCTGCCGGTAACCGCTGCGGGCGTCAGGTCGTGCATTGATGACTCTTTGTCATTAGGCACCACCTTCACCCACTGGTTATTACTGGCGATGATGTCATTGATTTCATCCAGCGGCACATCTTTCTTCAGCTTGATGGTCAATGCCTGCGAATGGCAGCGCATGGCGCCGATGCGGATGCACAGGCCATCCACCGGGATTACCTTGCCGCCATTGCTGAAGCCTTCGCCGCGGCCGAGGATCTTGTTGGTTTCGGCGCCGGCTTTCCATTCTTCCTTCGACAAGCCCGCACCCAGGTCCTTGTCGATCCATGGAATCAGGTTGCCGCCCAGCGGCACGCCGAACTGCTTGGTTTCATCGGCCGGCATCGAATGCTGCTTGCCGAGCACCTTGCGGTCGATTTCCAGGATGGCCGATTTCGGATCGTCCAGCAGCGCCTTGACTTCGGCGTTGATGGAGCCGAACTGGGTCAGCAGTTCGCGCATGTGCTGGGCGCCGCCGCCGGAAGCCGCCTGGTAGGTCATGGACGTCATCCACTCGATCATGTCATGCTCGAACAGGCCGCCCAGGCCCATCATCATGCAGGATACGGTGCAATTGCCGCCGATGTAGTTCTTGACGCCGCGCTTGAGGCTGTCCTTGATCACATTCAGGTTGACCGGATCCAGCACGATGATGGCGTCGTCCTTCATGCGCAGGGTCGATGCGGCATCGATCCAGTAACCGTTCCAGCCGGCCGCACGCAGCTTAGGGAAAATCTCGCTGGTGTAGTCGCCGCCCTGGCAGGTAATAATGATGTCGCATTTTTTCAAGGCTTCAATATCGGTGGCGTCTTTCAACGTTGTTTCGTTTTTCGCCAGTGCCGGAGCTTTGCCGCCGGCATTTGAAGTTGAGAAAAATACCGGTTCGATATGAGCGAAATCGCCCTCTTCCTGCATACGCTGCAACAAGACCGAACCCACCATGCCACGCCAACCGACCAAACCAACCAGTTTCATCATGATTCCCTAACAAAATCGGGGAAAAGCCCCGCACTCCACGGCAGACCCACCTGCCAAATTCTATTATCCCAGCGCTTTCACCACGGCCGCGCCCATTTCACTGGTGCCGACCTTGGTCGTGCCCGCTTCGTAGATATCCGCGGTACGCAAGCCTTGCGCCAGCACTTTCTTGACGGCGTTGTCGATGCGGTCAGCCTGCTCCGCCTTGTTCAGCGAGAAGCGCAGCATCATGGCCGCCGACAGGATCGTCGCCAGCGGATTGGCGATGCCCTTGCCGGCGATATCCGGCGCTGAACCGTGCGACGGCTCGTACAGGCCCTTGTTGTTGGCGTCCAGCGAAGCCGACGGCAGCATGCCGATCGAACCGGTCAGCATGGCTGCCTGGTCCGACAGGATGTCGCCAAACATGTTGCCGGTGACGATGACGTCGAATTTCTTCGGCGCGCGCACCAGTTGCATCGCGGCGTTGTCGACATACATGTGATCCAGCGCAACGTCAGGATATTCTTTATGTACTTCAGTGACGATGTCTTTCCAGAACTGGAAGGTTTCCAGCACATTGGCCTTGTCGACGCTGGTCAGGCGCTTGCCGCGCTTTTGCGCCGCCTGGAAGGCGACGTGCGCGATGCGGCGGATTTCCGACTCGGCGTAGCGCATGGTGTCGAAACCTTCGCGTTCACCCTTGAAAGCGCCGTCCGGCGCGGTGCGAACGCCGCGCGGCTGGCCGAAATAGATGTCGCCGGTAAGCTCACGGATGATCAGGATATCCAGTCCGGACACCACTTCCGGCTTCAGCGTCGAGGCGTTGGCCAATTCCGGATACAGGATCGCCGGACGCAGGTTGGCGAACAGGCCGAGGTGCTTGCGCAAGCCGAGAATCGCCTGCTCCGGGCGCAGCGAACGTTCCAGGGTATCGTACTGCCAGTCGCCGACCGCGCCAAACAGGATGGCATCAGCTTCCTTTGCCAGTTTCAGGGTGCCTTCCGGCAGTGGATGGCCGTGCGCGGCATAGCCGGCGCCGCCGACCGGCGCGCTTTCCAGTTCAAATTTTTCGCCCAGCGCGTTCAACACATTGACCGCTTGCTCGACGATTTCCGGACCGATGCCATCACCTGGCAAGATTGCTATTTTCATTTTTTCCTGGATTGAATAATCAAAAATATCGCTTAGATGGTGTTGCTCAGCCAAGGCTGCGCAAAAAGATGACGCTCTTCAAATTCGCGGATCTTGTCAGCCTGGCGCAAGGTCAGGCCGATATCGTCAAGGCCGTTCAGCAGGCAATATTTGCGGAACTCACCGACTTCAAACGGGAAAGCCAGATTGCCGTTGGCCGTGCTGACCAGTTGCTTTTCCAGGTCGATCACCAGCTTGTAGCCGGGGAAGGCTTTGACTTCGTCAAACAGGCGGTCGATCTGCGCCTCAGGCAGCACGATCGGCAGCAAACCGTTCTTGAAGCAGTTATTGAAGAAGATATCGGCGAAGCTGGGCGCGATAACGGCACGGAAGCCGTACTGGTCCAGCGCCCACGGCGCATGCTCGCGCGAGGAACCGCAGCCGAAATTCTTGCGCGTCAGCAAAATCGATGCGCCCTGGTAGCGTTGCTGGTTGAGGACGAAATCCGGATTCAGCGGACGCCGCGAGTTATCCATGCCCGGCTCGCCATGATCCAGGTAACGCCATTCATCGAACAGGTTGGGGCCGAAACCGGTGCGCTGGATCGACTTCAGGAACTGCTTGGGGATAATCGCATCGGTATCGACGTTAGCGCGGTCCAGCGGCGCCACCAAGCCATCCAGTACAGTAAATTTATTCATCACATATCCAATCTTGATGCGCCTTTTCTTGACGCCGTTCCGCTTGCGCGGGGTGATCACTTGCCTTGAATCTTTTCGCCGACGTGTTCAACATCTTTGCCAAAGCCGTGAAAGGTATTGCAAGCAGTCAGCGCGTAAACACTCGTCAGCAACACGCACAGGGTGATCATTTTCTTCATCATTTTTCTATCCTTCAATCTTATAGCGAGCGAATATCCACGAAATGGCCGGCGATCCCTGCCGCCGCTGCCATTGCCGGGCTGACCAGATGGGTGCGGCCGCCGGCGCCCTGGCGGCCTTCGAAGTTGCGGTTCGAGGTGGAAGCGCAACGTTCGCCCGGCTCCAGCCGGTCGGCGTTCATCGCCAGGCACATCGAGCAGCCCGGCTCGCGCCATTCAAAGCCGGCATCCTTGAAAATCTTGTCCAGGCCTTCACGCTCCGCTTGTTCCTTGACCAGGCCGGAGCCCGGCACCACCATCGCCAGCTTGACGTTGGAAGCGCGGAACTTGCCGCGCACCACTGCCGCCGCGGCGCGCAGATCTTCAATCCGCGAGTTGGTGCAGGAGCCGATGAAGACCTTGTCGATGCGGATATCTTCAATCGCGGTGTTCGGCTTGAGCGCCATGTAGGCCAGCGCCTTTTCCATGCCGTCGCGCTTGGTGGCGTCTTTTTCCTTGTCCGGATCGGGAATGCGGCCGTCCACTGCCACCACCATTTCGGGCGAGGTGCCCCAGGTCACTTGCGGCTTGATCTCGGCGGCATTCAGCGTCACCACCATGTCGAATTTGGCGCCGGAATCGGAATGCAAGGTGCGCCAGTAGGTCACGGCGCGCTCCCAATGCGGCCCTGCCGGCGAAAACGGCCGGCCCTTGACATAGTTCAGCGTGGTGTCGTCGACGGCAATCATGCCGGCGCGGGCGCCGGCTTCAATCGCCATGTTGCAGACCGTCATGCGGCCTTCCATCGACAAGGCGCGAATCGCCGTGCCGGCGAATTCAATCGCGTAGCCGGTGCCGCCGGCGGTGCCGATGCGGCCGATCACGGCCAGCACGATATCCTTGGCGGTAACGCCGTTGGGAATCGCGCCGTCGACCTGCACCAGCATCGATTTGGATTTCTTGGTCAGCAAGGTTTGCGTAGCCAGCACGTGTTCGACTTCCGAGGTGCCGATACCATGCGCCAGGCAGCCGAAGGCGCCATGGGTGGAAGTGTGCGAATCGCCGCATACGACCGTCATGCCCGGCAAGGTCGCGCCCTGCTCCGGCCCGATCACGTGGACGATGCCTTGGCGGTGGTCGTTCATGCCGAAATAGGTCAGGCCATAGCTCTTGGCATTGGCATCCAGCGTTTCGACCTGCAAGCGCGATATCGGATCGGCAATGCCGTTGGCGCGGCCGGTAGTGGGCACGTTATGGTCGGCCACCATCAGGTTGGCCGGCAGGCGCCATGGCTTGCGCCCGGCCAGCTTCAGTCCTTCGAAGGCCTGAGGGCTGGTGACCTCGTGCAAAAGATGTCGATCGATATACAGAATCGCCGTGCCGTCCTGTTCGGTATGGACGACATGGGCATCCCAGAGTTTGTCATAGAGCGTTTTAAGCATGATCCAGGGCGGCTTCGAGACCGCGCAAAACAGTGAATTTAGCTCTTGATTATGCCATAGAAGCAGCCCGCCAATGCTCTAGAACGTCGTGAAAATGACATTCGCGGCCCTGGCGTGTTGCTTATATTCACGTATTGCCTTGCCCCGGGAACGCCAAAGCTAGAAATTGTTTAGCGCTTATTTAGCCGCTTTGCCGCGCAGATAGGCGGACAGATCGAGTTTGCCTGTCGCCAGCGCGGTTCCCAGCAAGATGATCAGGCAGCCGAGGATCATGCCGGCCGTCACCTGCTCCTTCAGGAAAATGGCGCCCCAGATCACGCCGAAGATCGGAATCAGGAAAGTCACGGAAGCCGCATAGGCCGAGCCAACGCGGTCCAACAGGCGATAGAAGATCACATAGGCCACGCCGGTGCACAGCACGCCCAGCGCCAGCACCGAATACCAGGCGAGGCTGGACACCGGCGCCGCCGGCCAGTACAGCAATGCCAGCGGCAGCAGCACCAAGGTCGCCGCCAGCTGGCTGCCGCACGCCACGACAAAAGGCGGCACGCCGGCCAGGCGGGTTTTCGAATAGTTGATCGCAAAGCCGTAGGACAGCGTGGCCAGCAGCACCGCGCCGGTCGCCAGCCAGACTCCGGGCTGTCCCTCGCCGATCTTGTCCCACACCAGCACAATCACGCCCGCCATGCCGACCAGCATGCCGATCACCTGCGGCCGGCTCATCGGCGTTTTCAGCCAGACGAACGCGATCAGGCCAGTCCACAACGGCACGGTGGCGTTCAAGACGGCATCGAAACCGGCGTTCACATACAAGGTCGAGTAGGCAAACAGCGAAAACGGCAAGGCCGAATTGGTGACGCCGACCACCAGCATCGGCCACAACTTGCTGCGCAAATGACCACGCGCAACAGCCGAACGCAATACCGGCAGCAGCACCAGCGCCGCGATGCCGACGCGCAATGCGATCAGCGGCACCGGACCGAATTCGGGCGTACCGATGCGCATGAAAAGAAACGATGCGCCCCAGATGGCCGCGAGAGAAAACAGTTCCGCAATATTCATGGCTGGCTTTTCAATTTGGATTGAGTGGCCCGGCAGCACCTGCCAGCGGGACAAAAATTAGCATGCGGCAATATATCCGATAATCGCGAGCCCGTAAAAATTTCACGCTGCCGAGGTCTATGTCGACCGCAAAAAAAAAAATCAGCACAGCACCTCGATGCACAAGCCGCTCCATATAAAAATCCGACTGCGCACCACATCGGAAAGCGGCGCCGCACATGCAATTTCAGCGAAACCATCCGGAGTTTGCGCATGTTGTTTTGCGCCTTGTCAAAAACGGACATCACATGCTCTCGACAGTTTTCCCGTACGTCATTATTTGCAGCGACACCATTTCAAGCGCCAAGAATGAAATGGCATTTTTATATTTTTTTTGTTAGCGCTCCCAAGATGCGGCACGGAAAAACACTAGCCAAATCAGCCAACTTATCTGTCCGATGCTGACAAGGTTTTGTCGTAAACACTAGGTTTTGCACTCCTATTATCAGATCAACGTAAATGCACTCGCTCGACGAGCCCTGCGTTGATCGCGCCCAAAACAGCGCACTTCGATCACGCTTTGTCCTGTCAAAAAGAGACATTTTCGTTCAGCTCGGCTGAGACATTCGGAACGCTTGTTGCTGCATAAGAATTTCGCCTTCATCCGGCGCATTTCTTATGCACAGCATGCTACCGACATGATCTTTATTTGTGGTAACACTTGCCGATGACCAGGGGCGCATGGGCAAGACAAACTGGTGAATGATGCCCCACTCCAAGGAGAAACAGAAATGAAAAAGCAAATTATTGCCGCATCCATAGTTTCACTGTTCGCCGTCTCTGCATTCGCTCATCACTCTTCGGGTTCCAGCACAAGCACCACTACCACCACTAGCGTCGCCACCGCGGTGTCGGTCGGCGGCATGGGCGGCGCAGGCGGCTCGGCAACTTCAGGCGGCGCAACCGGCGGAACAGCCATGGGCGGCACATCAACGGGCGGCAGCGCCACTCAAACCATTACCGGCGGCGCAGCAACCAGTGGCAACAACTGGACTGGCGCTGGCGGCGGCTCGGCAACTGGCGGCGCTACTACAGCCAGCGGCGGAACTACCAGCGGCGGCGCCGGCGGCGGCAATGCCGGCAACACCTCGCATGGCGACTCGACTGGCGGCGCAGGCGGCATGCCAAGCACCACCGGCAGTACACAAGCCTATAACGGCAATGCACTGGCAGGCGGCGGATCGGCCAGCTCTCACACCGGCAGCTCTGACGCATCGATCGGCGCCACCAATACCGGCGGCTCAGCTGGCAACTTTGTGTTCGCCGGCGGCGCCAAATCCGGCAGTGCTTATGCTGGGAATGGCGGCAGCGGCGGCAATGCATATTCAAAAGCACTCGCTGGATTTTAATAACAACAACAGGCAACGGCTCGGTTAGCTATGAGTTGCGGGAGGGGAAAGAAATTTTCCCCTCCCGTTTGTAAAACCAACCATTACGATGGAGAAGCCATGAAACGCATACTTATAGGCATACTGGTAGCCTCGACCTTCACATTGCCTGCGCTAGCACAGACGACACCTACCACCACATCCACCGCAACCGCGGTCGGCGGTGCCGGCGGCGTCGGCGGCTCGGCCGCCGGCGGCACGGCAGCCGGCGGCACCGCTTCCAATACGATTTCGGGAACATATGGCGCATCTGCCACCAACGGCGGCAGCGGGACCGGCGGCTCAGGCACCGGCGGCAATTCAACCGTGAGCGTATCGGTCTCCCTGCCGACCACGTCGGGAACGGGAGCATCCGGCACTGGAACATCGGCAGGGGCAGGAACCAGCAGCGCCGCAGGCGAGCCAGGCAGCAGCGCTAACAACACCAAGACCACGGTCGACTACGGCGGCACGTATTCCATCAAGACCGTGCCGAATATCGTTGCGCCATCGCTGACGACCACCTTGTCCGACACCTGCATGGGTTCAGCATCGTTCGGCTTGTCGTTCACAGGTTTCGGCGCCACCGG
>NZ_JBWKVC010000026.1:0-40192 GCF_059421505.1 Collimonas sp. GW821-FHT02H07
TTACGTAGGTCATTTTTTCCTCTATGGTGGCAGTGTCTTGCCAAATGACCGTTTACACAAAACTAATTACACCCTCACGGCTTTGGCTGGAGCAGTGCTCCAGCCCTTCTTTTTGGTTACTTTTTCTTGGCGAAGCAAGAAAAAGTGACTAGCTGCCGGGCTACCCCCGGCAAGCTTCCACGGAGTAGAAAACGACTTACTTACGCACTAACCGTTCTTCGAATGCCGCCGACTGTACTCCGTAGCCCACTAAGTGGGATCAGAGTGAAGTTTCTGCAAAAGGCGCGCAGAAAGTTCACTCTGCCCCCCTTTAACTACCGCCCTGTTTAACTACCGCCTCATTTAATTGGAGAATACTGTTCCCTCACTTCGACGCCACCAGCTCATGGTAAGCGCCCAGCAGCTCAGCCACCGTCGCAAAACCATCGATCCGCAACCAAGGCCTGCCAGGCGCCGCCCGCAAAAACATCACCGGGTTATGGTTCATCTTGTCCCCGCGATAAACATCGAAAGCCCGCTGCGTTTCAATGCTCGCCGCCATGGTGCCCGTATAGTGCTGCCACTCCGGCCCCGCCCCGTATTTCCTCGCATACGCCGTCAAGCGCGCAGGCGTATCCTGCTCCGGATCGATAGAGATCGACATCATATGCACCTTGTCCCGGTCGCTCCCAAGATCGCTCTGCAACTGCGACATGGTCTGGCTGATCATCGGACAGATCGACGTGCAAGTCGTATAGATGAACGTCAGGATAACCGGCCGCCCGTCGTCCAGCTCATGGATAAGCGACACCGCTTTGCCGTCCGCCCTCACCAGCGAAACCGCCGGCGGCGTGTAATCCACCGTCGAACGCATGACATCCGACATCATATGATGGTGGTGGGCGTGCGGATCCGGCGCATTCGCAACGGACCCGCTGGCGGCGAAGGCCAGCGGCGCGACCGCCCCGGCGGCTGTCAACGCCAAGGCGGCGACGAAGGATTGAATGATTATTTTCATGATAGTTGCTCCCAAGATTTTATAAATTCCATCTGAAGCACCTGAGCCTGCCGCTACGGCACCATCCAGTCGCCCTCGGCGACCAGCCGCACGCCGTCAGGTTCGGCGAAACGCACGATATACCCGCCCTTGGAGGCGAAACGCTGCCCCGACGCCAGCGTCAGGCGCGGATAGTAGCCGGTGAGGATGCGGCGCTCCAGCATGTCCTCGATGCGCTCGACCAGATAGTCGCCGACAAAGGTATCGACCATATGGCTCAGCGTCTCCGCCAGCAGGCCGCAGGCAAGATAGGTGTCCGCCTGGACCTGTTCCGCCACCACAGGAATATGCCGGATCGCGAACCAGCCGAACGCATAGTCGACCCGGTAACGCCGGCGCTCCGGCAGGTCGACCGGATAGGCCAGGCTGGTGCTGCTGCGCCAGCTCGACGGCAACGGCGCGTGCTCCAGCCCGCTCATCAATCCCGACATGAACACAGCGGTCGACGCCTTCGGCGCCGGCGCGGCGGCGAGCGCGGCGACATCGGCCGGGCGCAGCCACATGACCAGCGCATCCGTACGCGCAGCTCCCTTCAAGGCCATGACGACACTTTCCTCAGGCCGGACAACCCGGCTCGACACTGCAATGCCATGTTGCTTCAGCGTTGCGGCCAACGCCTGGGCAGCCGCCTCGCCGCTGTCGCCGGCGCGATAGATCTGGCGCACGCTCTTCACCGCCCTGCCGCGATCGCCTCCATTCGCGCCGAGAATTTTCTTTGCGATCAGCTCTGCTTCCAGCAATACGCCCTTGGACAGATACAAGGAATAAAAGTCGCTGTCGCCGCCCACCGGCGTCTCTACATTGGGAAACAGGCAGGGTATGGCTTCGTCCTCGCAGAATGCATGGATCGGCGCCCAGGTCTTGCCGCCCAGCCCCGACAGCACGGCAAACACCGGCTCCGCCGCCAGATGCTGTTTCAGCTGCTGCTCCCAGCCGTCCGGCGGGCCGGTCAGTTCCCAGACATGCAGCTGCCAGCGGCGATTCACCATGAACATCATCCTGCGCGAAGTGCGCAAAGGCGGCGTCGCGCCAAGCGGGAAAACGTTCTTGTCGGCGAAATACTGCTGCAGCACATCCAGCATGCCGCGCCGTTTCACCGGGTCAGCATCCGGCGTAATGACGGTGGCAAAATGCAGCACCGTATCCGCGACCCCGCGCGGCCGGCGCTGGTCAAGACGCTTCAGGTAGCCGATCAGCGCCGCCATGTCGGCGTCGTTCAGCGCGAACTGCGGCATCAGGTAGCTGAGCGGCTTGCCTTCCGAATTGAGGCCGCTGCGGATCGCCCGGGCGATGGTTTCATCGGTATACGGCTCGCGGTCGGCGCGGATGCCGTCCACGTAGGGCAGATCGAGATCTTCCATGTCTTTGGCGCGCGGATGGAACAGATAGCGCCCGGTGATCGGCGGTATGGTGTCGCGCCCGGCTTTGGCCCCAAGGCCGCTGGGACGGTGGCAATTGATGCAGGCCGCGGCTGCCCCCTGCAATTGCACGCCGGCGTCGCGGGTGGCTACCAGCGCCTGCCCGGAGCCCCGTATGCCGCGCTTGAAAATCGTCTCGCCGGCGTCCGCCGCCGGGTTGCCTGCGCTGCTCACGCCGGCCGTTGCAAGCGTTGCCGGCGCTGCGAACAGGTTTCCGGCATCAAGCGCCAATGCAAAAAAAAGCACAAGCGCAAGCGATGCGGGACGCTGCACTTGTGCAAACACTACTCCACGGAGGAGTATTTTTATCCTTGCAAAGCCTCTCTCTTTGTCGAGCGCGCGCTGAGTCGGACAGATCGATCCGATGCTCGGCCACGACAGATGCGTGTTCATGATCAGCGCGCCGGCCGTCCGGTTTCCCGGACTGCCTGTGCTGCCTGTGCAGTGTCGGGGCCTATCGAAACCGAGTTGTTGCGCCCCTGCGTGCCGGGCTTGGCGAAGCGCCAGTCTTCCAATGGCGGATTGAGCGCGATTTTTTCAATCACAAGCTTGTTCTTGGCCTGAACCGTGCCCAGGCCGGTTTCAATGACGGTCGGAATCTGCAAGCCTTCGACGCTCCGGTAGTTACGGTAAAACACCGTTATCGTCGCTGGCTGGCCGATGGCGCCGCGGGTCTGGCGGTCGTATTTGATATCCAGGAAAGTCTCTGCATCGACCCATACGTGATGGCTGACGCCGGACGGCAATCTGACGCTCAGCCGATAGGCCTTGTGTCCTTCGATCTCATCCATCCCGTCCAGGCCGACGGCAATTCCCTTGGCCTCGGCGTCGATAAGCGGACCATCGATGACCTGCTCCTCATGCGAAAATTTCTGCTCATCCGGCGTATAGGGCTGCACATCCGGTTTGCCGTTGCGGCTCGGACGCAGCTTCCAGCCGCTGGCGCCGTCATACACCCGCACCGCTACCTGGCCGAGCGCGGTGATTTCAAAGCGCGTCTTGTTCGGGCGTTTCAGCTCCAGCACAAACGGCAGCGTCGGCACCGCTGCATTGGCGCTCTCGACGTGTCCGATCCAGGCCATGGTCTGGATCTTGCGCCAGGCATCCGCCCCGCCTCTCGCGGCAACGTTTTTCTCGACGACCTGGGCCGCGCTCAAACCATGCTCGCCGCTTTGCCCCGTCGCCGATTCTGGTGCCGGTCCTTGCGCAAAGGCAGGCGCTGCAAGGCAAGCCGAAATGCAGGCGGAAAACAGCCACATTGCGATCTGGTTTGAAGGCAGCTTCATGATTGAACGTCCCCTATTGGCTGGACATCTTGGCCACCGCCAGCTGCGGCTTCGCAAACATGGCGTCGGTGGTCGGCGGATTCACCGTCACGTGCTGGATGCTGATCTTGTGGCTGGCCTTGGCGCCGGTGACGACCGTCTCCAGGACGTACGGCAGGGTCAGGCCGTTTTCGGTCTTGTAGTCGCGGTAGTAAATGGCGACGTTATGCATCCTGCCGTCGAGCTTGCGCGGCTCGCCGTCGATTTTCAGTTCCAGGAAAGTCTTGGCGTCGATCCACAGATGGCGTTCGACGTGGTCTTTCATCGTCAGCTTCAGCTTGTAGGCGCTATGTCCCTCCACCGCCTCCATGCCCTGAAACTCCACTACCGTGCCCTTGGCCGCGTAGTCGATCAGCGCGCCATCCAGATCGGTCCATGCGGCGGCCGCCTTGGCTTCGACGGGTGTAAAAGGCTCGACTTCATCGCGGCCCAGGAAGGGGCGGACCTTCCAGCCTTGCACGCCATCGTAGACCTGGACTGCCGTCTGCTCCTGGAAGCGCAGCTCGAAGCGGCTCTTGTGCGGCCGCTTCATGGTCATCACGAACGGTAGCGAGGTCTCCTGCTTGCCGCCCACATCGATTTTTCCCGACATGCTCATGCTGCCGACCGCGCGCCAGGCTTGCAGGCCGCCGCGCGCCGCTACATTCCTGTCGACGATCTGCGCCGCACTCAGACGGCCGGCCGGAGCGCTCTCGCTTGCCGCGGCCTTGGCGACTGCGGTTGCCGCAACTGTCATGGCGGGTGTCGCCATCAGCGACGCCAGGCCCAAGCCCAGCAAAATAAATCGGTTCATGAGTAGATCCTCCTCAGCTTGTTTTATCCCGGTTCAATCGTCATCGCTCGCTGGCAGACGATCATTCCACCACCAGCCCGTCAAAATGAAAGGAGCCGATCAATACATTGACACGGTCCCCCGCCTTAATCAGATTGCCCTTGTTCGAAAACACCATCCAATATTCCTGGCCGGCTTCCGGCGTACCGCTCTGCCGCAGCTGGCCGATTTTGTCCATGACCGGGATTTGCAGCAAGGCATGGCTTCGTTGACCGATCAGGTAAGGCGTCGCGGTCTTTTCGCCCAATGCCTTGGCCCTGGCGGGGTCGACCACGCGGTAGCTGAAACGGATCAGGTTGCCTGATGCGGTCTGGCGCACGCTCAGGTTGTCGACGCCGCCATAGGCCTGGTAGAAAGTCTTGGCCGGCTTCGGTATCTTCACCGGCTGATACGGAGAGGATTTTTTCGCCGCCGGGCGCGCGGCGCCGGGCGCAGCCGATGGAGCCTGCTGTGCCTGGGCAAACTGAGCCGGGGCCGCGATGACCCACAAGCCGCCAGCCAGCAGCGCCGTCAGCGCCGCTGATTTCACTGTCTCTCCGGACACGTTCATGTTTTTCCCTGTTGGCCTCTGCGGCCGTTCTTGCTTTAGTTATTTGCCGCTATGGCGCCCGCGCATGCCGCTATCGCTTCCTCTTTCTTTGCTGCGGACAACTGTCCGGAAACCTCCTCATAAGCGCGCCGATATGCCTCAGTCTTGCGCGCAGCCGCCAGATCTTCCGCCGATGCATCGGCGATCACCGGCTTCAGCAATTCACTGTACCTGGCGTTGTCGGCCGGGTTGAGCTTGCCGCAATGGGCAACCACAGCTTCCATTTGTCCGAGCCTGGCGCCATCCAGCGATGACTCCGCCGCAAGCGCCAAGGAGAAACTGGCCAGTGCAGACAAAGATACGAACAGATAGAGTTTCATGTGATTCCTGCCTCCCGATACGTTGCCGCCTGAAGATTCCGTGGCTGCCCGCGCTTGCCTGGCGCGGGCAGCACTACCGGCCGCCAGACTTCATTTCGCCGTTCCTGTCATGGTCGAGGTCTGCGTGCCTGCCGCATCGGTGACCGATACGCTGGCATTCCTGACGCTGTTGATCGGCACGCTGGTGCGCGGCTGGAACCGCACTGAAACGACGCAAGTGGCGCCCGGATTCAAGCTGGTCGTCGCCGTCAGCTGGCCGCCAACGGCCGGACCGCAGGTCGACGTCAATGCCACCACGGCGTAGTCAGCCGGGCTGGCGCCTGACAGCGTTCCTTGCGTGATGCCGGTGAGCGCTACGTTGCCGGTATTGGTCAGCGTAAAGTTCTGGACCGGACCCGTCACGTTGCTCAGCAGCCTCACGGTAGGCGGCGCGGTCCACGCGGTCGGCACTAGGGTTGCACTGACCACCCGCGCCACGCCGGTACCGGTGAGCGGCACTGGCGAACCTGTGACCGGCACGTTGGCGGCAATCGCTACCGTCCCGCTGGCGGCAGCCACCGCCGTCGGCGCAAACACCACGTTGATGGTGCAGCTGGCGCCGGCAGTCAGGGTCGCGGTACAGGTATCGCCGGCGCCCCGGGCGAACGGACCGGTGAATGTCAGCGCGATGCCCGTCAATGACGCTGTGCCGGAGTTATGCAGCGTCAGGGCTTGCGCGGCGCTGGTGGTTCCGCTCGGCGTACCGCTGAAAGTCAGCGAGGCCGGTGTGACATTCGCGGCGGCAGCCGGCGCCGACACGAATTCCACCGCGCCGATATCGAACTTGCCTCCTTGCGGCCTGCTGGTGCCGTAGTAGTCATGGTTAGGCGCACCTGTCGCAGTGGCGTTGTTGATCGCCGGCGAGCCAGCGGTGATGGCGTAGTTGCCCAGCGGCAGACCGTAGCCGGCGCTGCCGGAAGCCACGGTTGCGTTGGACAAGGACAGCGGTCCGTAGAACATGTTGATCCACTGGTTGCCTTCATCCGGCGTTGCCGCAGGCATCAGGGTGAACAACGGGTTCGGTATGACCGCATCGGCGATGCCGGGAGGCATGGCGAAGCCGTTGCCGCCACCTTCCGGCGGCACCCGTGCGCCATTGCAGTACTGGCTGATCACGGCCGGATTGCTGCCCAGGTTGTTGGCTCCCGGATAGTCGGCGGCATCGGTCAGGATGGAGTACTGCGGACTGAGCGTCAATCCCGAGCCATGGTTGGCCGGGCCGGTATCGCCAAAGGCGCCGATGTCCCAGTAGACCGCATTCGGATCGCAATAACCCGTTTGGTGGCCAGCCTGGTTCAAGGTCGGATTCAGCGTCACCACATTCTGCAAGCCAGGTATCGCCGGATTGAGACCGCCCACCGTGATATAGAACGCGCGGTTCTGCCAGAACAGGTTGTTGGTCATCACCGGGTTGGAGAATGTCGTGCAATTCGGCAAACCGGCAGGGCAAGCCACGGTTGGCACGGTGAACGCCGTGATCAGGTTGGTGGTGTGACGCGCCGTTTCCAGGCCTGCCGGCTCGTACTGCGAAGTGGTGGTCGGGCTGCAGGTTGTCTCCGAGCCGACCGTAGTGCAGTTCGGCGGACCGACATTGGCTTGAGTGGCTGCGGCGGTGTTGAACAGCACACCGGCCGACGCCGTGGCGTCGTTGGAAACGATGGTGTTGTTGACGAAGTTGACCCGCACAGCATCCTGCAAGGAGACGCCGCCTCCGGCCCAGCCGGCGACGTTATTCGCAATGATGTTGTTGGTGACGCCGACCTGATACCAGGCATTGGCATTATTAGGACTGCGCTGCACCTCGGTGCCGTTGATGTTCTGCAGCCGCAGGCCGCCGCCTTTGCCGCTTTCGGCGGTATTGCCGATGATCAGGTTGCTGTCAACCTTGATGCCGGGACCGGCGCCGTCGGTGAGTTCAGGCGCGCAGTCCTGGTCGACCGTGGCATTCTCGCAGAACGTGCCGTCCGGGGCGACGCCCTGGACGATGACGCCGCCGCCGTAAGTCGGCAAGGTCGGGTTGTTGCTCTGGTTGAAGAGCACCCAGTTGTGCGAGATGTCGCCGTTATAGCTGAAGCCGAAGTGCGCCATGCCGCCGCCGTCGCCGCTGCTCATGTTGCCGCACACCCAGTTGTAGTTGAAGTGGTAGTTGTCGGCCCCCGAGCAGAAGGTGACGCCACCGGCCGAGGACGGCGTAGTGGAGTTGATTTCATCGCCGTAGGAAGCGTTCAGCGTGACCGCGTTGTGGTGCACGTTGACAGCGTTGTTGTAGCCGAACGGCAGTTCGGTCACGCCATCCGCGGCTATGGTGCCGTCCGACACCTCAACCTGGCCAACGGTAATGCCGCCGGTCAGGGTGCCGGCATTGCCATAGACGCGGTTGTTGGCAAGCTCCATGTTGTGGTTCCAGCCGTGCAGGAAGATACCGCCGCCGCCTTGCGAACTGTTGGTGAAGCTGATGCCGTCGATGCGCGCTGGATTGCACAGGAAGTTGCTAGGGTAGGTAGTGCAATCCGCACTGCTGGCCGTGAGCGGCGTGAAGATGCCGTTCGCGGTGAAGTTGGGATCAGCTTGCAGAGTGCCGCCCACCAGCACGTCGCGCACGCCTTTTGCCAGGACAGTGATGCCCGCGCCTTCATACGCTCCCATGATCGAAGGTTCTATCAGGAGCTCGCCCAGATTGCCATTGAGGGTATTATCCCAGCCAATGGTAGGCTCGAACGGAATCGGATCAACCTTGCGCTGCATCGCCGCCGGGCACGAGTAGGTGCCGGTCGGATCGAACGGATTGGTCGACGAGAGCAGGCCGCCGTTGATCGCCACGCCGAACAGGCAGTCGATCTGGCGCCGCCACGGATCCATCTTTCCGGACGGATGCGTATTGGCGTTGACCGTCACAGAGGAAGCGCCGACGCCTTGCAGCCGGATCGGTTTCCACATGATCAGCATTTCGCTATACATGCCGGGACCGACGATCAGCATGTCGCCAGGAGTGGCGCTGTCGATCGCGCTCTGGATGGCGTTGCCGGCGGCATTCTCGCCATTGATGTATTTCGGCGTATTGCCGCCGATGGTCACGGTCACCGTGTCGATCGATTTCTTGCCGGCGTTGGTGGTGATCACCAGCTCGCCGCACATGGCCGGCAGCAGCGTACCGCGTTGCTGGACCGGGCAGCTCGACTGCGACGCACTCAGCAAGGGGGCCAGCACCTTGATCTGGGTGTCGCTCCATGAAGTCACCACCGCATTGACGCCGCCAATCGTTACCGTTCCGCTGCCCTGGCTGGCGCCGAAGCCGTAATGGCGCGTGATGAACTTCTGGTTGTACGGCGCCGTGGTGGCGGCCGGTCCGGAGTAAGCATGGTTCAGCACCGTCGCATCGCCCGTGTTGTTGATGGCAGTGATGGTCAGCGCGCTGCCTGCCACCTTGACCCAGGGGCCGGCGCCGCCGGTGATGGCATCGCCGGTGACCTTGGCGATGGCAGGCGTAGCGTCCGGATAGGCGCAGTCAGGCGGATTGTAGCCTTCGGCAAAGGCCGAGACCGGCACCACCGGGGTATCCATGTACTGGGTCTGTCCGGGCATGAACGGAATCTCGTAACAGAACTGGCTGTAGGCCGGATTGAACAAGGGGTCGGTCATGGTCTGGCCAGGATGGGCCGGATCGGGGATCGGACCGGGATCGTTCATGCAGGCGACCATCATGGTCGGCGCATAGCCGGTCGGATTTGGCGGGTTGACCTGCCAGGTCGAATAGTTCAAGCCGTTGTAGATGCCCCACTGGTCGGAATACGTCCGCGATATTTCATTGCCGGCGAAATCCTTGAAGGATATCGGTACGTTAGGAACAGCGAACTTCTCGCCGAACTGCGGCGAATACGGATCGAATTCCGATGAAAAATCGTCCAGCATGAAACCGGTGTAGTGCGCCGCGACGTGGGCCGAGCTGAACACCCAGAATTTCGCCAGCACCGTGCTCTGGTTATCCAGCTGCACTTCCTTGCGGTCGCACAGGTGCCGCGAAGCACCCGCGAACGGCGCCACTTCCTGCGAACCGGGGAACAGGCTTATATAGTCAGGCACGATACGCAGTGCGCCGACGCAGGGCCAGAAGGCTTCGATGCTGCCGGTGTCGCCTTCGTGCCGCGGGTAGGTCACCGATCCCAGGTCCTGGGTCGGATTCTGCGCATTGTTCTGGTTATAGGCGGAATTCACCGCAGCCTGGTCGGGCACGATGAAGATATTGCCGATGCCGCCGAACTGCTGCGTCACCGGTGCAATGTAGTTGTCGCCGATGAGGATGTTCTTGTCTTCCTCTTTCACCAGTTCATAGCCCGGCGGCACGATCATTTCGACCACGTACTTGCCGGCAGGCAGCATGACCGTGCCGTCGCCGCTAGGATTCGCCACGCAGATCGTGCAGTTGCTGGCGGTCGGCTTGCCGGTGGTCGGGCTGGTGGCCGTCACGCTAGGGAATTTATACATGCCGTCGAAAGGCGCAGGCTGCAGCTGGTTGAAGGCGTGCATGCCGTCGTAGCACTTGAACTGTGCATTCGCAGGCAGGGCGCGGTGCGAGGGGTCGAGCCACTGGGTAGTCCCCTTCAAGGTAAAGAAGAAGGGATCGGTGGTTTCCTGGCCCGGGCAGTTCATGTTAGGAACGCCGTCGGAACGGAAACCCTGGGCCCAATCGTCCCAGCTTGCGGTCTGGGTAGTATCGACCAGCGTCAGCGTAGCGCTGCCGTCCGGAGCTGTGTTCTCCTGATACAGGTTGACGGTCACGTTCGGCACGTTCGGGGTCCACTTGGTATGGAGCAGCAGCGACGGATCGTCGAACGGCCGGGTCGAGGCGTAGATCACCTCGCCCTTGATGCCGCCGTTCTCAGTTGCGGCGAACGGCGTCTTGCCGAACTCGATGAAGGCGCTCTGGCCTGAGAATCCTTGCCAGCCGATGGTGGTCGCCGACGGTGGCACTATGCTGCCGGTGGACGGATTGGCGGTGCTGCTGCCGGGGCCGTTCTGGATCGAAAAGCCGTTGCAGTCAGCGTTGTCGCAATACACCGCGCCAGGGATCCGCTCTGCCACAGGAAGATGCGCTGTGGCCGATTCCAACGTATTGGCAAAGTTGGCCGCGATGGTCGAAGCGCCGCCGCCAGGGGTACCGTCCGGCGGGCCGCCGGCGTCATACACCAGGTGCACCCCGGTCTGTTTGAAGCGCGTGGTGTCGGCTTCCACCACATACCAGTTAAACAGAGGGAACACTTCGTTGAACGGTGCATAGCCGTTAAGGTCGGTGCTGTTGAAATTGGAGATGCTGCCGTCGCGGAAACGGACGATGGTCGGCACCAGTGTCAATCCGGGCTCGTTGGACTGGGAGACGCCGTCGCCGTTGAGGTCGATGAAAGACCGGGTGTAGAGATTGGTGTGCCATTGCAGCACCGGCAGGTCGCCGACGTCTTTGACCTGGTTGCCCGTCAGCTGCACCGCCGTCGCCAGGCCATCGACGATCTGGTCGTTCCACTGGTCGAGCACGGTCAGGCGGAAGGTGCCGTTCGGGATGCCGGTGAAGCTGAACCTGCCGTCGGCGTCGCATTTGGTAAAGGCGATATCCTCGCCGTCCGGATCGCCCAGGCTGACGTAGCACTGGGTGAAGCTGAGGGACGTGCGCGAGCCGCTGCCGTACAGGTTCTCGTTAGGCGGACGGCTGTAGTGCAGGTTGGTGATCCTGCCCTTGACCGAATTGGTGCAAGAGACGCCAGAACCGCCTGGCGCGGCGTCGCACAGTCCGGCGCCTTGTGCATTGGTGCGGCGGTCATTGATGATCTTCGGATTGGCAAAGCCGACGGTGACGTGGAAGCCGGCCGGGCCGAATTCCTGGAAGTAGGCCGGGCCGCCAACCTTGATGAAAGCGTCATGGGCTTTTTGACCGTCCAGCGTGTTGGTCTGTATCCATTCCTCCCCCCTGCCGATGCGATCGGCTGCCGGCGTGGCGATCACGCCGTACTTGCCGGGCATCAGGTTGGCAATGATGGCTTGGCCGACCAGAGGCGACTTGGTCACGCCGTCCGATTCAAATGTCGGACAGGTCGGAATCATGCCTACCAGGCCGTCGGTCGCCTTTGAAATCGGGCAGGCATTCAGTCCGGTCGATGGATCGATCATGCCCTGCAAGGAATTGGACAGCGGCATGTTGAACATGTCGTAGCTCATCTGGCCGGTGGGGTCGCCGCTGCCGCCGGCATCGTCCCAGAGCTTGATCTCGAATCCGCCCAGCCCAGGTTCGCGGGCTGTGCCGAAAGCGTCCAGGCCGCCGCTGACGTCGATTTCGCCATTCAGCGGAGCGTCGTCCTCGAACACATACACCGAGATCTTGGCTGTCGCCATCGGCGTCTGCGGCACCAGTACGCTGACCGTTGACGCAGCGGGGGCGATCGGCGCGCCGCTCATGCCGTGGCCGCAAGTTCCGGTGCCGGGCGCAAAATCCGCACCGCCTGGCCCCGAAGGGCAATCCAGTGCAATGCTGAAAGGCCGCTGCGGCCCGCTGGGGTTGCTGGCATTGACCGGCTTGGGAGCACCCGAACCGCTAGAGAACGAATTGCCGGCATCGCCTGGCAAAATCGAGATGTAGTAGTGCTTGGTCGGATCCAGCGAAACCTGGCTCGGGTTGACTGCCACCTGCTGCGTAGCCGTGGTGCGGCAGGTGCCGTTGCCGATATCGCATACGGCTGGCATATGGGCATTGCTGACCGGGTCGAACACAGTCTGTCCCGCCTCGCAAGCGACCTTGCCGACGCAGCCGGAAGCCACCACTGGCATGTAACTGACATGAAAATTGGCACCAAGGCTAGGCACCGGCAGCGGCGGACAGCTAGCCGGCCGCGTGGCCGAATTCGTCTGACATGCCGGGTCGATCTGGACAGTGCGGTCTTCCTCGATGATCCAGCGGTAGTCGGTGAGCTGGACTGGGGTGGTGGTCTTCGCGCTCGGCGCATCAAGCACCTTGACGACCAGGCCGCTGCCGCCCTTGAAGGTGACAGTAACGGTGGCTGGCGCCGAACTGGTGTTCTGTGAATTGATCGCTGTGTACTTGAACGACATCGTGGCGGTCGAGGTACCGGTGGGAACAGTTGCAGGCACCGCGTTGAAGGAACCGTCCGGATTCAATGTCACCGTACCGCCGACGACGCTGGTGGCTGCCGAGGCATGCAGCGGATGGCCGCCGGGATCCTTGTCGTTGGCCAGCACGCCGGGAGGGCTGATCTGCAGCCGCGACGCGATGTTGCTGGTGTAGCTGTCGTTGTTGGCGACCGGCGCGCCGCCCAGGCAGCCGGAGACGGCGGTACAGGCAGCCAGGGTTACCTTGGCCGTAATCGCCGGATTGCCGTTCGCCATGTATATAAAACTGTCGGTGGTGGTGCCGGCGAACGGTACATACGTGAAAGTGCCGTCAGGATTCAAGGTGACCGTGCCGCCGGCCGGCGGCGTCGCCAGCTTGACCCCGTAGACCCGGATATCGTTGGCGATCACACCTTTGGCCGGATCGGTGACGGCCAGGGTATTGCCAGGCACCAGGTAATAGTTGTCGGGATTGGCAATCGCATTCTGCGTGCCTGCCGCCACCGGCAGCGCGCCGCCATTGACGCTGACATAGGCCAGCATGCCGCCGTCGCGCTGATTGTTGGTGGACAGGCTGAGCTGGCGGTCGAACACCGGCAGCGCCAGGGCGCCGGCGGCCGGTGCATTCATCATCACGTCGTAGGTCTTGCCGGCGGCCATGAATACTTCGTTCTGGACCCGGCGGCTGCCCGGCAAGAGATTGCCGTCTTCAGCGATCAGCGAAAAGCCTGAAGCAGCCGGATTGCCGGTTTGGGCGCCGACCACTGTCGGCACATGCATGCGCAAGCCGGCGTTGACGAAACGCAGCAGAACCTGGCCGGTAGCGGCCGGAGCGGTGATGGCAAACTGGGATCTGGTTTCGTTGCCGCGGTCAAAACTGACGCCGTTGATCAGGTAATAGCGCGGATCGTAATTGACTGCCGGCGGATAGCAGGTCTGGAAAGTCGGCGAGGCCGGATTGCCGCAGCCGCCGGGCTGGCCCGACCATACCGCTGTCTCACTGAAGCCGGCTTTCGCCACGGCTGCCGCCACGGCGGTGTTTTGCGCAGGATCGATTTCACTCAGCAGCAGCGGCACATCGGCGTCGTAGCCGACACCGGAATAAGCCTGGGCCGGGGTTGCGCCGCTGGCCGGCGTCCGCACCACCAGCACGCCGTACAAGCCCATCGGTCCCTGGATCGAGGGATGGGTGCCCGACTCGATCAGGTAGGTGCCGGGCTTGAGGTTATTCCAGGTCAACGACCTGGTCTGGCCGTGCACCACTTCGCTGGCGAACGACTGAACCCGGGGGCCTTGGGCCGGTGGCGTAAACTGCGATCCGGTCGAACTGCCCGCGATCGGCCAGGTCACGCTATGCGGCGCATGCGTAGGGCTGGGCGTGGTGGTTGCGGTATTTCCCAGGCCGCCGCCGAGCTGTCCCACGATCACCAGCGAGGTCGGCACGCTGGCCGGCAGGCTGTTGGTGAGATTGATGGTCAGGGCTCCCGGCGGCACGCTGATCACCACCGGTGACCAGCCTGTGCCGGCATTCGGATTGGTCGCGGCGCAAGTGGCTGGCGCCACCGCTACCGCGCTGCAGCTGTAACCCCACATCGGCACCAGCTGCCCATCCGGCAGCGTGGTGTTGACGGCCTGGGCCGTCAGGTTGACGCTCTGCGCGAAAGCTCCGCTGCTGGCCATGACCAGCAGCGATGCTGCCAGCCCTCCCTTGACCAAGCCTAAAAGCATGGCTTTGACCTGATTGGTTCTCATCGCATTTCTCCTGCTTTTTTTAATTGGCTTCGTTTATCGAGAAGGCTTGCGGATCCACGAGCATCATCATCATCATGCCGCCCGGGAAAATATTGCTGGTAGTGATCTCGCGTTCATTGTGCGAGTGCCACATGAAGGCGAAGCCTGCTTCGGTCGACGGCGGGTTCGCCAGCGTGCCGGAAGGCGGCGTGCTGCCCGTGGGACCGACAGCGCGGGCGGTCGCGTCCGGCCCCAGATAGGCGCTGCCGCCATACCATTGCCCGTTGGTCAGGATGTTCGAATCCGGCAGCGTCACCGGACCGCCGCTGCCGACAGCGCCGAAGGCATGCGCTTCCAGCGGCTTGTTGTGATCCTGGCACCACTCGTAATAGTTAGGCGCGAGCGGATCCGCCGTGTAATAGCCGTTGGCGTCCGGGATGCAGACCACCGGCTTGCCGAGGTAGGCCGGAAATGCCGCATCGGTGTAGAGCGCGCCGGCGGTATGGCCGTAGACGTCCCAGTTGAGCCCTCTGCCGGTCCAGTAGAAGATGCCGTCCATCGCCAGGCCCGGCGTGGTGGTCGTGGTGAACAGCAGCGGCCCGGCCAGCTTGGTCGCATCGGTCTGGCTGAGGATCAGGTTGCCGTCGCGGGCGAGGACGCGCACGTGGTTGCCGTGTTCGTGGAAAGGATGCTGCCAGCGGCCGTTGCCGATCACCCGCAGCAGCACCAGCTCGCCGGGATGCATGTGCGGATTGCCGTTATACGGCTGGTGCGGATATTGCACCGCATAGTTCGGATCCATGTCGTCAGGCATGGAGCGGCCGTTGATCAGGAAATAGGCTGGATGATAGGGTTCGGTCTCGACCGTCATGCAGCCGGTGGGCTGGGTGCACGCCACCGCGGCCTGCTGCTGCGCCTGGTTGTGGATGCGCGGATCCATCTCGGCGAACTGGAACAGGTACTCGCGGTCGTAGCAGCTGGCGCTGTGGTTGTAGGCCGCCGCGGCGTTGCGATAGTCGGGCTGGCCATCGGGCAGCGTCGACGCCACGGCGCGGCAGCCGGCCGGCACTACGGTCGGCAGCACAATGATCGCGCCGTACAGTCCCATCTCGATCTGCAGGTCGCCCTGGGTGCCGCTGTAGTAGCTATGGGTGCCGGCGGTGCTGGCGATGAAACTGTAGGTGACCGAACCGCCGTGCGCGGCTTCCCGCGTCAGCAGGCCGGGTACGCCGGTCGGCACGGCGGGGCAGCTGCCGTCCGGATTCATGACGGCTGTGCAAACCTGGAATCCGGGGAACAGGATCGAGGTATTGCCGGCCGCCGCCGGCAGATTATTGGTCAGCGTTATCGTCACCTTGTCCCCCTGGTGAACGATCAGCGTCGGCCCCGGCACCTGCATGGTCGAACAGGCGGCTCCCGCCATCCCTGCCGGCGAAAAGCCGGAGGGCGCCGTGCTGCAGCCGTAGCCCCAGGAATAGACGTTCATGCCGTCGGGCTGGCTGATGCTGCTGTCCGCCGCATTCAGATTGAATGTCGTCCCCGTGATGCCCGGGGCGGCGGCATGCGCCGGCAGCGGACAGAGCAGCGCGCACAGCGACAGCAGCAAGGGCAGCAAAAACGGCGTGGCGAGCCGCGCAGCTTTTGCGCTTCGATTGTTGTTGGTTATATGGCTCACGGCTCTTCTCCTAGACGCAGGACTTGCTGGTCGGATTCACGGAATTGCAGATGTGGACCTCGGTCATCAAGCCGCCAAAGTTTTCGGCATCGTTCGACAGGTGATCAAGGTTCGGCGTGTACAGGTAGTAGACCGAGCCCGCCGGATGATTGACGGTGTCGCTGGCGTCCAGGATGACGTCGATCGACTCGCCGCCGCCCACCGTGATCGAGTTGGTGTTGTAGGTCAGGTCGTTGCCGGACAAGTCGCGCAGCAGGCGTGCGTTGATGCCGATCACGTGCATCGGGATGCCAAGCGAGGCCAGCGTCTGGAACTCGGTAACGTCGAGGTCAGAGATCCTGAGCAAGGCCTTGCCGCCGACCGGAATATTGATGATGGTTGGCAGCGGCTGCGAAAAATGCTGGGTGCCGTCCGACACTTCGGTGGACATCGGTCCCGGCGTCACCGTGTCCGGATAGCTGCGTCCGTTCAGCAGGAAGTGCTTGTCCTTCATGTCGGTAAACGCCTCCGGATTGAAGGTCATGCCGACGAAGTGGAAGTTGGGATCGAAGCCGTGGATCTGCACCGGATACTCGACGTCATAGGCGGTCGAACCATCGCCGTCGTTATAGGCGTAGAGCGTCGGCGTGCCGGCCTTGTTGTTGAGGTGCGTGGCGGTATTGGCCGGCGGCAGCGGCGACGAGCACAGGATGTCGCTGCCGCACTTGGTGCGCAGATCGGCTTGCTGCCCCACCAGGCCGGCATACAGCGTGCCGCTGGCGACGCGGTTCTGGCGCGGCCGCACGTAGATCTGGCCGACCATCCCCATCTGCAGGTGTTCCGGCGGGGTGATATGGCAGTGCCAGAAATAGGTTCCGGCATCGGGCGCCAGGTAGTAATAGGTGAAGCTGGCGCCGATATTGATGGCGACCGACGCGTCCGGCACGCCGTCATAGAACGAGGATGCATTCGGGTAGCCGTGGAAGTGCACGGTATGCTTCTCGAACAGGTCGGGACGCATGATCATGCCGACATTGGTCAGGGTCAGGAAGAATTCGTCATCCTCGTCGATCGCCATGGTCGGCGCCGGAATGTTGCCGTTCATGACGCCGATGTCCATGATCGGCCGCGGATCGACGTGACCGGTAATCTGGCCGGCAGGCACCGAATTCGGGTCAGGCGCGAGGCCGACCGCGCCATTGAAGGTCGGGTCGCCAACCGGATCGCCGACTGTGTTGAACACCGAGGCCGGTTCCGTGCCCGGCAGGCCGGCCTTGATGTCGGCCAGGCCGGACAAGGGTCCGAACGAGAACATATAGGTCTGGTTGCCGTCGGCCATTGTGGAGTAGCCGTCGCCGCCAGAAATTTGCTGGCATTTGATGGCCCCGCTGACGCCTGCCGTGACAACGGCAGGATGGAGCACCGTGCTGGTCGGACATTGCACCCGGAACGACTGGGCAAATACAGGCGCTGCGAAAGCAAGCAATAGCAGCGCAAGCGAGCCGCGGCTAAATAACTGTGTGCTGAACATATGACCTCCATCAAGCTCCGCCAACGGACGGAGCACCGCCATCTACTCCATCTGCCACCGTGGCCGCCGATTGCCGTTGTTCCGGCTAACCCGGCGCCATGACCTCATCAATTCGACTGCATGCCGTTGGCCGTTCCACGCATCACCACTGAGTGGAGCTTCCAGCGCACCTCTACCGTCGTGCCGCTGCCGGGAGAGGATTTGATCGCAAAAAATCCGCCGGTGGACTCCGCCCGCTCGCGCATGCTGCGCAAGCCGATGCCCTGCTGGCTGACGTGACCGCCGGTAAATTGCTTGGTATCGAAGCCGACGCCGTTGTCCTGGACGCCCAGGATCAGGTTGCCGTGGTCGCTCAGCATCGAGACCGCAACGGTCGAGGCGCAAGCGTGCTTGGCGGCATTGTTCATCGCCTCCTGGATGATGCGGAATATCTCCGACTTGAGATGCGCAGGAATCTCCGCTTCTTCGACGTTCAGATGGCGCTCCAGCTTGATGTTGTCGTACGCATCCTCGTATTTGCGGCAGTGCCCTTCCACGGTCGGCAGCAAGCCCAGGTCATCGAGCGTACTGGGCCGCAGCTCGCTGGAAAGGCGTCTTACGTCATCCATCGCATCGCGCAGGCGCTGCACGGTTTCGTCGAGAATGTGCGCGCCCTCCTGCACCTTGCCCTGCTTCAGCCGGCGCGAGGCATCTTCGACCATGAATTTGATCATCGCCAGCACCTGTCCGATACCGTCGTGCAGCTCCGACGAAACGCGTTTCAGCTCGACCTCATGCGCGACAATCAGGCGATTGGCAAACTGCTGGAGTTCCAGCTCGGAGTGCTGCAGCGTGTGCGACGAAGCCTGGCGCTTGGCTTTTTCCGTCAGCATCAGCATGATCGAACAGGCGACGCCGTCGACCTGGTCGATCGGAACCGGCACCACAAAAACGGCGCTCTTGCGGCCGCTGCGGCCATGCAGGACCAGGTCGAACGGCTCATAGCTGCTGCTCTTGGGACCCTGGTGAAGCAGATGGTTAAGCGCTCTGTCGCCATCCACAACCAGGCGCATCAGCAAGGTGCCCAATAATTCCTGCACTTTAAAGCCGAGCATGTCGGCGGCAGTATCGTTGATGCTCGAAATGGCGCCTTCGTTATCGATAACGAGTGACGATATCCCGAACAGGTCGGTAAGCTCGCCGAACTGCGGCTCCGACAATTCGATCTCGCTGCGCATTTTTCGCATGACACCCAGCACCTGCTGCAATTTCAACATAGCCGTACTCCCTGTAGGCTTTTCTTATCCGACCGCTCCCCCTGCCGATGACCTGGCGTTTACCATCGCAACCGCGGCGCCAGGAAACGGGGAAGGGATACTGATCGATGACTGCGATGAAGAATGTGATAGAGAATGCGAAGAGAGGCGGCGGCCCGGATGCCTGCCGGCGAGGCATGGTTGCCTGGAATTGCGGCGATGCAGATGAGGGCGTCAGCGCACGGCTGGCTGCGGCGCAGTTCGGCCACAGGTAACCAAGACGCATTTACACGACGATAGCTCAGCATGCCAGCTCTCCCTGTGGAATGCCTTTTCCGTTTGGACTTTGTATGGCATTCGCTCATACCTACCACTTTGCTTCATCCGGTGTCATCCGTCAGTGGATGAACACCCCCAGAATCCGGTAGGGTATGCCCGCCTAAAATTGAGTTTAGGCGAACAATCGTCAGCTCGATATGAACTTATGAAAAATATATCGAGTGCTGCAATATCCTGCATTTGTAAGCTCTGCTAAAAACCATGGCGAATCCGTTCCGCCCTGCCGCTGGCTGCCGGTGTTGCCCTTACTTGTAATGCGCCATCACCTTCGGGACATATTTCTGCGTCTCGCCATAGTTGGGAATCCGGTAGCCGGCCCGGATGACGGCTTGCTCGCCGGCGTTATAGCCGGCCAGCGCGAGCTCCACATCGCCTTGGAACAATTTGAGCAGCCACTGGACGTATTCAGCGCCGGCGCGAATGTTTTCTTTCGGATTGAAGGCATCCGATACGCCAAACCGGCGGGCGGTGTCGGGCATCAGCTGCATCAGTCCGCGCGCGCCCTTGGCAGACAAAGCCTGCGGGTTATAGCCCGATTCGACTTTAATCATCGCGTGCAGCAGGTTAGGATCGAGGTCATGCTGGCGGGCGGCATCCTCTATCATGTCTTTGAAAGCGCTGGGAATCGTGGAAATGTTTTTTGAGGCGACAGCGGCAGCAGCGGGGGCTTCAATGCCTCCGCGCGATGGCGCTATCAATAGCACCCTAGCCTCAGGGCTGCTGAAATTGGACAGAACGACAGTCCCCGCCGCACTCGTGCCGCTATATATCTGGGCGTGCGCAATGCCGGGGGCGATTGCCGCTGCCACCCAGCACAACAGAACAAAGAATGGCGGTATTTTAATTTTCATCACTGCTCCCATTGCGCCAATAGCTCAGATATAGGCAAAATTGCGGAGCAAAGCACCTGATGCAATCCCTTTAATCAATATGGGTACTATTACTACTTCTCAAACAAGAATGAAAATCGTTAGCTGAATGACGCGATATTCGATTTTTACGTTGCTATCCCGCGTCCTGTCTCGCAAAAGGGCCAGAAAACACCTTTCCAGCAGCCTGATTCTCCCTGCAACCAAGGCTCCTCCTCAATCATCGATAATTTCGAATATATACCGGCATTTTTTCCGTTTTTCTTTTGATTTGGCAACGCGCATACTGCATTCCAGTTCATTCAACACCGCAGCTGCCCTGCCAGGCCGATACCCGGCCCAGGCGGCGATTGCGGCAACCGACGGAGAAAAACCATGCTTCAAATTCGCAAAGGCACAGAACGCGGCGTCGCCGATCACGGCTGGCTGAATTCGCACCACACATTTTCGTTCGGCCATTATCACGATCCGCTGCACACCGGCTTCGGCCCCCTGCTGGTGATCAATGAAGACCGCGTAAAGGCCGGCCAGGGATTCGGCACGCATGGCCACAGCGACATGGAAATCATTTCCTATGTGCTGGAGGGCGCGCTGGAACACAAGGACAGCATGGGCACAGGTTCTGTCCTGCATTACGGCGATGTGCAAAGGATGAGCGCAGGCACCGGCGTGCGTCACAGCGAGTTCAACCACTCGCAGAGCGCGCCCGTGCATTTCCTGCAGATCTGGATCCAGCCGAACGTCAAAGGGATTGCGCCCAGCTATGAGGAAAAGCATTTCACGGCAGCGCAAAAACAAGGGCAGCTGCGCCTGATCGCCTCGTCCGACGGCCGTGAAAATTCGGTGCTGATCCATCAGGATGCGGCTATCTACGCAGCGATCCTGAACGGCGAGCCGGCTCTGCCGCACACGCTGGCTGCCGGACGCACCGCCTACGTGCATCTGATCCGCGGACAGCTGAACATCAACGGCACGACACTGAAAGGCGGCGATGCCGTGAAAGTGACCGCCGAAAGCCTGGTCACGCTGTCCCACGCGGAAGACGCGGAAGTATTGCTGTTCGACCTGCCCTACTGATCTTCAGGGCTGCCCCGGCGCGCCGGGCACGTGCTGGACCAGGCGCGCCATGGCGTCGGTATAGCGCACCCGGTCCATCCACCAGGCCAGCGCTGCGCCTTCTTCGCCGGTGCGCCATGCCATCGAAAATGTTTCATCGGGTTTCGGCTCTTCCACCTGCTTGACGATCAAGGCGCCCGAGGCGATCGCCGCGCGCGCGCACGGCTCGGGCAGGAAACCGAAGCCGATGCCGGCCAGCTGCAAGGCATATTTGCTGCGCATGTCAGGCACCGTCAGCGTATCCTGCCCGAACAGCAAACCCACCGTGCGCGATGGCATCTTGCGCGCCGAATCGGCGACGCTGATGGCGCGGTGGGGATGCAGCTCGGCCTTGCCCAACACCTTCTTCACCTTGGCCAGCGGATGATTCGGCGCCACCGCGAACACGAACGATATCGTCCCCATCTGTTCGGCGACGTAGCCGCCGCCGGCCGGCCCCTGCCCCGGCGCGCCGATCAGCAAATCGACGCGGCGCTCCAGCAGGGCCTCCCAGGTGCCGGCCAGCGATTCGCGGGCGATGCGCAAGCGGGTCTTGTCGGCGACGCCGCAGAAGGCATGGATATCGGACTCCAGCGCGCTGACGGAAAACAGGGAATCGATGCAGATGGTGAATTCGGTTTCCCAGCCGGAGGCCACCCGGCGCACACGGTGTTCCAGGTCTTCCGCCGCCTTCAGCAGATAGCGGCCTTCCTTCAGCAGTTCCGCGCCGGCGCGCGTCAGCGCCACCTTCGGCCCCTGCCGCTCGAACACTTGCACGCCAAGGTCTTGCTCCAGCTTGGAGACGGTATAGGAAATCGTCGAAGGCACCCGGTGCAGCTCGCTGCCGGCGGCGGAAAACGATCCGCGGCGGTCGATGGCGTCGAGGATCAGCAGTGCATCGAGACTGATTCTGAACATGGAATTCCTGTTAGAGAGATGGGCGCAACTGCGTGAAACATCAGGAATCGATCGCGTAGCCGGCGGCGATCCAGGCATCGATGCCGCCCGACAGCGGCCGCACCTTCTTGTAGCCGCGCTGCATCAGCTGCTTGGCCACCAGCGCCGCCGATGCCTCGTTGGGGCAGGCGCAATAGACGATCACTTCCTGGTCGATCGGCGCATCGAAGACAAAGGTATTGATTTCATTGTGCGAGATGGCAAGCGCGCCGGGAATGCGTCCGGTCTGCTGCGACGCCGGCGAGCGTATGTCGACGATGGCCGGCGTCAAACCCTGCTTGAACAGCTGGTCCAGCTCGTCCACCGAAATGCGCGCCATGCGCAGGGAGCGGCGGAAACGCCAGCGCTGCCACCATTTACTGGCGACAAAAACGGCAAAGGCGGCCGCCACCAGCATCATGCCGTACTGGCCGAGTTCGGTCAGCACGCCCAGCAGATCGTCGATGGTCGTGCTGAACAGCGAGCCGAGATAGATCGCCAGCCCGGCCCACAAGGCGGCTCCCAGGCCATCGTAGAAAATGAAGGTGACGCGCCGGGTGCCGACCGTGCCGGCCAGCGCGCTGGCGATGGAAGCGAAACCGGGAATGAACTTGGCGACCAGCAGCGAGCGCGCGCCCCAGCGCGAGTAGATCGATTCCGTCTGGCGCACGCAGGAATCCGGCGACAAGGAAATGCGGCACAGCGTCGACAGCACTTTGCGGCCGTAACGGCGGCCCGCCATGTACCAGAAGAAATCGGCGATCAGGGCCGCCGCCACCGCTGTCAGCAGCAGCACCGGCGCCGAGTATTCGCCGCGATGCATCAGCGCGCCGGTGATCACCAGCGTCGGATACGCCGGCACCGGCGCGCCCAGCTGCTCGGCCAGCACGTTGAAGAAGACGAGGATCAGCCCGTATTGCTCGATCAAATGAAACAAGTAGGTCATCGCTTTCGTCGCCTCGTATCCATAGCCGTGATTGCCAGATTGGCAATTTCACAATAATGCGGTAAACATCTATGGATATTATAAAGTTGATGGCGTAGCGGCTCCGGTCTTTTCCGAAAGATATTCCTTGATGCTCAGCCAGAGCAGCAGCGCCAGCGGCAGCAGCAGCGCCAGAAACAGCAGGTGCTTGTAGGCGAAGGCGCCGCCGACGGCGCCCGCGCCGAAGGCCACGATAGGCCAGAAGAACTTGCGGCAGCGCTGCCGTATCTCCTCAGTCGCCGCGCCGCGCACGATATCGACCAGGTCGATGATCACCTGGGTGACATTGCCGGTCATCACCGTGGTCGGCGTCAGATGCTGCAGCACCAGGCGGCTGCTGGCGTTCTGCACGCCCATGGCGGCGGCGCCCAGCATGCCGGCCAGCAGCGCCAGCGGCGCGCGCGAATCGGCGACCGGCTCGGCCAGATGACCGGCCAGCATGAAGCCCAGCAAGAAAACCAGCTGCAGCAACAGCAGATAGAACATCGGCGCCCGGCCGCCCCGCTCCAGCCAGATCACCACCATGCGCGTCAGCGCCACGGCGAAGATAAACGCTGGGAAGGCCAGCAGCTTGATCAGCACGCCGTGCGAGGGATTGGCCAGCTCGCTGCCGATCAGCACGAAGTTGCCGGTGACGTGGGCGGTGAACAATCCGAACAGCGCGATGAAGCCGACCGTATCGACATAGCCGGCCAAAAAACTCAAGGCAATGCTTTGCCGGGTCCGGAGATTACTCATGTCAGGCATGACCATCCTTTGCTGTAAAAAATCAAAAGGCAAAACAGCTGCAACCCAGTGTGCCCCAGAAGCCGGAATAGTCGGACACCGGCACCGCCGATTTCCGCGCCGCATCGTGCGCATGGGCATGCACGCCACAGGCGCCGGCGCATTGATGCGGCAGGTCCTGGCGCTGCTGCTGCGTGTGCCGCAGTCGGCGATAATGGCCTGGCACGGTTTTCACCGGCGACCAGTCCGGCAGCACCGGTATCGGCGGCGGCGCCAGCGGACTGAATTCTGCAGCGCCGTAGACTATTTTTCCACCGACCACCGTCAGCACCGATTCCAGCGCCTTGATGCTGTCTTCGTCGACCGCAAAGAAGTCAGCCGACAGCACCGCCAGGTCGGCCAGCTGGCCTTGCTTGATGCGGCCTTTCTTGCCCTGCTCGCTGGAGAACCAGGCGCTGCCGGCGGTCCACAATTCCAGCGCGGTGTGGCGCGATAGCTGGCCTGCCGCATCGTACAAGCGCATGCCGCCGACGGTGCGTCCCGACACCAGCCAGTAAAGCGCCGTCCATGGGTTGTAGCTGGCCACCCGGGTGGCGTCGGTGCCGGCGCCGACCGGCACGCCCATCTCCAGCATGCGCGCCACCGGCGGCGTGTGCCTGGCGGCGTCGGCGCCATAGCGCTCGACAAAATATTCACCCTGGAACGCCATGCGGTGCTGGATCGCGATGCCGCCGCCGAGCGCGCGCACTCTTTCGATATTGCGCGGCGTGATGGTCTCGGCATGGTCGAAGATCCAGTGCAGGCCGTCGAAAGGGATTTCCTTGTTTACTTTTTCAAACACGTCCAGCATGCGGCTGATCGACTCGTCGTAGGTCGCATGCAGGCGGAACGGCCAACGCTGCGACACCAGATGGCGCACCACTTTTTCCAGCTCGCCTTCCATGCCTGCGGCCAGCTCCGGCCGCGGCTCCAGGAAATATTCAAAGTCGGCGGCGGAAAACACTAGGGCCTGTCCCTTGCGCTGGGTGAACAGGTTGTAGGCGATGCGTATCGTCAGCTGCCGGTCGCGCGCCAGCTGGTCGATGATGGCATAGTCCTCCGGGTAGTTCTGGAAGCCGCCGCCGGCATCGATGGCGCTGGTGACGCCGAGGCGGTTCAGTTCGCGCATGAACTGGCGGGTCGAGTTGACTTGCTGCTCGCGCGGCAGCGCCGGTCCTTTCGCCAACGTCGCGTACAGGATCATGGCGTTCGGCTTGGCGATCAGCATGCCGGTCGGATTGCCGGCGGCATCGCGCTGGATTTCGCCGCCGGGCGGATTCGGCGTGTCCTTGGCATAACCCACCGCGCGCAAGGCCGCGCGGTTGAGCAAGGCGCGGTCGTACAGGTGCAGGATGAACACCGGCGTATCGGGCGCGGCGGCGTTGATTTCTTCCAGCGTCGGCATGCGCTTTTCGGCGAACTGGAATTCGGTCCAGCCGCCGACCACGCGCACCCATTGCGGATGCGGCGTGCGCAGCGCCTGTTCCTTCAGCATGCGCAAGGCATCGGCCAGCGAAGGCACGCCTTCCCAACGCAACTCCAGGTTGTAGTTGAGGCCGCCGCGGATCAGGTGCAGGTGGGAATCGTTCAGGCCGGGGATCACCGTACGCCCCTGCAGGTCGATCACTTGCGTGCCCTGCCCGCGATGCCGCATGACTTCTTCGGCGTCGCCGACGGCAAGGAATCTGCCATCCTGGATGGCCACCGCCGTCGCCAGCGGCTGCGACTGGTCGACCGTATGAAAACGGCCGTTCAATAAAATCATGTCTGCGTGCATGCTGTTCTCCTGAGCTGGCTGAGCTGGCCGAGCATTAACTGTTCAAAATATTGAACCCAAGCCGACGCCGCCAAAATTCCATGATTCTTGGATCACAGCCATGGCTGGCGCGGATGCGAGGCAGTATGGCTGACAGAAAATCAAATGGAAAACGGAAAATATAAGGTTCAACAATCGAATCCGTCGATCATTAATTTATTGATATCAACAAACCCCGCAGCCGCCGGCCGGCGACTCCGAACCGCAGCGCATCAGCTCAGGCTACTTCGTCAATCAGAGAATGTCCGTACACGGTAAAACGGCTCTTGCCCTGCCGCTTGGCCTGGTACATGGCTTCGTCGGCCTGGCGCAGGGCTGAGTCCCACTCCAGGTGTTCCGCCTGGCACAGGGCGATGCCGATGCTGCAGCCGATGCCGTCGCCAATCTCGGCGACACGGCTGACGATGCGGCTCGCCACCGCGGTCGCAATGGCTTTGATGGACAAGGCCGGCGCCACCAGGCAGACCACGAATTCGTCGCCGCCGACACGGCCGGCGATATCGCTGTCGCGCAACGCCAGGCGCAGCGCCGCCGCCACCTCGACCAGCACGGCGTCGCCGCGCTCATGGCCCAGGGTGTCGTTGATCCATTTGAAGCCATCCAGATCGATGAACAGCAGCGCCACCGCCTGCAGGTTGATGCTGCCGCGGCTGCGCAAGGTTTCCGCCAGTTCCAGGAACAGCGAACGGCTGGGCAAGCCGGTCAGGTCGTCCAGCCGCACCTGGTCCATCTGCACTTCCAGCATGGCGTTGTTGAGCGCCAGCAGACGCGCGTCCTGCACGGTCTTGAGATAGACCTGGTTCATTTCGCGCAAATAGATCAGCAGCAGCAGCGTGGCCGAGATCAGGGCGTTGCAGCGGCCGACATACCAGCCTATGGAGAACTGGCTGCCGCCGGCCATGGTGATTACGTTGTCGCATTGCAGGGCGACCAGGGCCACTCCCAGCCACACATGCAGCACCGCCCTGAAGCCGGTGGCGCGCCACAGGATCAGCATGGCCAGCGCGGTCAGGGTCTGCAGCAGGAAACCGAGGCCGCTGGTGGCGACGCGATGAAAGTTGCCGTGCTCGATCAGCTTCGGCAGATCGGCGTAAAACACGATCACCGGCAGCAAACTCGCCGCCAGCGCCGCCAGCACCACCACGATCAGCCAGCCCGGCATGCGCTCGGGATGGCTGGCCAGCCAGGACGGACTCCACCAGCGGCTGACCGCATACAGCAGGATGCTCAGCGCCAGGCCGGCATGCCACAGGAACCACAGCCAGATGGTGGTCTGGGCGCCGCCGAGCAAACTCTGCTGCGGAAAGAACGCGCCAGGCATGGCAAGGAACTGCATGATCAGGATCACTGCGGCATAGAAGCAGCCGGCGCCGATGTACAGCAGATCGACTTCCTTGGTGGCGCGATAGTGGCCGAAAATCAGGTAGGTGATGATGACGTAGGCGACCACGGTCGCGGTCTGGTAGGAAGGCAGGAAAAACGGGAACACCGGCCCCATGACGCTGGCGACCGGCAGCAGCAGCAATGTCATTAAAACAATGCCGATACAGACCCACAGCGCGCGCCGGCGCTGGCGCGTGCTGGCCTGGCGCGTCGCTGGCGACACGCTTTTGCTGGTCCACGCCGGCTTGGCGGCGGCCTTGTTGCGTGCAATCGTTGCGCGGTCGATCATTGGCGATTTAACCATGCCTGGAAAACTACGCTTACCTTACGGTAAATTTTGCCCAAAAGCATCAAAATAATAACTTGAATGGCTAGTACGAGCTAATACAGAAAAGCTATCACTGCCGCTCGCAAAAGAGAAAATCGTGTTTGTCATACAATGACCGTTTTCCCCAAGAGACCATGCCATGCGCGCTATCGAAATTACCCAACCCGGCGGTCCGGAGGTTTTGCAAATCTGCGAACGCCCTGTGCCGTCGTTCAAGGCCGGCGAAGTATTGATCAAGGTCCAGGCTGCCGGCATCAACCGGCCGGACGTATTCCAGCGCACCGGCAATTATTCGCCGCCGCCGGGCGCCTCCGATTTGCCGGGATTGGAAATCGCCGGCGAAATCGTCGATGGCGATTTCAGCGGCACTTCCTTCAAAAAGGGCGACCTGGTGTGCGCCCTGGTGCAGGGCGGCGGCTATGCCGAATACTGCAGCGCGCCGGCGGCGCAGTGCCTGCCGCTGCCGGAGGGCTGGAGCGCGGTGGAAGCGGCCTCGCTGCCGGAAACCTTTTTCACGGTATGGAGCAATGTGTTCGACCGCGCCCGCCTCAGCCCGGGCGAAACCCTGCTGGTGCAAGGCGGCAGTTCCGGCATCGGCGCGGCGGCGATCCAGATCGCGACGGCGCTCGGCCATCGGGTGTTTGCGACCGCCGGTTCGGATGAAAAATGCCGCGCCTGCGAAGCGCTGGGCGCCGAACGCGGGATCAATTACCGCAGCGAAGATTTCGCCGCCGTGATCAAGGCGGCGACCGACGGCAAGGGCGTCAACGTCATCCTCGACATGGTGGCCGGCGACTATGTGCCGCGCGAAATCAGCTGCCTGGCCGACGACGGCCGCCTGGTCTTCATCGCCACGCTCGGCGGCAGCAGCGCCAGCATCGACTTCCGCCAGGTGCTGATGCGGCGCCTGACCATCACCGGCTCCACCCTGCGGCCGCGGCCGATCGCTTTCAAGGCCGCCATCGCGGCGCAGCTGCGCGAGCGCGTCTGGCCGCTGCTGGCGTCCAGGAAAATCAAGCCGGTGATCTTCCAGACCTTCCCGCTGGAACAGGCGGCGCAAGCCCATGCGCTGATGGAAAGCAGCTCGCATATCGGCAAGATCATGCTGACTACCTGAATCGGCATGCAAGCGACACAGCAATGAAAAAAGCAGCCGGCATGATGCAGGCTGCTTTTTTTTTGGAGGATCGAGGGAGCCTGTCTTAATCCAGAGGAATGGCCCGATAACGGTTGACCTCGGCCGAATTGACTATCGGCGCCTTGTTGCCCCAGCTGTTGCGGATGTAGGAAACCACCGCCGCCACTTCACCGTCGCTCAAGGCCGGACCGTAGGGCGGCATGCCATAGGGACGCGGATTGGCTGCCGTGCTCGGCGAGAAGCCGCCGTTCAGCACCACCCGGATCGCATTCACCGGCGACGCCATGGTGATGGCGTGATTGCCGGCCAGCGGCGGATACGCCGGCCATGTGCCTTTGCCGGAAGCCAGGTGGCAATCGGCGCAATGGTTCTTGTAGATCTTCCCGCCCTGTTCCAGCACCCGCGCCACCTCATCCGAACTGGCGCGCTCCTTGGCCGGCTCCGCTTCCTTCTGGCGCGGCAAGGATTTCAGGTAGACCGCCATGGCCTTGACGTCGGCATCGCTCAAATGCTGCAGGCTGGCGCCCACCACTTCCGCCATCGGCCCCAGCACCGTGCCGCGCGGCGATACGCCGTTTTTCAGCAAGCCCGTGATGTGCTCGATATCCCAGTCGCCCAGGCCGATTTCATCATCCGATGTCAGCGATGGCGCATACCAGTTCACCACCGGGATAAAGCCGCCGCCCAGCTCTGCCTTGAGGTCGCTGCCGCCGAGCGCGTTGCGCGTAGTGTGGCAGGCGCTGCAGTGGCCCAGGCCCTGCACCAGGTAGGCGCCGCGATTCCACTCCACCGACTGGCCCTTCTCTTCCTGATACACCCCGGGCCGGAAATACAGCGCGCGCCAGCCGTACAGCAGGATCCGGTTGTCATAGGGAAAACGCAAAGCGGGCGCCAGGTTCTTTTGCGCCACCGGGGCCACACTGCGCAGATAGGCGAACATGGCGTCGGCATCCTCGCGCGTGACCTTGGTGTAATTGGTGTAGGGGAAAGCAGGATACAGCAGGCTGCCATCCTTCGATTTGCCGTTATGCAGCGCGCGCCAGAAATCGTCGGCGCTCCAGCTGCCGATGCCGGTGGCCTTGTCCGGCGTCAGATTGGGCGAGTAGATGGCGCCGAACGGCGTCTGTATGGCCCGCCCGCCGACCAGTTCCTTGCCGCCGCGCGCGGTATGGCAGGCAATGCAGTCGCCGCTGCGCACCAGGTAGGCGCCCTTGACAATCTGCGCGGCAGGATCCGCCACGGCCGTCGCCGGCTGCCTTGCCGCACCGCTGTCGTCATCCGCATTCAGCAGCGCCAGCACAGCAACCGCGGCGGCGATCAGCAGCAATGCTGCGCCCGCCAGCCACATCAGTAATCGTTTCATGTTCGCTCCGCTCAATTCGGGACAGGGACACTGCCGCAAGCCTGCGGCAGTTTGACGGAGCCGGGGGCAACCGCGGCGGCGCCGGCCGGCACCGGCTGCGCCGCCAGCCAGGATGCCACCGCGCCGATATCGTCAGCACTCAGGCGCTGCGCCAGCTGCGCCATGCAATCCGGCGCCACCGCATGGCGCGCGCCGTTTTTCCAGGCGCCGATCTGGCTGACCAGGTAATCACGCGGCAAACCGAGCAAACCCGGGGTGGCCGGCAGCACGCCGGTCATGGCGCTGCCGTGACAGGCGATGCAGGCCGGAATCTGCTTGCCGACGTCGCCCCTGTTGACCAGCATTTCGCCGCGGGCGCGGGTGGCCTCGGACGGATCGTCAGGCTGGGGTGGCGGATAAGGCGGGTGCTGGTCGGCAAAATAGGCGGCGATTTCCTGCAGGTAGGCGTCCGACAGATGATCGACCAGATAAGTCATCATCGGATACTGGCGCCGCCCTTCGCGGAAGTTGTGCAGCTGGTTGTAGAGATAGCCGGCCGGCTTGCCGGCGATGCGTGGGTAGTAGCCGTTGTTGGTGGCGCGTCCCTGTTCGCCGTGGCAGGCGGTACAGGCGGTGAGGCGCTGCTTGATGGTATCCGGAACCGCGGCGGAATCGACTTCAGCCGCCTGCGCCGCGACGCCGAACATGGCGCCGGCAAGCACAAGCAGCAAGCCGGAGCGCAACCGTCGCGCAGCGCGCGTTGCCACCGGTCCCTGCAAATGAATCGACATGGTTTTCCTGTTTTTTATGCTGCTGCATTTTTCGGGAAGGTATCCAGCGTCCTGAGGCAGGACACCAGGTCCGATTATAAGCTAGCAAGTTTATTAACATGCTACAACATTGAATGACATGTCGTCTGTGCTCTATTTTGGGGGCGGCGGCGGTACCAGGGGCTGGTCTTTGGTCGGCCCCGGTTCATTCGCATATATCTGTTCTTCCACGATATCCATCTGCTGGCTGCCATCCAGGGCGTGGCCGGTCCAGCGATCCGCCGGATTGACGGTTTGCTTCTTCTTGTCTGTGACAGGCTTGGCGGCAGCGGCAGGCAATCTGGTTTTGGACATGGCGTCTCCTTCTCGGGCGGCGACGGGCTTGTCGTCATCTTTCACTATAGAACCTAGTGTAGTCGCCTGATAGCTGAGAATCTTGCCGGACCATGCAAAACGCCGGTCCAGATTCACATCTGGACCGGCGTCGCGGGGAGATAACTTGCTTCTGGCCGAGCAGCGATCAGCGCTCGTAGTAGCCGCCTTGATACGGCTGCTGGTAGTAATAGTCGTCGTGGCGTTGCTCGACGTAGACCGGCGCCGGGCGGTAGTAGACCGGGGCCGGCTGATAGTACACCGGCGCAGGACGATAGTAGACCGGCGCCGGACGGTAATACACCGGAGCAGGCGGATAGTAGCTTGCCGGACGATCGTAATAGCCGTCGCGCTCATAGTAGCCGCCCTGGCGGTAGCCGCCGGAAGTCGCGCCCACCGCGGCGCCGAGGACGCCGCCGACAATCGCGCCGTTGCGGCCGCCGACAGCGCCGCCGATCACTGCGCCGGCAACCGCGCCGATCGCGGTATTGGCGCCGTCATCGTACGCCATGGCCGAGCTAGACACTGCGGCAGCCGAGCTGGCCAGCAGAGCGATACAGATCCATTTTTTGTGCAGCATGATTGCATCCTTCAAGGGACATACGGCCCTAATAACACCATCAAAAAACCGCTGCCTCGCCGACTGCGAGGACACGGTTGTTAAGTTGGACTATAGCCGAGCTGCCGTCAAATACCTGCAAACGATACATACTTTTACATTTGAACAACATGGTTACACCTGCCCTGACAATCAATGCAGCTTGACCGACGGCTTGGCGTGTTTCATCAGGCCGCTGGCGGCCGCCGTGACGCCGGTGCGCACCGGCCCCAGCAACGCGTTCAAATGCATCAGGTGCAGGCTGGTGTACATCATGCGCGCGAAAAAGCCATCGACGAACCAGCCCAGCTTGGTGAGCGAACCCATCAGCGTGCCGACCGAGGTATTCCTGCCGAACGACACCAGCGAGCCATGGTCCTTGTAGACGTAAGGCGCATCCGATGCCCCCTGGCCTTTGCTGGCGCGCACGAACATCTCGACCAGGTAGTCGGCCTGCTGATGCGCCGCCTGCGCCCGCGGCGGCACCATCTTGCCGTCGCTGCCGACGCAGGCTGCGCAATCGCCCAGCGCATAGATATTGAGGGAACCGGCCACCTTGAGAAAGCCATCCACTTCCAGCTGGCCGGACTTGATCGCCGGCAGCCCCAGTCCCTTGAGGAAGTCCGGCGCCTTGATGCCGGCCGACCAGACGCACAAGTCGGAAGCGTAGTTGTTGCCGTTGGCGTCGGTGACAAAATTCTCGGCGATGCTGGCGACGCGGCAATCCGTCACCACCCGCACCTCGCGCTCCTGCAGCAGCTTGCTGGCGGCCTTGGAAACGCGTTCGGTGAGCGGCGCCAGCAGCCGCGGCGCGCCTTCCAGGATGGTGATGCAGACGTCGCGGTTCGGGTTCAGATGCGGAAAATCGTAGTCGGTATAGACGCTGCTGGCATCGCGCAATTCAGCCGCCAGCTCGACCCCGGTGGCGCCGCCGCCGACGATCACGATATCGACGCCGGCATCCGGATCTTTTTCTTTCTTCAAATCCGCCAGCGCCAGCATTTTCAGCAGGCGCACGCGAAATTGTTCGGCATCTTCGGTCGAATTCAGCGAAATGGTGTTTTGCTCGGCGCCCGGAATGCCGAAATAATTGGAGACGCTGCCGACCGCGATCACCAGCTTGCTGAATGCGATCTGGCGCGGCGGCAGCAGTTCGGTGGCCGACTCGTCGGTGACGGCGTCCACGGTGATGGTGCTGCTGGCGCTGTCGAGTGCCGTCATGTTGCCGTACACGAAGCGAAACTTATTGTCATGCGCCAACATCTGGTAAGACAGGCCTTCCTGATGGATATCGCGGGTGCCCGCTGCGACTTCGTGCAGAGACGGTTTCCAGATGTGGTACAGCGCTCGATCGACCAGGGTCACGTGACCGCTTCCCAGTTTGCGGCCAAGCTTGCAAGCCAGCTCCAGCCCACCCGCGCCACCGCCTACAATCACGATTTCATCCGACATCCATCTTCCTTCACCTATTCATTAATCAATCGCGCTTCAGCATTCTTCGATCTGCGCGGCAGCAAAGTACGCAGTAAGTCTACTTTTATAATGGCGCAACGCGCAATAGTGACGTATTTTCGCGCTGTATTGATCACGCCAGGCCAATTTGCAGTATTCGGGAAAGATTCGGGAAAGAGCGCCACCGGATAAAGCGCCCTGGCTTCGCCAGCGCCGGAATCCGCTTCCCGGACACAAAACCGTCTGGTAAAAAGCACTTCGGAATTAGCGCAATGGCTTCTGGTTCACGGCTCAAGTCTGCGCTATGATGAAGACAGACATCATTACAAATACAATTTTCAGGAGGACTTATGTACCGGAAAATTCTTGTCGCCTACAATGGCACGCCCGAAAGCCGTTCGGCTTTATATTCCTGTATCCAGCTGGCGCCCGGCCCCGGGGTTGAGGTCCATCTGCTGGGCGTCATCAATCTCGCAACCTATCTGATGGCGGGCGAATTTGTCGCCGAATCCGCCATCAGGGCGGAAAAAACTCTGCTCGAACAAGAGCTGATCAAGGGCCACAAACTCCTCACCGACGCCGGCCTCAAGCCGATCGACCACTTTGAAAGCGGCGAACCTGTCAATGTTATCAGTGACCTGGTCAACAAGCTGGGCATCGACCTGGTGATCGTCGGCCATTCGCGCAAGAAACCGCTGGCGACGCGCTGGTGGCGCGGTTCGGTGGACACCATGCTGGTTGAAAAGGTGCCGTGCAGCGTCCTGGTGGCGACCGATCTCTGTCCGACCTGAGACACGCTTATCCCGATCCGCAGCCCGGCGGCGGCAAGCTGCCTTGTCAGGTATCCGCCTGCTCGCCGCTGTTTTGCACTTGCACCGAAATGGGCAGTTCGATCACCACCGCGGTGCCTTTATCCTTTGCCGCAGAAAAGCGCACCCTGCCGCCGAGGTAGGTCGCTCTTTCATTCAAGCCGCGCAAGCCGTGGGTGCTGGTGTTTTCAAAACGCTCCTGCGACATGCCGACGCCGTTGTCGCGCACCGTCAGCGCCAGCCGGTCTTCATCGATATCCAGAATCACCTCCACCTGGCTGGCATGCGCATGCTTGGATACGTTGTTCAGGATCTCCTGCAGCATGCGATACACCGCAATTTCGATGCGGTGGTCGATCGTGATGTCTTCATCCGGCAAACTGGATTTACAGAGGATTTCGGTACGCGCGCCAAAGTCTTCCAGCTGTTCGGCGATCGCCGCCTTCAAGCCGAACAGCTCAAGCATGTTCGGCCGCAGCTCGGTCTGGATGCGCCGCGTGGTCGCCACCAGCGAACTCAGCAAAGTCTGCATCTGGCCCTGGCGGTTCTGCCAGTGCGCATCCTGCGGCAGGATCTTGTAGACCCCTTCCAGGTGCATGCTGAGCGCCGTCAGCGAGGCCCCCATATTGTCGTGCAGCTCGCGCGCAATCGCCCGTTTCTCTTCTTCGCGAATGGTTTCCATATGGTTGGCCAGTTCGCGCAGCAAGGCGGTGCGCTGGGCGATGGTGCGCTCCAGTTCCAGCTCGCGCTGCCTGAGAGAGTCTTCGGCGCGCTTGCGCTCGCTGATGTCGGTGGCGATGCCGACCACGCCCATGACCTGTCCCTGCTGGTCGAACCACGGCGATATGGTGGTCTGGAAGGTCACGATCCCATCCGGCAGCTGCATGGTTTGCGCCAGCGTTTCCGAGACGCCGCCATTCATGATGCGGGCATCGTCCTGATCCACCTTGTCGGCATCTTCGGCCAGCGGCAGGATCTCGCGGCTGCGCCGGTATTTTGCCTGCTCCCAGCTCAGCCCCAGCCGGCGCAGGCAGGCCGGATTGGCAAAAATCAGGCGCCCCAGGCGGTCTTTGACGAAAATCGGATCGTTGGTGTTGTCGCTGACCGCAATCAGCAGCGCGGTGGCTTCAGCCAGCTCGGCCGCGCTCTGCAGGCGCGCGCCGTATTCAAGGTCGACCTTGCCGCCGGCGCGCCAGAAAATGAACAGCACCAGCACGCCGTCGACCAGCGTCAGCAAGGGCGGCAGCGAACTGCGGTCGTACAAGCCATGGCGCGCGCCCCAGTCCGCCAGCCAGTGCAAGGCGACCAGCAGGATCAGCATCTGCGGCAAGGAACGGCGCAGCATCTGGCCGCCCGGGGCATGGCGGGTGATGATCGCCATCAGACGATGGCGCGGACGCGACATCATGAGCGCCATGCCGAACAGCAGGAATGCCAGCGCCGACAGCAGCGGGATGCTGGTGGCATACACCATCTGGGTCATGGCCGAAACGTTGTACAGGTAGCCGAGCAGTGGAATGGCGCTGAGGAACAGCAGGAAGATCGCCAGGTATTCGGCGACGTACTGTTCTTTGCCGACACGGAAATCGAGCAGCAGCAGCGCGCTTCCCGCAAAAATGAAGCCGATGGCGACCATCGGATGCAGGCCGCTGGCAAGCCGCGCGCTCGCCTGCGGCGCCAGCGGGCCAAGCGCGGTATCGAGCCAGCCGGCGCTGCCCGTGAAATCCTGCATCAGGGTGGCGGCGGCCAGCACCAGCAGCAAGAGCGCCAGCAGCTGGGCGAATAGCTTGATCAGCCGCCGCGGTCCGACCACCAGGCATTGCACGATCAGACTGACGGTGGCCAGAAGGAATCCGGCCGCGGTGTTGGCGCGCATGACCGGCAGCTGCGATTCGGAAAACGGCAGCGTGATCTGATACAGGCAGGCGGCCAGCACCAGCGCCGATACCGCCAGCACCAGCATGCTCACTGCCAGCGCGGCCGCGGTGGTGCGCCAGACATAGGTTTTGGTCGACGCCAGGCTGTCCAGCGCGCGTGTCTTCAGCAAGTCCTGATAATGCGGATTGCCGCCCGTGCTAGCTTCGCTCTTTATATTATCCAAATCGCCTCCAGGAACGTCGCTGCATGTGCATGCCGGCATCAAGGACCCGCGCGGCAGCGGGATGAATCCGCTGCTTCAGAAACATGAAAAGCCCGCTCAAGCCGAGCGGGCCGATATGACCAATGATATCCGGAACGACCGCGGAACAATCAATGATCCGGTAAACCGGTTCCCAAGGCTGCCAGCAAATCACGCAGCTTGGTAAATTCAGAACTCTTGTCGAAGAAAAACCGCACGCCGTATTGTTCTCCGGCGCGCCTGAAGGCGTTGCTGACATTATTGCTGAAAATGATCTTCAGCGAATTGAGCGGCTTCGCCGATTTTGACAGCGTGCGCAGCAGGCTCATGCCATTGCCCTGCTTCAGCTCGATATCCAGAATCAGCACATCGAAAGAGTCGGCATCGATTTTTTGCAAAGCATCGTCTTCCTCCTCGGAAAACCCGGCGAATACCACACCGGGAATTTCGCCCAAGGTTTCAATCATCAGATCGCGCACGTCGACCGAATCTTCCACAAGAAAAATCCGCAGCGGCGCGACGCCCGATCTGATGGTATTGGAAGCTGTTGTATGGTCCATATTGGCTGACGACGGGTGAACTCATTTGTTTCATGCATTGCGCCAGAACTGGATGCTAGGGACTGGCAAGTCCCTCGGTACGGCATCATGCAGATGATTGCAGTGCTGCTTGCTGTCCTTTGAAAAAATTAAACTTCTAGTCAATCAAATTATTCTTGATTGCATAATAAATAATATCGGCATTGCTGGTCATGCTCATTTTCTGCAGGACGCGGGTGCGATAGGTGCTGATGGTTTTTACGCTCAGGCACAACTCCTCTGCGATCTTGGTCACCCCTTCGCCCTGGCTCAGTTTGTAAAAAATCTCATACTCGCGCGCCGACAGGGTTTCATGCAAGGGCGTGTTTTCATTGTTCGCCGGGTCCGCCGTCAGCAATTCGGCGACGCCATAGCTGATGTATTTGTGGCCTTGCAAGATCGTACTGATCGCCTTCACCAGCTCGGTCGCCAGCGCCTCCTTCTGCACATAGCCGTCGGCCCCGCTGCGCAGCACCTGCACCGCATAGCGGCTTTCCGGGTGCATGCTGAGCATCAGCACCGGCAGCTTCGGCTTCTCGCGCTTGATCTGCTTCAGCACCTCCACCCCGCTCTTGTCCGGCATCGCGATATCCAGCAGCACGATGTCATAGTCATTGGAGCGGACCAGCTGTATCGCCTCCTGTGCATTGGCGGCTTCGCCCGCGATCTCGTACTCCGGGATGTCAGCAATGAAAAACTGGACACCGGCACGCACCACTGCATGATCATCAACCACCAGGATTTTTATCATCTGTTCAACCGTCACAATCAGTTAGGTTATCCGGCGTTGTCGCGGCCAGGCGCTTGCACGCAGCAGGCCCGGGACAAAGCGGAAGGCATGGCATGATGTTTAGTGTGCGGCCGCCCGGCATCAATGTAAACACATTCGTAAAAATCAACTCTTCCCAGCCATGCAAGGCCGCAACGGTGCAAAGCGCCAGCGCGGCCGCAATCCGATTACTTGTTCAATGCGGCCTTGGCGGCCGTTACGCAATCGTCCTTGGCAGCGCCGGCCAGCGCATCGCACTTGGCAAGCGCAACTTTGTAGCGCGCGTCGGCACGCTCTTCACGCGCGTCGGCATTGGCCTTGGTGATCTCCAGCTGCTTATCGGCGTCGGCGACTGCATTGGCTTGTCCAGCCTTGGCTTGCTTGATGCAGACATCCTTGGCGTTGCCCGCCAGGCTCTTGCATTTTTCCCTGGCTACCGCGTAGTCGGCATCCGCTTCGGATTTGCGCGCACTGGCCAATGCCTTGGGAGTGTTCTTGTATTCCGCCTTGGCGTCCTGCTTGCTGTGTTCGCGCGTTGCCTCGGCTTGCTTGACGCAGACGTCCTTGCCATTGCCGCTGAGCGAATCGCACCTGGCTCTATCGGCCTTGTATGCAGCATCTGCCGCATCTTGCGCAGCGCTGTAGCTGGCCTTGGAGCCATCTGCCGCCAATGCCAGCGAAGCGCCGCTGAAACCAGCGACGCCGATCAATACGCCCGCGATGATTTTCTTGATTTTCATGAGCTGCTCCTTTGCATAGTGTGGAAATGCCGCTGCCGCGGCATGTCACCGGCGCTAACTTGTATCCATACTAACCAAGCCCGGCCGGGTGGCATATAGGACGGCAACGGATAGGCTTGTAGGACAAACGGAAGGTTTGCCGGCGCAAAGCGAGTCACGAGTGTGTAAAATTGTCAGCTTGCCACTGCCGATGCGTTGCTCCCATAGGCGAATCGTCTCGCAGCAGCAATCATCAGCGATAACCAGCGATAACCAGAGATAAAAGGAAGAAATCATGAAAGTCAGTCGTTACCTAAGTTTCTGGATAGTGCTGCTGCTGACGGTGGCGCTTGCCGCCGGCGCCGCGCTTGGAAAAATTACCTGGTGGTGGGCGGTGGCGCCGGCGTTGCTGAGCGCGCTTGGCATCTGGGACATGAACCAGCGCAGCCACGCCATCCTGCGCAACTATCCGTTGATGGGGCATTTCCGTTTTCTGTTTGAAATGATCCGTCCTGAAATGCGGCAGTATTTTTTCGAGAGCGACAACGACGGCGCGCCGTTCACGCGCAAGGAACGCAGTCTGGTCTACCAGCGCGCCAAGGGCGATGTAGACAGCCGGCCGTTCGGCACCGAACTGGATGTCAAGATGCGCGGCTATGAATGGGTCGGCCACTCGCTGTCGCCGACCATCATCGCCAGCCACGATTTCCGCGTCACGGTGGGCGCCGAGCGGGCGCAGCCGTATTCGATGTCGGTGTTCAATGTCTCGGCGATGAGCTTCGGCGCCTTGTCCGCCAACGCCATCCGCGCCCTCAATCACGGCGCTAAAAAAGGCGGCTTTGCGCATGACACCGGCGAAGGGTCGATCTCGCCCTATCATCGGGAATTCGGCGGCGACCTGCTGTGGCAGATTGCTTCCGGCTACTTCGGCTGCCGCAACGGCGACGGCAGTTTCAACGAAGAGAAATTCGTGGCGCAGGCGACCTCGCCGCAAGTGAAAATGATCACGGTCAAGCTGTCGCAAGGCGCCAAGCCGGGGCATGGCGGCGTACTGCCGGCGGCCAAGATCACGCCGGAGATTTCAGCAACGCGCGGCGTGCCGATGGGAGTCGACTGTATTTCACCCGCTACGCATTCCTCCTTTTCCAATCCTATCGGCTTGCTGGAATTCATCCAGAAACTGCGTACCCTGTCGGGCGACAAACCGGTCGGTTTCAAACTCTGCGTTGGCCATCCCTGGGAATTCTTCGGCATCGTCAAAGCCATGCTGCAGACCGGCATACTGCCTGACTTCATCGTGGTGGATGGCTCCGAAGGCGGCACCGGCGCCGCGCCGCTGGAGTTCGTCGATCACGTCGGCATGCCCTTGCAGGAAGGCTTGCTGCTGGTGCACAACGCACTGGTCGGCGCCGGCCTGCGCGACCGTATCAAGATCGGCGCCAGCGGCAAGGTGATCACCGCCTTCGACCTGGCGCGCACGCTGGCGATCGGCGCCGACTGGTGCAATTCGGCGCGCGGCTTCATGTTTTCGCTGGGCTGCATCCAGTCGCAAAGCTGCCATACCGACCGCTGCCCTACCGGCGTGGCGACCCAGGATGTCGGCCGCCAGAAGGCGCTGGTGGTGCCGGACAAGGCCGAACGCGTGCACCGGTTCCACGAGAGCACCCTGCATGCGCTGCAGGAACTGGTGCAAGCCGCGGGCTTGCCGCACGCTTCCGCCTTGCGCGCGCATCACATCGTGCGGCGCACCTCCGACCATGAAGTGAAGCTGATGTCCGACCTGCTGCCTTACCTGAAGCCGGGTGATTTGCTGAACCAGAATTACCGCTATCCGGTGTTTGCGAAATACTGGCCGATCGCGCGCGCCGAGAGTTTTCATCCGGCAGAGCCAATCGCGGTGAGTATCCAATAAAAATAGGGGCGGGTCAGCCACACTTTAAAGTGCTGCTCGCACTGTCCGACAAACCAAATAAATACTCGGACGTGTTTTTATCCAGTCGCCAGGCAGTTTTTGCCAAAACACGACTTCCTTTTGACGATCATACGGATCGCCTTGTCGGTGCCCTGGGAAATACTGGAATGGGATGCCTGTAATCAGGCAAACCGAAGCCCAGTCCTCATGCAGCTTCCACCAGATGCCACGTCAACTCATGGCTTTCCACATCCACCAGCCAATCCTCTTTCGGATCG
>NZ_JBWKVC010000027.1:0-39176 GCF_059421505.1 Collimonas sp. GW821-FHT02H07
GCCACCGGCGGCGCAGGTGCAGGCGCACCGGTGACCATCACGAATCTGGCGCCGGCGGCCTTGAACGCGACCAGCACGGATGCCGTGAACGGTTCACAGCTGTTTGCGACAAACAGCCTGATCAACAACATCAATAACGGTGCGGGCATCAAATACTTCCACACCAATTCGGTTCTGGCGGACAGTTCGCCAACCGGCACCGATGCGATTGCAGTGGGACCTGTAGCCAATGCTTTCGGCAACGACTCGATTGCACAGGGCTTGAATGCGGTGGCTGGCGTCAGCGGCACACCGACGACGGCGAACGATATTGCCTTGGGCAATGCTGCCAGCGCGACTGGCGGTAATTCGATCGCCCTTGGCGCCGGGGCCAATGCTAGCGTTGCCGGTTCCATTGCATTAGGTCAATCGGCAACCACGACGAGTACGGCATCGACAGCTACCGGCGGCACTGGCAGCGTAACCAACGCCACGATAGGCAGTACTACCTTTGGCCCGTTCGCCGGCGCCAGTTCGAGCGCAGGCGTGGTAAGCGTCGGCGCAGCCGGTACTGAGCGCCGGATACAGAATGTCGCCGCTGGCCTGATTGGCGCCAGCAGCACGGATGCGATCAATGGCAGTCAGCTGTACACCGTGGCAAGCACTGTCGGTTCCAACATCAGCAGCTTGTCGACCTCGACCTCAACCGGCCTGAGCACAACTAACAGTAGCGTGGCTTCGCTGTCGACATCAACATCGACGGGCTTGAGCACAACCAACAGCAACGTGGCTTCGCTGTCGACTTCGACCTCGACCGGCCTGAGCACGACCAATAGCAACGTGGCGTCGCTGTCGACATCAACATCGACAGGCTTGAGCACGACTAACAGCAGTGTTGCATCTTTGTCGACATCGACTTCAACCGGTCTGAGTACAACCAACAGCAGCGTGGCATCGCTGTCGACCTCAACCTCCACCTCGGTCGTTTCGCTGTCCACTGGCATCAGCACGGTGCAAGCGCACACGGATAATCTCGGAAATAGCACGGCCAGCACACTGGGCGGTGGTGCGACTTACAATCCGGCGACCGGCACGATAAGCGGTTTCAGCCAGCCGATCAATACCGTCAGCGCGACAGGCGCCGTGACGGGACCAACTGCTCAGACGACGGTTGCCGGTGCTCTGACTGCATTGAATACCAATATCGACAACACGGCCAATATCGCGGTCAAGTATGATGCGGCCGGCGGCAACAAGATCACCCTGGGCGCCACCGGCGGCGCCGGTGCAGGTGCACCGGTAACGATCACCAACCTGGCGCCGGCGGCATTGAATGCCACCAGCACCGATGCGGTAAACGGTTCGCAGCTGTTTGCGACAAACAGCCTGATCAACAACATCAACAACGGTGCGGGCATCAAATACTTCCACACCAACTCCGTTCTGGCCGATAGCTCGCCAACCGGCACCGATGCGATTGCGGTGGGGCCGGCAGCCAATGCTTTCGGCAATGACTCGATTGCGCAAGGTCTGAACGCGGTGGCTGGCGTCAGCGGTACGCCGGCGGCGGCGAACGATATTGCACTTGGCAATGCGGCTAAAGCGACCGGTGGCAGCTCTATTGCGCAGGGTACAAACGCGATTTCCTCCGGAGGCGGTGCTGTTGCAATCGGACAAAGTGCCAACGCCAGTCAGAACCAGGCATTGGCGATCGGTACTCTTGCCAATGCCTCAGGCATACAGTCTACGGCGATCGGAACGGGGGCGACTGCCAGTGCTGGGGATGCGGTGGCGATCGGACAGGCAGCTTCTGCACAAGGCAGTAATTCGAGCGCGCTTGGCGCGAGTTCCAGCGCTGCCGGGGTGGCGGCGACAGCCATAGGCAATGGTGCGAATGCCGGGGGGAACAATTCAGCCGCTTTCGGGGTTGGCGCAATAGCATCTACCCTGAATGCGGTCGCGCTTGGCAGCGGCGCCAATGCCGGAGCGCTGAATAGTATTGCAATCGGCGCCAATGCCAACGCCAGCAACGTAAACAGCGTAGCGCTGGGCGCCGGTTCGACAACAGCCGCGCCCAATGTCGGGACGACCGCGTTGTACGGCGGCACCGCAGCGGGTATTGCCAGTGCGGTCAACGGGGTGGTCTCGGTGGGTTCCGCCGGCAAGGAACGCCAGGTCCAGAACGTGGCGGCAGGCGTGATTTCGGCCACCAGCACCGATGCAATCAACGGTTCGCAGCTGAACTCTGTCGTCACCGGCGTCAACAACCTGGGCGCCACGACCGCAAGCACGTTGGGCGGCGGTGCCGCTTATGATCCTGCCACCGGCAATATCACTGGCTTCAGCCAGCCGATCAACAGCGTCAGCAATACCGGCGCTGTGACGGGACCAACGGCGCAGACCACGGTCGCGGCGGCTTTGACTGCATTGAATACCAATGTCGACAACACTACCAATATCGCGGTCAAGTACGACGCGGTTGGCGGTAGCAAGATCACCCTGGGCGCCACCGGCGGCGCCGGTGCGGGCGCACCGGTGACCATCACGAATCTGGCGCCGGCGGCCTTGAATGCCACCAGCACCGATGCCGTGAACGGTTCGCAGTTGTATGCGGTCACCAGCGGCAAGGCTGGCCCCTTTGTGTCGGACAACAGTGTGACCGCGGTGCAGCCGGTGTCGAGCGGCGCCAATGCCAGCGCCGGCGGTTTCGGTGCAACGGCAACGGGTGCGGCGTCGACAGTGCTGGGCAACCAGTCCACCGACAACGGCAACGCCAATGCGACGGTAGTAGGCCAAGGCGCCAGCATTGCAGCTGGCACGGCCGGCAGCAATGTGGCGCTGGGTCAGGGCAGCACGGTGGCGGCAGCTGCGGTGCCAACCGCTGGTGCGACGATTGGCGGCACGGCTTATACGTTCGCCGGCGGAGCGCCCACCGGTGTCGTCAGCGTGGGCAGTGCAGGATCGGCACGCCAGATCACGAACGTCGCGGCAGGGCAGCTGAGTGGAACCAGCACCGATGCGGTGAACGGTTCGCAGCTGTTTGCCACCAACACAGCTATCAATACCATCAACAATGGCGGCGGGATTAAATATTTCCACACCAATTCGGTCTTGGCGGACAGTTCGCCAACCGGCACCGATGCGATTGCGGTGGGGCCTGCAGCCAGTGCTTTCGGCAACGACTCGATTGCACAGGGCTTGAATGCGGTGGCCGGCGTCAGCGGCACACCGGCGACGGCGAACGATATTGCCTTGGGCAACGCTGCTAGTGCGACTGGCGGCAATTCGATCGCCCTTGGCGCCGGGGCCAATGCTAGCGTTGCCGGTTCCATAGCATTAGGTCAATCGGCAACTACGACTGGCACGGCATCTGCAGCTACCGGCGGCGCCGGTAGCGTGAGCAACGCCACGATAGGCAGCACTACCTATGGCCCGTTCGCCGGCGCCAGTTCGAGCGCGGGCGTGGTAAGTGTTGGCGCGGCAGGTTCTGAGCGCCGTATACAGAATGTCGCCGCCGGACTGATCGGCGCCAGCAGCACGGATGCTATCAATGGTAGTCAGCTGTACACCGTCGCGAGCACTGTCGGTTCCAACATCAGCAGCTTGTCGACCTCGACCTCAACCGGCTTGAGCACGACCAACAGCAACGTGGCATCGCTGTCGACCTCAACATCGACGGGCTTGAGCACGACCAACAGCAGCGTGGCATCGCTGTCGACTTCGACCTCGACCGGTTTAAGCACGACCAACAGCAGTGTGGCTTCGTTGTCGACTTCGACCTCAACCGGTCTGAGCACGACCAACAGCAACGTGGCGTCACTGTCGACTTCGACCTCAACTGGTTTGAGCACGACCAACAGCAATGTAGCATCGTTGTCAACATCAACTTCCACCTCGGTCGTTTCGCTGTCCACTGGCATCAGTACGGTGCAAGTACACACGGATAATCTCGGAAATAGCACGGCCAGCACGCTGGGCGGCGGTGCGACTTACAATCCGGCGACCGGCACGATCAGCGGTTTCAGTCAGCCGATCAATACCGTCAGCGCGACAGGCGCCGTGACAGGACCAACAGCTCAGACGACGGTTGCCGGTGCTCTGACTGCATTGAATACCAACATCGACAATACCGCCAATATCGCGGTCAAGTATGATGCGGCAGGCGGCAACAAGATCACCCTGGGCGCCACCGGCGGCGCTGGTGCAGGCGCACCGGTGACCATCACCAACCTGGCGCCGGCGGCATTGAACGCGACCAGCACGGATGCGGTGAACGGTTCGCAGTTGTATGCGGTCACCAGCGGCAAGGCCGGTCCCTTCGTGTCGGACAATAGCGTGACCGCGGTGCAGCCGGTGTCGAGCGGCGCCAATGCCAGCGCCGGTGGTTTCGGTGCGACAGCAACAGGTGCGGCGTCGACAGTGCTGGGCAACCAGTCCACCGACAACGGCAATGCCAATGCGACGGTATTGGGTCAGGGCGCCAGCATTGCGGCTGGCACAGCCGGCAGCAACGTGGCGCTGGGCCAGGGCAGCACGGTGGCGGCAGCTGCGGTGCCGACCACCGGCGCAACTATCGGCGGCACGGCTTATACCTTTGCCGGCGGCGCGCCTACCGGTGTCGTCAGCGTGGGCAGTGCAGGATCGGCTCGCCAGATCACGAATGTGGCGGCAGGTCAGTTGAGTGCAGCCAGCACGGATGCGGTGAACGGTTCGCAATTATTTGCAACCAACCAGCAGGTGACAGCCAACAGCACGGCAATCAGCAACATCAATAACGGCGGCGGCATCAAGTATTTCCACGCCAATTCGACGCTGGCCGACTCAACGGCAACGGGTACCGACTCAGTTGCCGTTGGTCCTGCAGCGGTGGCAACCGGAGCTGGCAGCTTCGCCGCCGGCAATGGCGCCACGGCGAACAACGCCAATGATGTGGCATTGGGTGCGGGTTCAAGCACAGCGGCCGCAGTGGGAACGGCGAGCACAGTGATCAATGGCGCGACGTTCAACTTCGCAGGTGCTGCCCCAGCATCGACGGTGAGTGTCGGCAGCGTGGGCAATGAACGTACGATCACCAATGTGGCGGCGGGCCGTCTCAGCACCACCAGCACCGATGCCGTGAACGGTTCGCAGTTGAACGCCACCAATACGGCGGTAACCGGCATCGGCAATACCCTCAACAACATCAACAACGGTGGCGGCATAAAGTATTTCCACACCAATTCGACGCTGGCCGACAGCAACGCGGCGGGTACCGACAGCATCGCCGTCGGACCGGTTGCCAATGCCTACGGCAATGATTCGATCGCCCAGGGCCTGAATGCGGTGGCAGGCGTCAACGGCACGCCGGCGACCGCCAACGATATCGCGTTAGGCAATGGCGCGCAAGCGACAGGCGGCAATTCGATTGCGCAAGGAACCGGAGCGAAAGCCAATTCCGCTGGCGCCATCGCCATCGGCCAGACGGCGACGGCAACCGGCGGCAAGGCGGTTTCGATAGGCGTGGGCAATACTGCCAGCGGCGACGGCGCGGTGGCGATTGGCGATCCGAATGTGGTCACCGGCACTGGCGCGGTGGGCATAGGCGCTAACAATACGGTCAATGGCCAGGGCGCCGTGGGCATGGGCAATGCCAACACGGCTACCGGCCAAGGCTCGGTAGCGCTGGGTAACGCATCGCAGGCGAACAACGCAGGCGCCATCGCGTTGGGCGACACGGCGACGGTGTCGGCTGCGGCGACGCAGGGGATTGCCATCGGTTCCGGCGCCTCTTCCAACAATGCCGGTGCAGTAGCTTTGGGAGCCGGAAGCACGACGGCGGCGCCAATAGCAACAACAGGCGCGACCATCAACGGCACTGCTTACAATTTTGCCGGCGCCACGCCGGCAAGTACGGTGAGCGTTGGCGCAGTCGGCGCGGAACGTACCATCACCAACGTTGCTGCCGGCCAGGTCAGTGCGACCAGCACCGACGCAATGAATGGTTCGCAACTCTTTGCCACCAATACGGCGATAAACACCCTGGGCACGACCGTCACGAACATCACCAACGGCAAGGCCGGTCCATTCGTGTCGGATAACAGCGTGACGGCGGTACAGCCGGTATCGAGCGGCGCCAATGCCAGCGCCGGCGGTTTCGGCGCGACTGCCACGGGCGCCGCATCCACGGTGCTGGGCAATCAGGCGACGGATAACGGCAACGCCGACGCCACGGTGTTGGGACAAGGCGCGAGCATTGCGGCCGGCACCAGCGGCAGCAATGTGGCATTGGGCCAGGGCAGTACGGTGACAACCGCGGCGGTAGCGACCACCGGCGCGACGATCGGCGGCACTGCCTACACCTTTGCCGGCGGGGCGCCGGCAGGTGTGGTGAGCGTAGGCGGCGTGGGTTCTGAACGCCAGATCACGAACGTGGCGGCAGGGCAGTTGAGCGCGACCAGCACCGATGCTGTGAACGGTTCGCAATTGTATGCGACCAACCAGCAGGTCACCATCAACACCACCAACATCGCAGGAAACACGACGGCGATCAATAATCTCACTGCAGGCAAGGCCGGCCCGTTCGTATCGGACAGCAGCGTGACGGCGGCGCAACCGGTCTCGAGCGGCGCCAATGCCAGCGCCGGCGGCTTCGGCGCGGTAGCGTCCGGAACCAACAGTACGGCCTTGGGCAATGGCGCTCAGGCTACCGTCGCCAACAGTACCGCCGTGGGACAAGGCGCTACGGCAAGCACAGCCAACAGCGTGGCATTGGGTGATAGTTCAACCACCGGAGCTGCGGTTGCCACCACCGGCACCACGATCAAGGGCACCAGCTACACCTTCGCCGGAGCAGCGCCGGTGGGCGTGGTCAGCGTCGGCAGCGCGGGCAGCGAGCGGCAGGTCACCAACGTGGCGGCCGGCCAGCTGACCGCCAGCAGCACCGACGCCGTGAACGGCAGCCAGCTGTTTGCGACCAATACGGCGATCAACAACCTGACCTCTGTCGTGGCGCTGGGCCAGACCAAGTACTACAGCGTGAATTCGACTGGCGGCAGCAATGAGCATAACGAAGGCGCGACGGGACTGGACGCGATTGCTTCCGGCAAGAATGCCGCTGCCACCAGCATGAACGCGGTGGCGATCGGCGCCGGCGCCAGTGCGACGGCCAGCGGCGGCGTGGCGCTGGGCGGCGGTGCGACGGCTGACCGCGCCGGCATGAACGGCGGCAAGGAGCAGTTCTCCAATACCGCGGTGGCGTCCACCCAAGGTGCGGTTTCGGTGGGCAGCGCCGGCAACGAACGCCAGATCACCAACGTGGCGGGCGGTACGCAGGCGACCGATGCTGTCAATGTGCGTCAGCTGCAGGCGGTGCAGTCGGGCGGCGTGCGCTACGACACCAATCCTGACGGCACGACCAACTACAGCAGCGTCACCATGGGCAACGGCAGTGCTACTGGACCGGTAGCCATCCATAACGTCGCAGCCGGCACCGCGCCGACGGATGCCGTCAACGTCCAGCAGCTCAATAGCGGCGTGGGGGCGGCGGTGCAGCAAGCCAACCAGTACACCAATTCGATGACCATGCAGTTGCAGAACAACATCAACGATGTCGCGAAAAAGGCTTATGCCGGGGTTGCTGCGGCGATGTCGCTGGAAAGTGCGCCGTATGTGCCTGGCAAGTGGACCTATGCTGCGGGTGTCGGCTACTACCAGAACCAAAGCGCGCTTGGTATTTCCTTGCGTAAAACATCGGACAACGCGCAGTGGAGCGTCTCGGGAGGCATCTCGGGAACAACCTACGGCGGCGTGGCGGCCCGGGTCGGGGTGGCGGGGGTGATCAATTGAGTAAAACGACGCCATGGGCGACCGCTGTACGACGCAATGCGTCGACTAACCGGTTAATTTACCGAGGAACGATGATGCCACTCTCACTGAATACCGTCAGGCGTGTCTTGAGCGTACTTGCGCTGTCGTGCGCAAGTTTTGCGGCAGTCGCCGCGGAGGCCGAGGAGCCGAAATTCCCGGCGCTCGACAGTTCTTACCTGAAGACCGGAGACTTTGTCGGCCCGGACCGCGTCGGGCGCGTCCGGCCGGGTCTCAACAAAGACCAGGTGCGCCTGGAGATCGGCAATCCGCATTTCAGCGAGGGGATCTTTGCGGTGCATAGCTGGAATTATGCATTCAATTTCTACACTGGTAAAAACGACGAATACGTGACTTGTCAATTCATGGTCAACTATGACTCGGACGACCATGTCGCCTCTACCCGCTGGAAAGATCCGGATTGCCAGAAATACCTGAATCCGACTAGCTCAACGACGGTTCTCGCAGACCAGCCTTACCATCAACGCGTCACCCTTGCCGCAGACGGCTTGTTTGTCTTTGGCAAATCCGGTCTCGCTGACCTGACCGCGCCGGGCCGTGAAAAAATCGACAACCTGGTGAGCCAGCTCAAGCAGGATGGCGTCAAGCTGACTTCTGTGGTTGTGACAGGGCACACAGACCGGATCGGTAGCGAAACTGCCAATTTCACCTTGTCCAAGGCGCGGGCCGAAACCATCCGCAGCTACCTTGTGCAGCAAGGGCTGGAGGACAAGGCGATAAAGGCTTATGGCGCAGGGCTATCGCAGCCGGTGATCCAGTGCCAGGGCGAAGTCGTTACGCCGCAACTGGTGCAATGCCTGCAGCCCAACCGGCGTGTCGAGATCGAAGTCATGGGCGAGAAATGAGGAGCCGGGGTAAGTCCGTCGGAGAATGCACAGCAGCCTGATCCAGATTGAGAGAGACAAATGATTTCATTTTCAGCGTTTAAAAAAGCCGCCGGCGTCTGGGCGATCGCAATGATCGGCCTCGTTTTGGCCAATCCGGCGTCGGCCCAGATAGACGGCTCGATCGACAGCGCCGTCGTTACCGCGACCCAGTGGGCAGCGATGGCGGATGCCGGCCAGGCCGATCACATGTGGGACCAGAGCGGCCCCGCCATGCAGAAAAATATCAGCAGGGACGGATGGATCAAGTACCTGGGGGCGGTGAAAAAAGACCTGGGAGCGATCGGCGGACGTCAATGGGTGCAGATAGTGCGCATCACCGACCCGCCAAACCTGCCGCCTGGCGAATACATCAACATCGCATTTACATCGCGGTTTTCAAAAGGCATGGCGGTGGAAAAAATTTCGATGATACAGACCACGGGGCAGTGGATTCCTGTCGGTTATGTCATAACGAAAATCGAAGCTGGAGCGGCAGCGCCGAATCCCGCCAAGACGAGATGAACTGACGGTCATACGTACGAATGAGGCCGGCGAGATGCAAAGGGAGCGATACCGAGTATTGCTGCGAGAGATTGTTTCAAAGCACTTTTGGCGGCGTCCGTGTGTCAGAAAAACACGGAATATTGCCCGTCAACATTGAATTTGAAAACTCTTGTGAAATGCCGCAAACCCCAATAGACATGCGGCGCGCCACTCCCTAAGATTGATCTTAATGCAATTTTGCCGCAATGCTGTTTCTGGAGTGCGTAATGAGCTTAATGGACGTTCACATCGAAAACTGTTTTATCGATGAATGCATAGATAAAATTCAAACGCTGGCAGCGCTGTCCCTCTACGGCGATAGCGTGGAGCTTGCGATCCTGGTCGTCATCCACGATGCATGCCGCTATCTCATCCTGACCAAACCGGGCGATCCCGAGCTGAATTTGCTGGCATTCAAAGAACGGCTTGCCAAGTTGGCGGCTCATACGCATCGCAGTTTGCCGCATTACAAGAAAACTCTGGCGTACGCGGCCTCGCTCATCGTGATTCATCAGGCTTGAATAAACCCAGTCGATGGCGTTCTTGAGCATAGCCGAGGTGCCGTAGTTATATTCAGGGCTAACGAAGACGAAGCCGTCCGACTGCGCGATCGCGCGCCGTCCATTTTTGAAGGATTGCATTAGAGTAGGCCAGCCATGCATTGGCCGCTCAGCCTTGTCATTTAACGGCAGCATGCGCCGCAACGCAGGGCTGTCGATTTGCAAGGAAATTTCGTTCACCCACGACTGGAATCTGATCGTCAATCATGACAAAGATCCGGGGGCGGAATTTGTAGTGGCTTTCCGCTAACTTCGTCTGGCGAGCCTGCTGACTCTGCTGATCCTGCGACGAATATTCGATTGTTTCCCACTCTAGCAACGCCGAATCTGGCGCACCCGCTGCCGCGTAGATCAATATCAATGCTCTTTCGACATGGTCAAAATAAGTGCTGTGTCGCGAAGAAACCTATATATAATTTCCACGGGGAAAAATATGCCAATTGGCAACCAAGCGCTGATCTTGGCAAAAACGCCCGTCTCTCAAATATCCCCAGTCCGAGTTGATCTTGATTTAACGCAGCCGAGCGCGGCCACAAGCATTTCCGCAAGAAACCGTCTTTTGGCCGGGCAGTTGCAATCTGCAAAGTAAGGTTTTTTCTTTACCCTCAAGAGGTTCAAAAATGACAATTTTTGGAGAAGAAAATGAATCGGAATTTTAGTAGATTTGGATTAATCCTCAGCTTCGCCTGCTTTACCATGGGCTCGGCATTCGGCGTCACCGTCACAAGACAGATAGCCAGCAGCGGCACGGTGAAGATTCCGGCCACTACCGTGGGCGTCGATGGCTTGTCGTCGCCCGAAACATCGCCGGTATTTTCGAACGTGCCCAATCTCGCGGACGGCCCCACGGCTGCCGGCACAAGCGGAACGAAAAGCACCGCCGGCGTGCTCGCGCGCGTGGCGCAATTCAAGATAAACCGCAGTATCGCCACGGCGCGGGGAAAAGGGGAGTGGGCCGAAGCATTGCGCAAAGATGCGCCGGACCGCCGGGTGGAAGTCAGTTTTGACGGCGAAAACTCCCGCAACCAGCGCCTTGCAAACAACGGCAACCAATTTTCCATAGAGCCGCCGGACCAGGGGCTCTGCGCCGGCAACGGCTACGTCATGGAGTCCTTGAACGACGTCATGAAGATCTATGACCGCAAAGGCGCGGCATTGAGCGGCGATATCGCGTTGAATACCTTCTATGGCTATGCGCCGGCAATCAACCGCCAGGTCAGTCCGCGGGTTTTCGGGCCGTCGATTACCGACCCGGCCTGCTATTTCGATCCCGGCGTCAGGCGCTGGTTTCACCTGGTGCTGACGCTGGACACCGATCCTGCCACAGGCGCGCAGACAGGCAGCAATCACCTGGACCTCGCGGTCAGCTCGTCAGCCGATCCGCTCGGAAGCTGGACCGTGTATAAGATTGCAGCACAGGATGACGGCACGCAAGGCTCGCCGCAGCATCCCAATTGCCCATGCCTGGGCGATTATCCGCACATAGGCGCCGACGCCCATGGCATCTACCTGACAACCAATGAATTCCCGTTTTCAGGGGGCTTCAACAGCGCGCAGATCTATGCAATCTCGAAAAAGGCGCTGGTCAGCGGCGCTGCCTCGATTCAGGTCGTGCAGCTGGACACCGCCGATTATCTGCTCGACGGCAATCCCGGCTTCACCGTATGGCCGGCGGTATCTCCAGCTGGCGATTTTGAGCGGAGCAACCGCGGCACCGAATATCTTTTGAGTTCGGTCGCAGTGTTTTCCAATTCCGGCAACGATAATCGCCTGCGGGTGTGGGCGATCGGCAATACCAAATCGCTGGACGATGCCACGCCCGCGCTGACGCTTTTGCATAACGTCGTTAACGTCGATACCTATGGCGTGCCGCCGGCGATCCCGCAAAAACCCGGCAGCGCCCCGCTGAGAGATTGCCTGAACGACCGCAGCCTGGCGACGCCTGCCGGCGTCGGCTGCTGGAACTATCTGACCGCAGTGCAGCCGGCGGTCCCGGAAACGCTGGTGGCGCTCGATCCAAACGATTCGCGCATGCAGCAGGTGTTTTTCACCGGCGACCGTTTATACGGCGCACTGGATACCGTCGTCAATGTCGCAGGCCAGGAACAGACCGGGATTGCCTATTACGTGCTGAATCCGTCCGTTTCCGCCAATCTTGCCGGCGCCTCGGTCGTCAAGCAGGGCCAGCTGGCGATTGCCGGCAACAGCGTCACGCGGCCGGCAATCGCTGCTCTGCCTAACGGCAAGGGAGTGATCGGCTTCACCGTGGCTGGCGCGGATCACTATCCGAGCGCCGGCTATATCCATTTCAACCGCGACCAGGGACATCGAGGCGAATCGGTCAAGGTCATTGCAAACGGACTCGGGCCCGACGACGAATTCGGCTCCTATAACGCCTTTGGAACGCCGCGCAGCCGGTGGGGCGATTATGGCGCGGCAGCGGTAGACGGCAACGATATCTGGATCGCCAACGAATACATTGCGCATGCTTGCACCCTGGCGCAATACACCGACCCGGCAGCGCTGTTCAGTTGCGGCGGCAGCCGCGTCGCCCTGACGAACTGGGCAACGCGCATCAGCCGCATCGAGCCCTGAAGCCTTGGCGACAGCGCGAATCATTGACGGCTCCCATGCGGAGCCGTTTTTTTCGGTAAATATTAGTTAATAAACCACTGGGAGCGATTTTGATCTTTTCCCACTATCCGATTATTGCTTTAAAATAATTTTTCGTATCCAACCCTATGGAGAAGCCATGCGTAACTCTTGCTTGCTGGTGCTGTGCGTTTTAGCATTTTCTGTAAATGCCCAGACTCGTACCCAAGCTGCCGGTGCGGAGCTGGTGAAGAAAAAGGAGTTGGAATGCGCGCAGGAAAAGGCCAGGCTCGATGGCGTAAAACGAGATCTCGACAGCCAGAAGCGCCGCCTTGATTACGTGGAGTCTGGCCAGACTGTTTCCCCTGAGCGGACAAGGCAGGAGCGTTTGCGCTTGAATGCCCAGCAATTCCGTGATTATCAGGCTCGGTGCGTGGAACAATAATTTGTGACAACGAATGCGTCATTCTTCAGACAACGACACGCAGGATGATCGCAAGCACCTGCTGGCCTTGTGGCGTCGGCACGAGTCGCGAGCAGCAATCGTTGTCTGCTCCGCACGGCTCTCCGATGCATCCGGTCCGGGCGTAATCAGTACAATCGGTTCGGTTGCTGATACCCGGGGTCTCTTGATCATTGCAAAATAAATTGTCAATTCAATATTTAAATGGCAATTTAAATAAAAATTATTGTGCGTATGTAATTTCGAAGTAAAACGTATCGCCGGTGTGAAATCCGAGGTGCTAATCACCGGCGTTGCTGACGGCAATGAACAGGTGGTGTTGGCGGGCTTCGAGCAGGCGGTTCCTAACGGGAGTCGGTTGCTGTAGAGTGTTTTAGTCAAGATATTGAGAACGTAGGAGCCTTCAATCGCGAAACCTATGCTCTCTTTGCAATGCCGGCTGGATGCGATCAATATTTCGTGAGCTAGTCGCGGTCCGGAGCGCCCAGCGGAAAGAAATGGCGATAGGGACGGGCCTCATCGATCGTCCGTGCGACCGACGGCCGGGCATTCAGGCGATTCCGATAGGCGCGCACGCTGGGGAAAGCAGCGCCGATGGGGTGCGCCCAGTCCGCATAGAACAAGGCCGGCGCCGCAGAACAGTCGGCAAGGCTGAAACTGTCGCCGGCCGCCCATTCGCGCTTCTCCATCCGGCGCTCGAGCCAGGCATACGCCGTGTCGAGGTTCGCGCGGGCACGCGCCACTGCATCGGCGTCGCGTTTCGCCCCATGTAGCGCGTCGGCGACGATCGCCTGCATCGGAGCGTGAACATAGTTGTCGAAAAAGCGATCGGCAAACCGCACATCGAGCGCAGCTGCCGCATCAACCGGAAGCAGCCGCACAGGACCCGGATGATGAAGATCCAGGTATTCGACGATGATCGTGGACTCGATGACCGGCTTCTCTCCATCAAGCAGGACAGGAAATTTTTTGAAAGGCCATAACCGTTCCAGCTCGGCCGCTGAGGCCGCATTGCCAAGGTCGACCGCATGGAAGGTGAACCGCGTGTCGTTCTCGTAAAGCGCAATCAACACCTTCCAGCAGTATGAGGCGAACGGGTGGGCGTAGAGGGTCAGTGTCATTTGTGTCATTTAAGTGTGCTCCGGATTGGAAATGCGGGAAAAATGAAATGAATGCAATTTGCCAGTGACGAAATGATATACGCCACGCAAATCAATATCATGCCAGGTTGTCGATTTCACGATCGCCCGGAGCCGGCGGCTTGGCTGGCCAGGGATCGGTCCACGCCGGAAACCGCATCAACGCATCGAGCCAGCGAACGATATTGGGAAACGCTTCCAGCGGCATTTCCGATTCCCGCCAGTAGGTCGCCATCGAGGCGAGCTGGAAGTCTGCAATGGTAAGCCTTTCACACGCCACAAAAGTGCGGCCCGCCAGGTGGCCGTCCAGGACTTTTGCGAATTTCACAAGTTCCGCTACGCTGGTTTTCAGCGACGCGCTGTCCGGCGCCCCGAGCCCGAATGTCGCCCTGACGATATGTTCGAAATAAAACGGCGAGACGGCGGGCGACCAATGGCAATCGTTCCACGACAGCCAGCGCAGCACCTCGACTTGCTCAGCCGGATTGTGCGCCGGCCACATGTCCGACCCCGTCTTGATGCAAAGATGGGTCATGATGGCCGAAGACTCCCACAGCACAAAATCGCCGTCGACCAGGGCGGGCGCCTTCATGTTGGGATTAAGCGCTGCATAGTCAGCTGTCTTGAGCCCGCCAGCCTTCACGTCAACTTCAACAAACTCAGCCTTGACGCCGAGATGCTTAGCCAGCGCCAGCACGCGCTGCGGCGCCTGTGCCTTGATCCAGTAGATTTTCATGCCAATTTTCCAGTTTCAAGATTGGCGAACGCCGTGGCAATCCGCAGCGGGGCAGTGGGGCGCGCATACATTCTGTCCAGGTAAGCGCGCAATTGAGGATGCTGGTCGATCAAGTGATACTCGTTGGCCCAATCCATCAGGTAGGCCGTCACGCAATCGGCTACGGTGATGGCGTCGCCAACGATGAACTGCCGTCCCTCCATGTGCCTATCCAATATGGCCGCCATGGCAACAAACTCCTGGCTCGCGCGAGGGATTTCTTCGGGTAAGCGCTTGTCTTCCGGATACAGCCAGCTGTGGCGCGTGATGCGCCACAGCGGCTGCTCAAGTTCAGTCATGGCAAACATCACCCAGCGATACGCTTGGGCCAACTGCTTGCGGTCGGTGGGAAGCAGCCCTTTATCAGGGTATTTTTCAGCCAGGTAGATGACAATCGCTGCCGATTCAGTGAGCACCATATCGCCATCGACCAGCACCGGCACCTTGCCGGCAGGGTTGAGGCGGAGGAACTCGGGGCGATGCTGTTCCCCGTTCAAGAGGTTGACTGGTATGAACTCGAATTCGGCACCGAGCTCGTTTAATGCCCACAGCACGCGCAGTGAGCGGGTGGCGGCAAATCCATAGAGTTTCATCATGATATTTCCTTTCGAAATGAAGTTAATTGTTGATGACAAGACGAATGGAGAACCGCAAATCAAAACGGCTCGGGTTATTTTTACGGCAGCCGGCGCAGCACCGGTCTACAGTACCTAGTCGAACGGTGAAACGCCGAATCGACACTGTCGCTAATTATTTCTTTCGGCAGGATTACCCATGGATGCTTGGAGTACGTGAAATAACACCCGTTGGGCGCCAGGTACTCTTGGTGAACTGGCACGCCCGCATGCGCACAGTCCGACCGCGTAGCAGGTCGAGGGCACGGTTGTGGGCGATTCGGAACAGCCAGGGTCGAAGCGGCGGCGTCTCGTCCAGGTCTTGCAGCGCCGCCAAGGCCCGGATGAGCGTGTCCTGGACGACGTCCTCGCCGTCGATGACCGATCCCATCAGGCGCGCGCAATAGCGGTGCAGCTCTGGCCGCAGTTCACCGGCCAGGGTGAGGAGTTCCGCCCGGCTGTCGGAGTTCGGCGAAGATCGTCCGGTGTTCAAGCTACTGCTCCTTCGAGCATGGTGATTCCGTGCCGCCTTTGAGCCCGAAGGCTTTGCCTTCGGCATATGCGCCGTGCGCGGCCAGGGCTCGACCAGTCCCAAGCCAAGACCACGGCTGCCGCCGGTGACGACATTCTTATCTTCGAGGTTCATCAGCTCTGCTCCGTTGTCCAGGTATAGCTAAGACGATCGAGATTCGGAAAAGGAGTCGATTCAGTTTTTTCCTGGTAACGCCGCCGGGCTGTGAATATCCCAGACCGAGACTTATCGATGGAACAGCATGAATGCCGGGGCAAAACCACCATGGACTCCGCGGTAGTAGCGGTGGGGCACATTACTCGAATACCTACGCGGGTTGTTGGTGGTCATGGCTCATGAGTTCCTAGGTAAGGTAAATATAGTCGCTTCGCATTGCGCCATTTCGACAACCGGCCAGAAAAAATTAACGGTCCGCCGAAAAATGAAAGTATGTCGAATTCCAACGGCGCCGAACGACTAATGACTTTCACACCACAACGAAAAGGAGTCCCGTCATGCGCTATGCCTGCTTAGTCTATTTCGATCCCCACAAGGTCTTTAACCAAAGCGCCGAGGCCGAGGCGGCGCTCCGTGATTCCGGCGCTTATAACAACGAGTTGAAGTCCAGCGGCCACATGGTGACGGATCTCGCCCTTCAGTTGCCCGATCAGGCGATGACCGTGCAGGTCCGCGGCGGGAGGATGTCGGCGACGGATGGCCCGTTCATGGAAACCAAGGAGGTGCTGGGCGGCTTCATCGTGATCGAAGCACGCGACCTCAACGAGGCTGTGCGGATCGCGGCGGGAATTCCTCTGGCCAGGCTGGGCTCGATAGAGGTCCGACCTGTTGTGGACTATAGCAAGCCTCGTCCGCATCTATGAACCAGCGACGGAGCGTTTCCTCCAATCCATCGATGCTGTCCTCCAACGCCGGCCAGATGATGCCTCATGGAGGATTTCGCTCCCTCCCGCAAGCGCCCCCAGCTGCAGTTGGGTCATAGGCGATCCAAGCTTTCCGCAACTCCTCTGAAGTCGCGATCATGTAATATCTGTGGCGGGCGATCGGATCGGCCACGTAAATCGATTCTTTTTTCAATAGATGTCTCCAGGGAGGCGATATGAAACGTGTTGTTGGCATCGGCGGCGTGTTTTTCAAAGCAAAAAATCCCGAAAAACTGCGCGAATGGTATCGGGATCATCTTGGTTTCAACCTGGAAGAGTGGGGTGGTGCGGTATTTCAACCGAACGCCGCCAATGGTCCCATCGACAAGGAAAAAACGGTCTGGTCATTATTCCCAAGCGATTCGGACTATTTTGCGCCGAGCACTCAAGCTTTCATGATCAATTATCGCGTCGATGATTTGCATGCCTTGCTGGCGCAGTTGCGCGCGGAAGGCTGCGCTGTTGATGCCAAGGTTGACGAGTCGGAATTCGGCAAATTTGGATGGGTGATGGATCCCGAGGGTAACCGGGTCGAGCTATGGGAAGCGCCAAGTAGTTAATCGGAACTCATCACATATTCTGATGTAGCAATGCCGGTGCGGCTGTCCCTATATTAGGTCTTTATACGGCAACACTCTGCGGGGAAATTCGTGGATGATTGCCGTTTTGCTGACCAGTCCGAGCTTGACGCGCACGGTTTGGATATGCATCTGGCGCAATTGCTGATCTTTTTCCATCTGCTGAAGGCGCAGGAGTTCGGGTACCCACCAGGGCAATTTTTCGACACCGCTGAGCCAGTCGCGGACAGAGCGGTCGGAGCGTTTCAGCCAATCGGCCAGCTCTGACACCGACAATCCCATGGCGTAATAGATCAACTTAAATCGTTACATTAATCGTTACATAATTTTCACATTAATTTTCTATTTTGTGTATTATATCCTCATGAAAAATAGGTAATTAAATCGTTACATGACAATTGCTCAGACAGTTCTCGAAACACTTCGCACCTGGAGCCGGCAGCAAGCTGGAGAGCTCTTGCGGCGCCTAGGGGTAAGTCGTCCGTCTTTGATGCGGGCGATTGCCGAGCTGGATGGTCAAGTTGTCTCGCGTGGTCGCGCGCGGCGGACTGCGTATGCAGCACGTCGATCGATTCGGGGAAATCCAAGCCCATTGGTTCTTTACCGTATTGATGAGGCGGGGCGTGCGCATGAGGCTGGACTGCTGGAGCCCATTTATCCGGAAGGGTGCGCGATGCGTTTTGCGGAAGCATGCCCTTGGCCGCTCGATGATGAGATGGCGGATGGCTGGTTTCGCGGAGTGCCGTATCCGTTGGGCGATATGCGGCCCCAGGGCTTCATGGGACGTAACTTTGCACACCGGTTCGCAGCTATCCTGCAGGTGGACGAAGACGTTACGCGCTGGGGTGAGGATGATGTACTGCATGCATTGAGCGTGCTTGGCTGGGACCAGCCTGGCGACTACATTCTGGGCGAGCATGCCCTGCGTCGCTTCCTGGACGAGCAACAAAGGGGCAGCGACTTCCTTACTGACGATGCGATCGATACGGAGTATCCGTCGCGTGCCCTGCAGGCCCTGAACTTCGGGGCGGCGGATTCCTCGGCCGCCGGTGAATTTCCTAAATTCACTGCACGTCGGTTGTTAAATGAGCAGCCGACTCACGTCATCGTCAAATTTTCAGGTGCTGATGGTTCACCGCAGGAAGAACGCTGGTCTGACTTGCTAGTGTGCGAGCACCTGGCCTTGACAACTATTGCCGATACGCTTCGGCTAAGCGCAGCACAAAGCCGCATTTATCAGCTGGCCGGCCGCACTTTCTATGAAGTCGACCGTTTCGACCGGCATGGCGAATTCGGTCGCTCTGGCGTATGTACCTGGCACGAATTGAATGCGGCCTTATTTGGATTGACAGGCCCATGGTCGGAAGGCGCAGAAGCGTTGCTCAAGGAAGACTACATTTCGGCGGAGACTGCCCGCCAGATAAACCTCTTGGAGCATTTCGGCCGATTGATTGCAAACACGGATATGCATGACGGCAATCTTGCATTCCTGCCTGGACTTACCCTGACGCCGGCCTATGACATGCTGCCCATGCTGTATGCCCCACAGCGGGGGATTGAACTCGTCGAACGCAAATTCACGCCGGCCTTGCCCGTGCCGAGAGAACGTGGCGCCTGGGTCCTGGCAGCGGAAGCGGCCTTGGTGTTCTGGCATCGCGCGGAGCGAGATGAACGCATCAGCGAGAGGTTTCGATCTATCTGCAAAGCGAATGCAGGCCACATTGAACATCTGCTTGTCGCGCAACGCGATTGACCGGATTTGTCATAAGAGATTTCGAAAATGGCTTCGGCGAAGGCCTGTGGCGCCTCCTGTGAATGCGGCAAAATTACTGTATTTTCTTCGACTTAAAATTTCGCATAATTTGTATTATCGGAACGCGGACATAGAAATGCACTGACGGCTGGAAAGCCGCATCAGTCCTAGCTTTCCAGCCTCAACAGTGGGCTGGAATGGTTGGACAAAATGTCTAAACGCTATATCGCGGCATCCGTTTACAAGCAGCAAAAATTCTCTTCTGGCGTATCGCCAAAACTCAAACAACACGCGGGACAATTTGGCTGGGGGCTGCTGGCGGGCTTCGTCATGTTCGCGCCTGCGTTCGCTGTCGGGCTCGGTTGGGTAAAGGGGTGATGCCATGCACATCATCCAATGCAAGGCCACCGGCATAAGGTTTGCTGAGCTGTTCCCGTTCTCGGTGTGCATCACGACCGATGCGGACCAGACCATGAAATACGGCGACGGGCAGCTGGACATGGCCGCAGCAATGGTGACTCATCTGCGCCAGCAATACGGCTCGTTTGATTGGCAAGTGGTGGCGGCATGATCGAGAACCATCAATCATTTGCGCCGGCTGAGGCCACCATTGCGCGCTGGGATGATGAGGCCGCCACACTGACGGCGCCAGAGATTGGCCGTCAGCGCATCGCGGATGTGCGCAAGCTGATTAGCCGTCCTGTCCGTGCCGACATGAAGCGCCTGACGGCGCAATCGTGGGGCGCAACGCCTGGCGAGTTGCGGCGCGCCGTCCTGCGCAAGGCCGGGCTTAATCCTGATCGATGGGAAAGCCCCATCCACTCCTTCACGGACTCCGAGCGCGCCGCGCTCAGGGCGGCAGCGCTGGCGGCGGTGCGTGCGTTTGAGCGGGTGCTCAATGCAATCTAGCCGCATCGTTCTACCGCCAGCCGTTCTACATCAATCCTTCATCAAGTCGCCGCGCTTCAGCGCTGAGCTGTCCCGCGTGCCGCCGAAGTGGCGCAAGCGTTTGACGGCGCGCATCGTCGAGTCAATGAAGTGGTTCAGCACGCAAAAAATCTATGAGCCGATCGGCTGGGATGTGCTCAACGAATACTTGCGCGAATATGTGCCGCAAGGCGTGAATCTGTCGCTGGATGACGGCGATCTTTGCGCGACAGCTGAGCAGGCGGCGGGCGACATTGCAACGATGCTGTCCTTTACGGTGCGAACAAACTTGAGCCCGCAAGGCATGATGGAAATTATCCGGCGCGTGTGCAAGAGCTATAGCGTTGAGCCGCCTGCGCGCTGGCCTGATCTGTATCGCCCGGCAGACATCCTTACCCGGCTGATGGATAAGGGCTGGTGGCGGCGGCAACTGCGCAAGCGGCATTGCCGCGCATTCGAGGCGGGCAGCATCCGGCTTGGTTACGTCCACTATCGTGCTGAGCCATACGCCAGCACGGACACGGTGCTGCGCCGCATGTCGCAGAACAGGCGCAACGCGCTTGCGCTGGAATCGGTGGTGATGGAAAACGAAAACGGCGATGCTTTCACGCTGGCGGACTTGGCGAGTAAATCGACGGCGAACAAAGCCATTCGCCGCGGCGAGTTGATGCTTCGGATAAATGGCCTTGAGCGGGTAGCGTTCGAGCGCGGCGACGAAGGGCTGTTCCTGACGCTGACATGTCCGTCGCGCTTCCACGCCATTCACCGGCACGATGGCAGCGTCAACGACAAGTATGCGGGCGCGACGCCACGGGAGGCGCAAGACTACCTGTGCAAGCTGTGGGCGCAGCTACGGGCGGCGCTGGCGCGTGCTGGCATCGGCATGTATGGCTTCCGTATCGCTGAGCCGCATCATGACGGTTGCCCTCACTGGCACATGCTGCTGTTCGTCACGCGAACGTCAGGCAAGCTGGCGCACATTACCGACCTCGCCAAGCGTGCAGAGCGGATTTTCAAGCGCTACGCATGGCGTGCGGATCGCGGCGAAGCGGGCGCGTTCCGGTATCGACTGGATAGCCAGCGGATCGACCGCAGCAAAGGGACGGCGGCGGGCTATCTCATCAAGTACGTGTCGAAAAATATCGATGGCGAGGGCGTCGGCGACCACAAGACCCAGGACGGCAAAGTGATCGCGCCAGAGATAGCCGGCGACGTAGAAATAAAGCCGTGCCAGCGCGTGGAAGCGTGGGCGGCATGCTGGGGCATCCGCCAATTTCAGCCCATCGGCGGCGCGCCGGTGGGCGTGTGGCGTGAACTGCGCCGCATCAAGCCTGAAATGATCCAGCACGCCAGCGCGACGATGCAGCGGGCTTGGCGGGCTGTCCAGCGGGATGACGCGACAGACCAGCGTGCGGACTTTGCGGAATACCTGCGGATACAGGGCGGGCCGATAGTGCCGCGAGCGGCGCGGGTGCTGACGCTGGCGAAGAGGGATAGCGTGGTGATGGGGCGCTATGAGGAGGTCGAGCGTCACACGCCTTACGGCGTTGAGTGCATTCATGACTTTGGGGTGGTGTTCAAAAGCCAGCGCTACCAGTGGCGTCAAAAAATCGGCGGGGTTGGGGTGGTCTTTGACCTGCCTCGGACTCGTGTAAATAACTGTACGCCTCCAGCCAAGACAAACACGAATCCAGATACAGCCACACCGGCCACGCCGGGGGTGCAAGCACCTGTACGCGATAAAAATTTCATAATGCGGAAAATTGAGATAGACTTTAATAGAATTAAGCTATTGAAAACGTGTTTATCATTGGCAAACGTGCTTGGGGCTAACACGCGGCAGATTCTGGGCAATTGGTTACATGCTCATGGCTAACGCCGACATGGCTTAAAAAGTGGCAATTTGGAGCTAATTTGGGCGGGATTGGCCGGGAAATTGGGCGGTGATTGTCCAATAAAACGGGGGTATGCCCAAAAAATAGGCCGAAATTGTCTATTCAAACCGGGGTAAAGCGAAAAAAGGCGGGGAAATGGATATTTATGTGGTGCAGAGCGTGTTGACGCGGATGATGCGGACGGCAACGGACATACAGGTAACAGTGACATTGACGTCAAAAAGTCCTGCAAGATTCAGTGCGGGGTTCACCATCAATGGAAAAGGCAACTTTTTGCTGTGTACGGATGGATTCAAGCCGCGCCGGTTGGCGGGAATGGCCGAAATTGAAAGTTTGGTGCGCCGCTCGTGTGTGGCGCTGCAAACGTTCGGCGTCACGATGGTGGATTTTGGGAAGCTGGGCGGCAAGCCGGTGCAGCCGCAAAAAGACATAGACGCGGCGGCGGCAAAGCTGGCGATATTGGCGACGGCAGCGCAAAAAGTGATCACGGCTGACGCCGCCACGCTGGTGACGATCAATACGACATGGGCGGCAAGCGCCCACAAGACACAGCGCATTGCCGACCTGACCAACGAAATGCAGGCCGCGCAAGGCGTGCTTAATCTGGCGAGCGGCGGCAAGCTGCCGGACGGCACAACCCAAACCACGCCGACACCTACGCCGACACCGACACCCACACCAACGCCTACGGGCGGCGGCACATTGCCGAATGGTTGGCCGTCAGGTTATCCAGCGCCGACGCAAGCGGATGCCGATACATTCAGAGTGTCGTTGGCGGGATTTATCCACATGGTAATTGCGGGCAGTATCTTGTATGACGGCAGCAGCTGGCAGGCGAATTATTGATGAATATCACCATGCCTTTAGTAACGATTGAAAAAATCAAGAGCGGCGTTTATTCACCAACGGCTTTTGAGGTGGAGGGCGCGGTATATGTTGGCAAGCCGGGGATGCCTAGCGGCTTTAAGAGCGAGTATAGGGGGAGTTCAACGGAGGATTTTGATACGTTTCGAGACGTGGGGTTAATCTATCCGGCTGATTATCTGGAGTGGTATCAAAGCATCACCGCCTTGGCAGAAAAATATAGCACTGGGGTGGGACGTATGAACGCGGGTGGATATGAGGGATACGGTTACGAGGACTACATTGTTCGCGCTGGCGAGCTGCTAGTCAGTCTGTCGCTTCCTATTCTGAAAACGACCGGCTATAAATTTGCATGGTGGATTAAGCATCTTGAGATTGATATACCGGGGAACCAGGGTGGCAATTATGCTGACGTCTGGATATTGCTGGCTGATGCCACGCTTGAATATTTGGGGCGGGTGAATGGCGAGCCATACGGGTTTTCCAGCGTGGCTAAGGCGCAAGAGTGGATCGACATCAACCTCAAGCGCGATACTGAGAATAGGCCCAAGACCGGCGCGGCGCTGAAGCGAAAAATGGATGGTATGAAAAAATACCTGAACAAGGTAACGGCGGGCATTGCGCGCACGGCGACGCGGCCATTTGCCGACGAATACAAGCGCCCGATTGTGCTGGCGGCGCTGTATCTGGAGGTGCAGGAAATAAATAGGCGCATGGCACTTGAGCAAAGCGGCAACTTTTAGCGGCCTCGACAAAAACAATTAATACATTGAGATATTGAAACAGAATTAGATTGTTACTTGGCGTACTGAATGTCGAGAAATGTTAATGACAGAGGATGCCGGATGATGTAGAAAAATAGTGTACAAACTTATACAAACCGTTACAAAAAACGTGTACTATTTATTCACCATTTCGAAAAGGTAGAGGAGAAACATGAAATTTATTATCAAAAACAAGTGGCTGTTTGGCGTTCTTTGTTTTCTCTCAGGCGTTTCTGTTGTTCCATTGTTTGCCGCTGCGGGTCTGCCGTCGCCACTTGGGCAGCCTAATGGAAGTGAGTTGCCAGGGATAGCAGTGTTTCTTGTTTCATGGTGTGGGATTCTGTGCGTTCTAAACACCATCATGTCATTCATTTTGAAAATTGGGTTTTTAAACAAATTGAATACTGAACATAGCTAATTTTTTGTTTTTTTTCGCGATAAGGGAATTGAAAAATGCGTGAGTTGACCACGGAAGAATTGAACTCCAATGCTGTCTCTGGTGGATTTAGTACTAGTACTTCATGTACAGATGGAATCTGGGGCGGTGCGATTGGCGCTGCGCTTGCTCTTCCAACTGCGAACCCTGTAATTGTGCTTGGTACGTTACTTGCCGGAGCTGTAGCTGGTGGATGTTTTAGGCCATCGGGCGGCAGTGGTGACGGCGGCAATAATGCTAGCTACGGCGGTGACTATGGCGGCGGTGGCGGCAATAAGAAGATCAGAACTGGTACTGTGACAATTCTGGCGTAATTAAATTAAATGCAGCTAGCGACATAATGAAAAACGGCCCTGATCGGGCCGTTTTCTTTTTTAGGCGGCCTAGAAAAAAACAATAAATACAATCAGTACAAAAATAGTCATTTACAAAAACTATGGATGGCTCTATATTTCATATCGTGGAATTTCCCACAATATGAAATGGAGAGCATCATGACTAAAACGATTTTTGTGAAAGATTTGGTACAACTGGCTGGCAGCGTATCGATTGCGCTGGTATCGAATGGTGCCAAGGTGCCGAAATACACGGCTGAGGTGACCAGCGGTACGGACGTTCTGGACGTCTACGGCACGGACGGCAAAATCAAGGTCTTCGCGGATGCTGGTGCGGCAGCGAAGTTCGTCGGCAAGTACATGGATACCGGCAACGTCATCACGGTGACCATGCCTTCGGACGCCATCGCGCCTAAGCCGGTTGCCAGCTCGGATCCGACCAAGGAAATAGCCAAGAAGCAGGCATCCTTGACCAAGGATCTTGCCGCTGCAAACCTGAACCTGACCAAGTACAACGCGCTCGTCGCGTCGGCAATGGCGCTGGGCTGGAAAACGGGTAACGCCGCTGAGCAAGCCAAGCTGCAAGAGGATCAGGACGTTGTAACGCTGTTGACGGCTTACATCGCCAGCCTGAATGCCGCGCTGACAGCGTTGAACCCAGCGCCGCACGCCTAATGGGCGACCGCTCATTAGACGATCTGCTACCTGACGTCGCGGTCAAGGCGAAAGCCTTTCTCGCGGCCTGTCAGGCGGCAGGGATTCAAACTGTCGTCTCATGCACCTACCGCACCGATGCTGAGCAAACGGCGCTGTATGCGCAGGGCCGCACAGCGCCGGGGCCGATAGTGACGAACGCCAGGGCAGGGCAGTCGCTCCATAACTTCCGGCGTGCGCTGGACGTCTACCCGCTAGTCAACGGCAAGCTGTGCGGCGACGCCACGCAGGCAGAGCGCGACCTGTGGGAAAAGCTCGGACAGCTTGGCGAGGCGGCCGGGTTCGAGTGGGCGGGGCGCTGGGTGCATTTCCGTGAATTTCCACACTTCCAAATTAAGGAGTAAATAGTATGAACATTTTTGGCGCATTACAGGGCAAGAAAACCTACATCACTGCAGGGCTGGGCGTGCTCGGTGCCGTGGCTGGTGTGCTGACCGGCGGCGTGTCGTATTTCGAGGCGGCGCAGCTCATCCTGACAAGCGTGTTGGGTGCAACGGTTCGCCATGGCGTTGATGGTGCGGCGGCTGGTGGCGACGATGGCGCGGATGGCGGCGTCAATGCTGGGGGTTGAAATTCCATGGTCGGTGATCGGGGTGTTTGCTGTTCACGCCGTCGCCGTCCAATTTGCCGCGTTCCGGTACGTGATGAAAATTGAGTTGCGGCTGGCGCGCATGGAAGCGAAGCTAGGGATTGAAAAATAGAAAGCCGGTTGAGTCCGGCTTTTTTATTGGACAGGGGGCTGCATGATAGCGTTAGTTTGGATAGCTGAATTTCTGGTTTTTATAGGTGAGTTGCTTGTAACTGGGGCGGGACTAATAGCGCGTGCAATAGCTTCAAAGTGGGCGCAGAGAGCGATAGCCGCACTTGTGTTTTTTCTGAAGCAGAAAATTATTGATTGGTTTGAAAAGAACATAAAGAAAATAATCGCAGATGCGATATCAGGCTTTGGCGTGAATCTGAGTGTGGATGAAGATGGCGAGTTCGAGATAACTGAAGAGACAATAACAACCGGAACAAACAAGCTGCTGGGGACGAATTTTACAAACATTTTTGACCGCAATGAGCTGAAAAAAGATGTTGAGAAAATAGGGATGGATCAGCTTAATGTGGCGATGGGTGCAGCCCCGGGCAAGCCAATAATTACAAGCCTCAACGATCAAGATTTGATACGCGATCGTATGCACGGATTCATTGGGGAGCAAGTAAAGATAGCGTTGGAAGGAGGCGCGTCGACGCTGATAGATGACGCCGGACGCCAGCGAATAATCGCGGCAGCAATGGCTTTCGAGGCGAAATACGAAAAGCTAAAACCGCAACAAAAGCAGCCGCTATTGATGACAAAGAAAGCGATAAGTAACAGGGCGCGGCAAGCGCGATATAGAGCTCACCATAAACGCCATTGGGTGGAGAAATAATCATGGGAAAATTCTCGGTAAAATACAAAGAGGCAATCGGCGAGATAGCTGACGAAATGGCTCTAACTATTGTTGAGCAAATACGAAAGGGTGATTACAACTTCAGCGACCTGCTGAATGCTGAGGGTGTGAATTTACGCAATAAGATGATGGGGCACGTTCGGGCGACGATGCGCGCCGGCGGCTTTGAGATTGGGGACGAAGAACTAATCACAAAAGAGGTTCTGACTCGTGAGGTTAGCCGGAAAACAGGGATAGCTTTTTCAGACGTAACTAATAAAGAAGCTGTAATTGCTGATTTGGATAAGCATGTGACAAACAAAATAAATGTTGCTTTGAGCACAAATCTTGTCAGCGTAATGGATCAAGCGGCGTTAAAGAGTGGCATTGTTGATGTTATCGTGGCTCAGGTGGGCTCCGGCGGCATCGGTGCGGTGATGAACGGGGCCAGGGCGAATATGCTTAGATCGGGCATTGTCTACGGCGTTGCGTTCGAAGGGAGGCAAACGTTTAATGTCAGCGCTGAGCATCGTAAAATGATGCAACGCATCTATCAAAAGAGATATCGTCGGACGCATAAAAAAGTGTGGATCGATTAAAGGGGTGCAAAGATGAGAATAATAAATTCTGTATTATTGACAATTTTTTCATTGGTAAATCTGGCAATTGTTGAATTTCTTATTGCTATGTTTTTTGGCCCGCACAAAGGTATTTTTACAACCTATGAGGGGTCGGCAACTCACCAGGCAATAGCGTCAACTGTGGTGCTGCTGTTGTATATATGGCAAATAGAATCAATTTGGCGGAGCTATAGATTATTGGTGAAAACGCCGGACGCTGCGGCGCTTAAAGGCAGTGAAAGCGTGAGGCTTTCGAGTTAGTGGCTTGACCCCATAGTTAGAATCATTGGCGGCTCCATTCGTGGGGCCGTTTTTATTTGCCTCTGCAAGCATGGCCTGAGCGTCTGTAAGGCTGGCCGTGAGTGTGCGGACTTCGGCGCGCAAGGTGTCGATCTGGCGAGACAAAATGTCTCTGTCGTTGTAAGCCTCGGTAAATCCCAATGCTCGACCATATGACGATTCGTGAAAAAGCGCGAAGCAGACGGGGCGCGGCGGCTGTGCATCGCCAGAGATATAGCGCTGCATCGTTTTGTAGCTGATATCAAGCCAGGTGCATACGCGCTTGATCGCGGCGGGCTGCATTGAGGTTATGTCAGTCAAAAGAGTGATAAATGATCCATGACCCCATGCGTGTGACGGTGTGCGATAGTTTTGCATTATCAAAATCTACATAACGATTAAATTAAACAAATGGCTTACAGGCAACAGAAATAAGACAATCTGTCCCGTCAGTGCCATGTTCGCATAATTTGTATTATGTAAAATTTACTTTTATTTTAATAATCAAGCACATGGACCGCAACGCGGAGGTATTCTCTTATGAAACTTTCCTGTATGCCATTTGATTAATCCAATCGTTGTATGGATTTTGATAATGCCCAACTATCGCACACCGTCGCATGCGTATGGACACAGCGCATTTCTGACAGCACTTGACGACCTCACCGCCATGCAACCGCACTCCATCAAGCGCATCAGCGCCTGGCTTGGCATCAGCGACAAAACCATGCAGCGCTACATCAGCTGCGATACTGAGCCGCCGCGCTCTATCTGCTACGCGCTATTCCATGAGACAAAATGGGGTCGAGAATTGGGATTCACCGAGGCTTACAACGACCGGCAAATTTTGGTTCGTGAAATCAATACCCTACGGTCTGACGTTCGCATGCTCACGGCCAGTCTGACAGACGCTCAGGCCATGCTTGCCGAGGCAAATAAAAACGGCCCCACGAATGGAGCCGCCAATGATTCTAATTTTGGTGTAAAGCCGTTACCGCGCAAGCCCCACGCGTTCAGTTCCTTCAAGCGCCGCGCCGCTCGACGCTTTCATCAATGACCTATGTATCGTCCAAATCGACTTTATATGCCCAAAATATGCAACTACCACCACAGCCGCGATCACAAAAAAAACTGTGCTGCTTTGATCCCCGAAGGCTTTCAATCCTGCAAATGTCAGGCCGAAAAAGAACATCATTACAAAGTTTATCAGCGCAAAAATTGTCAATAGTATTGATTTAGCAAGCTGCATTTTGTTTTCCCTTAATCCACCCAGACCTTTTTATGTGTCCGGCGATACCGCTTTTGATAGATACGCTGCATCATTTTACGATGCTCAGCGCTGACATTGAACGTTTGCTTCCCATCGAACGCCACCCCATAAACAATTCCTGACCTCAACACATTTGCTTTTGCCCCATTCATCACCGCCCCGATGCCTCCTGAACCTATCTGGGCAACGATAATAGGGGTTGTGCCGAGATAAGGGTAAAAATGGCCCATAACACTTTTAGTTATAAATAGTTTCTTCTATATGTATTAAAGCCACCTATTCCAACTATCTAACCACTGGCGTCACATTTTCTGTATGACTGAAATTTGATCGTTTTTGACCGACACTTCCAGTGTATCGCCCTCGTCCCATCCCAGCTGTAGAAGCAGTTCATCAGGCAACACTAAAGCCGCATCACCGGAACCATCGCCCGCATCGACCAGATTTGCCTGCCAGGTCGGTGGATTTGCTTGTAGCATTTTCGTATTGGGTAGGTGCTGGAGTAAGGCGTTTAGCAGCTCAGCATCGTCGTCTGGCAACTGTAGCCACATTGCGCAGTGGCTTTCTGTGCCGCATTGATTAAGTAGTTCCAGACGCTCTTTCCTGGATGTGGCCATCGTCAGTTCCTGTCAAATGGTGGGCTTTTCGTCTGGCTCGTCGCCCGCCGCTGCCAGCGGCGGCAGCATGCGTTCAATGCGGCTTTTATTGAATGGATCTGCGCCGTCGACGTAGCGCATCGCCGATTGTATATTTTTCCATCCGACATATTCCATCAATGTTTTGAGGTCCCAGCCGTTCGATGTCGCCCAGTTGGCAAATCCGCGACGCAGTGAATGGGCACTGTATTGATCGGCATCGAGCATACCGGCATGGCTAAAGAGTGATCGCAACAGCGGAATAATGCTGGCTGGATTCAAACCGTCCTCATTGAGCCTTCCCCAGCGATTAATCGATCGGAAGACGGCGCCGCTCTCCAGTCCGCTCAAGTCGATCCATGCTTGATAGGCTGCGACGGGACAAAGGCGAGATAAGGCCGGCGCTTTAAATGTGCTGCCTTTGAACTGGCGGTCCCCCTTGGTCTGCGGTAAGTAACACGTCATGCCTTCGCCAAGGATCGCTTCGACGTATTGCACTTCCAGCCGCGCCAGTTCATCGCCGCGAAATCCGCGCCAGAAACCGAGTAGCACGAGCGCCTTATCACGCGTGTGGCGCAATTGCGCAATCGGATCATGCACGGCGCCTGCGGCGGCGATTGCCGCATCAAGCCAGGTCGTCACCTGTTCGAGCTGATCCAGCTGCAAGGGCTTGGCGCGCTTTTCCTGCGCGGGATGCAGCCGCTGAATGCCGCGAAAGACTTTGCGGACAATCGGCGCTTTCGTTGGATCGGGAAAGCCCTGCTCCACATGCCATTGGCCAAGAGCCGCCAAGCGCTGCCGGAGCGTATTGATCGCCAGGGTTTCCGCGTGGTCGGCCAAATAGCGGGCCACGCTGTCGGCGGTGGCTGGCAGGAAACCGCCCCACTCTACTTCGAAGTGATGAATGGCTGATTGATAGCTGCGCCGCGTATTGTCCCGGGTCGCGGCCTGTACGTATCGATCAATGTTTTTCATGTAGGGTAAAAACGGCGACTTTTGAAATGTGTACAGCAAATCCGGAGAAATTTTAGCATTTTTCGGCATTAACATGTGATAACAGTTGATTATCAACTCTTAGAAATAGGTTGCTATAATCTTGAATTTGTTATTTAAATAGTATGTAATTACGTGGTATGTAATTTATTATGCTATTTCACTCAAGGAGGAATTGTGGCCCGCACCGGACTGTATAAATCAGACGTCAAACGCGCACGCGATAGCTTGCTCGCGCAAGGCACCAATCCATCGGTTGACGCGGTGCGCGTCGCCTTGGGCAATACCGGTTCCAAAACCACCATCCACAAGTACCTGAAAGAGTTGGACGAGGATGAAGGTGACGACGGCCGAAAAACCTCCATCAGCGAAGCGCTACAAGACCTGGTGGCGCGTCTGGCCGTGCAACTGCAGGACGAAGCAAATGTCCGCATTGATGCCATTCAGGCGCGCAGTACCGAGAAAGACCGCCTCCATGCCGAAGCAATGATGGCATTGCAGAAGGAAATTGAGACATTGCATGCACAACTACAGGAGGCTGAAACCTCAGTACACCAGGAAGCCGCAGCACATGGTCGTACCCACGAGATACTGCAAAATGAAACGATCGCCCGTCATACAGCAGCCCAACATGTCGCGGATCTGAAGGAGCGTCTTGCCGAAAACGACGCGTATCGTCAGTCGATCGAGGAAAAACACCAGCACGCCCGTGAAGCGCTGGAACATTACCGCCAATCCGTGAAGGAGCAGCGTGATCAGGATCAGCGCCGGCACGAGCAGCAGATCCAACTGCTGCAAGCAGAGATGCGTCAACTTCAGCAAAGCCTGATCGTCAAGCAAGATGACATCACACGGCTGAACCAGGAAGGGACAAGGCTGGTCGCGGATCTGTCGCATGCACAAAAGTCACTATATGAGCAACAATCTCAAGGCCGACAGCTGACGCAACGGCTTGACGCGTTGCAGACGATCGAGCAGCGCTGCAAGACTGTCGAGGCGCAACTGGAGGCCAAAGATGCGCATATCAAGGAACTCAAGGGCCATACCACCGGCACCACAAAACATGCCGAAGAGCTCGCCAAGCAGATTCACGGACTTGAGTTGATGTTGGCTACAGCGAAAGCGAAGCTTGAAGAGCAGCAGGCAATGAGCGAGCAACTGCGCGTTTTTATGGAGCATCAAAAAACACCAAAAGCGAAGAAGCCGGCGCCATGAAGACTATCTATATGGACCACAATGTCATCTCTAGTATAGGTGGCGTTCCGGCAACCAAGGACGCAGAATGCCAGCGCAACCACGCCGCGGAGCTGAGAAAATGCGGCTACCGATTTGCCTTGTCTGCATGGAATATGTATGAGTTGGCGCGCTCCGACGATATAAAACATATCAAACAGTGCTGCGATTTTGTCGACGAGCTAGATCCGGTCTGGGTCAATAACAATTTTTCAGTCAAGGCGCAGGAAATCGATCGCTGCCTGGCCATGGAATTTGATCGCATCGGCCCAGTACGATCAAGACCGGTCGTCCCGTTTAGCATGACTGAGTCCGACGCAAGTGGGACGTTACGCCCATGCCAGGCAGTTCAAACGGATGCAGGGAGTACTGCGCACCTTGCGTACTCGCGTTGGGCGGGTCTATCGGGACATCGAACGGCAGATGGACAAAGTACCGGAGCAGCAGCAAGCCAAACTGAAAGACCTGCTCAACCGGACGCAACGGATTCTGACGCAAAAACCGAAAGACAAGAACAAGCTGTATGCACTGCACGCTCCCGAAGTTGAGTGTATTGCCAAAGGCAAGACTAGGACACCCTATGAATTCGGCGTGAAGGTGTCGATTGTGACGACGCACAAGGAAGGCCTGGTCGTTGGCGCACGTTCGATGCCAGGTAATCCGTATGACGGTCACACGCTCTACGAGGCATTGGAACAGGCGGAAATTCTTTCCAGCGTCAAACCGCAGATGGCGTTCGTCGACAAGGGCTGTCGAGGCGTGGACATCGACGGCGTGCAGATCTGGAAATCCGGACAGAAACGCGGCGTCACACGCGGACTAAAGACGATGATCAAGCGCCGCAGCGCCATTGAGCCGACGATTGGCCACATGAAGTCGGACGGCAAACTCGGACGAAACTGGCTGAAGGGCGCACTAGGCGATGCCATGCACGCGGTGCTGTGCGGCGCCGGCCACAACCTGAGATTAATCATGAGGAAGCTGCGGCTTTTTTGCGCCGACATTCTTGCGATGCTCTTGCAGCCGTTTCGAATGTCGGCCTTGGCGGCTTAGGCCAATCCCTGGAAAACTGAATTATTCAAGGCCGACTACTTAAATTCAGCTCGAATGAGACTAAATCCGTTGCCGGATGATGGTCGGTGTGGAAACGACCGAATGTCCATGGTCCGTCCGCGTTATGTCGGCAGTCAGACGCTAAAGGGAACCTCGAATAATCGATGATTTCGGTGCTATCGGTTATCCGAGGTGCCCAACAGGAGAGATTGCCTTTGCTGCTCCTTAACTCATGTGGCTTGTGACGCAATCCCTCCGGTACGTCAATGAGAAACGGCGAGCGTAGGTTTCACCATGTCCGGTGTCGTTGTTTTGGATAAAAGGCCATCGCTTTGTGATTGACGGGCTACTAAGCTGCTCATCGCTTCGATCAATTTATCTCCATGTATATTTGATACCAGCGAAAGTTTGCTTTCTGCAATTGGATTATTTATGATTTTACCTTCTTGCCAAGTACCGATCTCCTTAATAGCAATGTTGTACACTTTTAAAGATGACGAAATTAAAATGTACTCGTTACTAATGCCATCAGCGTTTACTTTAAAAGCGATATCAATTATGTCGCCAGAAATATGAAATTCACTATTCAATCTTTGTGTATTGTAAACCAATTGCTGCTTTAACCAGCGGGATGTATCTTTATCACTGCTGTCACGGGCGATGACATAATCGCCAGCTGTTGGTCTAACATTTTTTGGTAATTGAGAGATCTGGTACCGCGCCATTAGCGTGGCAAAATCTGGGTTATCCCGCCGAAGATTATCAGAAAATTCTCCGATATCAATGTCATGCAGCTTAAATTGATTATCTCTCATGACATACCGGGCGCCTTTATTAGAATCATTTCCGTTTTTAAATAACTGTTCTTTATCAATTGAATAAATGGGAGAATAAGGGCCGACATTAAATGAATTTAAGTCCGCACCATAAACGGAAATTTCCCCATTGGAATTAATAGAAAAAAACTGTAATTTGCCATTATTCATATTAATTTTGAAATCTTTACCAGCTATATCAATACTAATCGGCATTGTTGTTATAATTGGTTTCCCATTGATCATATTACCAACGATAGATCCTCTCCCATTCTGTACTTGATACATTAGTCCTGATTCTCCCACAATCAGCACTTTGTTATCACAGTTGGTAACTTTGCTAATACGTTCTACTGTGAATTCCGTTGAGGAAGGAAGCATTACCGGCCCATTTGGCAATGGACTGAATTCAGATTTTTCGTTAAAACTGCCAACTACGGAGACGCGTCCGTTGGCTTGCTCATACACCAAGCCGGCGTCATCGCGTACGCGCATATTTCCATTTTCAATACTCGTATCTACGATCTTAATATTTTTCTCCGCCAGATCTCCTAAGCCGAAGTGAAAAACAAACTTTGTTGATGATTTAAATAATTCATGCATAAGATTAATAATATCATCATCAGCAATATTATTTGCACCACTACTAGCAGGAAAAAGTGGTGATTTCTCATGTCCATTGGCAATTACACAATTACCAAAATCAACTTCAAGTAACCTATTGCGGGCAATTCCGCTTCCCGCAACAATATATGCTCTATACGGTGATTGACCTTTTTTTCTCTCATTTTCAGGTACATACCAAAGTGCTCTTAGTCCAACTTCACCATTCAATTTCTTTATGTCTTCAATACTTGTCCCTCTATAAGAAATAGGCATCAGTATTTTTTCTTCATTAAACTGAAACCTCACATCGTATTCTGATACAAAAGTGAGTTTTTTTGGATCCGGAAGATATTCGATCTGAGTAATTTTACCTATGCCGCTATCGAACTCAGGTTTAATCGAAAAATATTTGTCAATAGAAATTTTGCTATTGTTAATTAATGCAGGTATTTCTTCTTTTAAGAAGGCATTTAGTTCCTCGATATTTTTTGGTGCGCTTTTATTTTTCCATGCCGCATACTTAGAAACATTAAATTCCGTTACATTGCAGGAACCTGATGACAATTCCAACTTCATTCCAATTTGATTCAATGTGAACGAATAGGAAGAATTGTTACCAGTGATGATGTTTATCGGGCCAGATATTGGCGATGCGAAGATCAATTGAAGTTCACTTGATGCTGATGCTACCGAAGGATTGTAATAATAAATCTTTCCGGAATTTAATTTGCAAAAATAATGAGCATCTCCTGTCTTGAACAATGTCATGTCGGCATCAAGCGGAATGAATTTCTCATCCTTATTGACGATATAAGTTTTTTCATCCTTCCTAGCGTACGTCACCCCCGATTTGCCCGTGAAACGAATTTCAGATCCTGGCAATACGCGATTGAATTCTTCAGGAGCATTGAAAATTGCCGCCGTGCCGTCTTTTTTAACCGCAGTCACCACGCGTGTCGTAGGATTTTGAAAGAATTTTTGTCCATCATCAGTACTGCCGATCTCATTGCCAATCTCCCACGTTGTGTTCGCATCCGATACGCTCACCTTGCCAAATTCATTCTTTCCCGTTCCATTAAATATCGAAACGTTCTTTGTCAAGATGCATAGTGCTTTAACAGCAGGATCTTTGAAATACTCTCCAATTGCATACACCGCGTTCTGCGTGAAACCTTCAGTCAAACGGATTTCAAATGTGGGAGTAAGGCGGCTATCATTGAAGCTCGTCAACAACACTGCACCGCTGCCGATCGATTGCGTGAGCGTTAATTTTTCAGCCACATTCCCTTGGAAGCTGATTTTCTGGCCACCGATAGTAAATTCGTTCGGATTTGACTTCAGCCCAGTGAGCTGCCGTGTCAACTCTTCTATTACCTGAGATTTAAGAGCGCCCAATTCATTTTTCCCATCCTTAATGCTCCGGCTTTTCATCGCGGCATCGAGATCAAGCAACCATCTTTCGCCGGCAGAACGACTCGCCGCGATGGTGATTTTGACTGCTTCTGCCGGCAGTTTCACCGAATAGACGCCACCGTTACCTTGCAATGTGTAAGAGAGTTTGTTTCTGTCCTCTTTATTTAATACGGTTGGAACGATCAAAGTGCGGTTTTTCGCATCCAACGTAACTGTAACGGGTGTCGAATTACGTCTTTCATCGAATTGAGATATCCCCCAATCCGTCGGTAACGCATACATGCCCCAGATAAATTGACGGCCATAATGGGCATGCAATTTGCGAAATGCGATGGCACTGGCACTTCGCTTCGCGAGTATTTGGTCATAGCTAAATTGATATCTCCGGCCGACACCACTTGGCAGTAAGACGGTGTCCACTGTTTTTGAATCAAATGACTGTGTCTTTGTCAGGCCAAGACCATCGTATACATCGAGCCAAGTATGCGTATCAGGATCAGGTCGCGCAAAAAAATGATCCCATCCGCGCGTGACAGTATGTAAATTCCCGCCCTTTGTCGCATTGACCTCGACCTTCCCATACAAAAGTTTGCCCAATGCAAAGTCGATGCTATTTACGACTGCGTCAGAATGTGTTCCCCACATCTTGCCGCGTCGTTGGAAACCCGGTTCGGCGATGCTTTCCCATATTTCATCAAATCTATTTGCACAGGCATCGAACCCTGCGCCCAGACGGGCATAATTTCCTACCAGCGTGGGAAGGCTAACCGACAGGCCTGTCAGTGGAATCCCCAACGCTCCCATAGCACTTGACATGGCGAATTTGTTAAATGCTGTCACAAAACTGACAGCGTCAAGGCCAACGGAGACAACGGCGAGCCCCAAATTGGCTTCTATTCTCGTTCGTTCAACCTGGTCTTTGGTTTGCATTAGCTCATATGCAATTGCCGCAATATTGACCCCATTCAGCAGTCTGGTAGCGGTGTCGCCCATTTTCTGCGCCAGCTTGGCGACTGGAGACAGCAATGCCAGTTTGGCGTCGAGCGCGGCCTTGATATTGGAGACTAGCGTGCTGGCATCGCTAACGAGACCTACACTATTCTGTGCCAGTTGGGTATATAGCTGTACTTTGAAGGCATTGCTGCTATCGGACGAATTGGCCCCGCCCTTGTCGTACCCGAGCAACGTCTGAATCAGCAGGGCCGCGTTCAAGCTGTTCACACCTCTTCCGCTTGGCACGCCAGAACGGGTCTGCAATTCCTTACTCGCCTGGTTGAATTCGAACCCTTCGCTCAAATCGTTCTTTAACTTCACATAGAGTGTATTGAAATCCTGACAAGCCTGTCGCGCCTTTCCCCCCTCGACAGCCACCCATTGACTGGCACCATCAAGTTTATTTACAAAACGCAATTCCACACCTTTGTTTGCTGACCGTGTTTCAGGTAAAGCAATCCAGTTGTTATTAAGCGTCGGCTTAGCCTTCCTCAATCCACTGACTACTTCGTCCCAATTTTTCGCTTTAAGCCGATTTTGCAGAATTTCGACGACATGCGCCTGCATCTTCTGCTGGTCCGCGTTGATTAGACGCTCTTGTTTGGACAAAAGCCGACCAAGAAGCTGCTCAGTAGCCAACTTTTCCAATTTCGTGAATTCGTCCTTGGTTGAGGCGGCCAAATTAGGATTTAGGATTTCCTTATTAAGATCTTTAGATGCCGTCACCAGTTCAGCATAAGGAATTCCACTGTTTTTCAACTCTTTGGTGGTTGCATCCCAGCCGATCACCTGTTTATGGAGCAAGTCATTCAGGCGCGCCGTCTCTTTCGTGATCCAGCCGAACTCAGGCGTGAGGATTTCCTTCTTGCCGCCGTCAATGACGCGCACAGGATATTGCCGAGCGCTGACCGTTAAGGCGTCACGACGGATTCCTAAACTATCGCCTTTTGTCATCAGCCACGTAGCCAACTGCCCTGGTAGAGTCTTTTCCAGCGACTGCTTCGGATCAGCCAATTCGCAGCCGACAAGATCCAGGTGGATGCCTTTGATTTTCGTGGTGGAATTTGGCAATAAGGAAATAAGGAGTTTTTGAAGTTCAACAGCAGTTTTGCCGGCAAACAAGGTTTGACCATCCCTTTTAGTCCCATGCCCGACCAGGGTGATATGAATTTTGCCGTCAGCATCAGGAATCGCAGACATTGCTCCAGAAACAACCTTTTTGCTATTGACATCCCAGCGATAGCCATTGGACAGCTTATTGTCTTTATATTGAATCCAATTGCTAATCGATACGTCTTTGGAAAAAATGTTCTTGGCAGCAGCAAAAGAAATATCGTCGGACTCCAACTGGATAATTATGCGCTTATTGTATTTCCCGTCCGGATTCGCTTCTTTAAAAGTATTGGATGCGATATCTTTTGTTGTCGGTGTTTCCCAGCCGGCTAATTTGTCGAAAACTGTATTGGTTGAAGCGGACAATCTGCCCGAATGACTGCGATCAATTTGAATAATATTTTTATCAACATCTTTTGCATATTTATCGTTTTCCATTATTAATTCAGAGAAAATCTTGGTTTTAATTTCTTTGAATTTTGAGTCATGAGAAGATATTTTTTTATTTTGCACCGTTTCTAAAGTCAAATAAAATAAAGCTTCTTTTAAATTTAACAATTTCACACGGATATCTGACTTCCCAGGACCTACCTCGTTGAAATACAATTCAAGTTTGGATATAACTTGACTTTTGTCGCCAAGCATCTTTTCAATTTTTCCAATAATATCTTTTTTTAGTGGACTATATTGAATATTTTTTTTGTCTTTTACTCCACCTGACATTTCAAGAATTTTTGTTTCAACGTCAGATATCATTTTCGAATAGAATTTCTGATTTGGAGAAATCTTCGCTTCTCTGTCAGGATATTTAGACACCTCGTTTCTCAGCTGCTGAAGTTGATATGTCAAGTCAAACTTCAGAGTTTCCAAAAAACTATTCGCCGGGAATGCCATATATTTTCTCATTGTGTTTTGAACTTGAAGCCACTGAATAGTGCTATTATATTCAATTACAGTGCTGTCAGCAAAAATCTTCGCAGCCGGAAAACTAGCGGCTTCTTGCATTGCAATGGACTTAAATTTATTTTTATCGAGCTCACAAAAGGTTTTTCTCCAATCCCTGCCACTTGAAATGATTGGTGAGGCAGATTTATCAAATTGTGCGGCAGTTATGTCCACGTAAACTTCGTTGTCACCACTCTTGACAATAACAATGTAATGATTTGGTTTCTGTTGTGCGGACAACATATCTTCTGAAGCTATTCGTTGTATGCCGCCAAAACGTACATCTAGAATATCATTGGTATGATTAACTTTATATTCTTTTAACAAACGATCAAGTTCCAATGCACTAGCTTCGCACTTACCTTCCGGGGCGGCTATATACTTTGTCAGATTGCTCTTGGTGAGCATTCCATTTATGATGGTTTTCATTTCGTCAAAACTAAGCGTCAGCATATTCAATCCTTTTAATGTAATTTGGCATAACCTGGTGAAGTAAAATTCACAATGTCACGCAGTTATTTCAGGTGTAAAATTAATAATTCACTACTAACAATCCATTTTCATTCATCGTTCTTTGATGGCTTCACTAAACACCTCCTTAATTGGCGATAACAAATAGTCGACAACCCGACGGCGATCGGTCTTGATCTCCACCGTGACCGCCATCCCCGCTTGCAGGGG
>NZ_JBWKVC010000028.1:0-26199 GCF_059421505.1 Collimonas sp. GW821-FHT02H07
TCCATCAAGGTAATTTGGCCTTGCTGATTGATTTTGACCTGCTGCGGCTCCCACTTGGCCGCACCGAGCGGCATGGGAATTTCAATTTCGCCGGCGCTGGACAGTTCAGGCCACGGAAACTGCTTGGTCAGCAGCCACATCTGCTCAAAGCCCTCGATTTCGAAGGCGGCGTCGCTGGAGATGGCTTTGTCGCCCATCGCCCGGGTGGTGTTGTACAGGCTCTGCAGGTAGGCGGGATTGGATACGGTCATGGTGCCCTCATGGGGGTAAGTTAGATGATGGACCTAACTTTACCGGCTCAAGAGGGCTTCGAACGGGGGCATTTTCCATGCCTGGCACCAGGCTAACAACTCAGTTGGTACATACAGCCCACACTCTCTCAAAAATACCAATTCCAATCTTTTAATTGATAAATAAGCAAATATACATTACTCTACAACAATAATTTTAGATCTTGACACGATAGAAAATCCCATCTAACCAATAACTTCAAAGTTATATATAATGACATTAGTCCAGGTCCACAAGGCCGCCGAAGATGATCTCGATAAGCTTTGGGATACGGATCCGGATGCCGCCGCAGCGATTGCCGTTTTGCTTGATGAAATGGAAGCTGGGCCACATATGGCTAAGACGCTGACGGTACGAGGTTATCGTTGTTTCGACAACCCGGAATACGAAGTGAAGCGTTTTGAAGAGTTGTGGAACAAGGGACTGACCGTTTATCTCCTCAAATTTTGGGACGCTGATGGGGGACTTATTCCACACCGCATCATCTACGCGCATCATCCGCAGCGTGATGTCGTCCATGTTTTAGCAGTAGTCCATCGGAGTTTTAATTATGACACTAGCCACCCCATCGTTCTCCGTATTAAGTCCGATTACGAACAGCTCGGTATTCCTTCCTATTGAGGTGGATCAAAATACCGCTAGGGTTAAAGGCATTGTCGCAATGCAGTATTTTCACGCTGAAGTAGACATGTCCGCGCCACAGCGACCTACTGATCTTCCAGGTAAGCCCATAGAACAATTGATCGTTAAATGGGAAGCAGATCCGCGCAAAGCAGAGGCGTTACAACGTGCCAGACGACGGCTAGGGAAAGAGATTGAGAAAAATGCCGCACTGTCGTTAACGCAATTACGCTTGAGCAAAGGACTTTCACAATCGAAGCTTGCGGAAATCATGGGATGTAAACAACCTTACGTGGCACGCATCGAGATGGGTGAAGACGATATCAAGATATCCACTTTAGAAAAGTTGGCTACTGCGCTCAATGTTTCACCAGAAATAATTACCAAAGCAATAATCAGCGTGAGATCCGCGAGGTCTGCAAAGTGATTCCAACCCCACGTTTTGTCAATGTGCTCTATTGTGATGATGTTCGTTCAGAGCTTGGCAATAAAATGACTTATGCTGGGATTTATAATTCAGGGATAGCTGTAGAGCGTTCGCCTCAAGCCCTTGATACAATAAAATTACCCAAACTTCACGTCGTCATCACGGCACAGACGCCAAAGGAAGATCCTTTTCAATCATTAAAATTTCGTATCTTGCATGATGGAGAACTACGACACGAAATAGAAATGCCATCCAAGGCCCTTTCTCTCTCAATATCGCAAACCATCGAAAATCCAGCAGCGATGTTTCATCTTTACGGGGCCATTATTCACCTGCAGGCACTCACTGTTGAAAAATCAGGAACCTTGCAAGTCGTCGCTATCACGGAGCGAGAAGAAATGATGACGCCGGCCTTTCAAATTGTTTTGACCGATATAACGCCTGCTTAACATCCCTTGCTGTGACAAGATGCATCCACTCAATGAATGCATCTTATCTAAGTCCATCGACTGCCACAAATTCCACCTGTCGCGAGGTGGGCAATTCCCCTATCTCGCACATCCTGACCGATATCATACTTCGGCGCCACTACCGTCACCGACGTGCTCGACGGCTTGGCATTGAGCTGTGTCGCCGGCGATATTGACGCGATCTCGGGAATATTCGGCATCTTCGCAACAGCAGGCGCGGTCGGTATATTCGGAATGGCAGAGATATTCGGCACCGCTGCTGCTTGCGACGGCCCCGCCAGCGACGGAATGGCGCTCTTCGCTTGCATCGCCCTCGCACCTTGCGCAAAGAATTCGCCCATGCGCATCTTATTACCCATATTGTTATAGGCAACGCTGGCAGAGATCGTCCCGTCACCATATAAATTTTTATTGTTTTTGATGACGGTCTCAATCCGCAAGCGCTCGCTATCACTGACCTCACGACCGCCCACCAGCGCATCCCGCACAGAGGTTTCTGGATTATTTTTCACCGCTTTTAAAATGCGGCCGGCGTCGCCATCGCCAAGATTGTGATAGGCGTAAACGTTCGCCGCGTCGTCCGTACCGCCGAGCTTCCTCCCCTTTGCAATATTCTCCCGGGTAAATTCAGCCAGCATGCCAGCCTGAATTTTAGGATCGCTCCGGTATTTCTCTGCCTCTTGCTTCGACAGTTTCCCGGCGCCATCAACACCATACTTGCCACCATACTTATTGACCATGTCGGTCCAAGTACCGTCGAGAAATTGGCCGTAGCCGTGGGCGCTCGACAACTTCTTGCCGTTTTTCTGAATTGGGGCGGCGTCCTTATTAAAACCACTCTCGAAATGCGCGATCTGCGCCACCACACCAGGATCGACACCAGCGGAGCTCGCCCCGCCGACCAGGTAGTCCTTCGCGGCCTGCCAGCGCTCATTGACCACCCTGCCAATCGGTGCGGCCATCTTGGCAACACGTTCTTGCCCATAAGTGGCAGCGGCGCCGGCGGCGGCCGTCACTGGTTTGACCACATGCTGATCGACAGTCTCCACAGCAGCAACAGCCGTATTCTTGACTGCCGTAGCGGCATTGGTCACGTTCGCCTTGACATCAACACCAGTTTTTTCTTTGACAACCTCGTTAGCAGCGGTTCCCGCCTGAACGGTGAGATCCTTCACCACATTGGCGGCATTCCTGGCAATGTCAAATTTATCCTTAAAAAAGCCCGTAATCGCATCCCAGCCGTCACTGAATTTCTGAACGCCAGCATCCCAGGTTGCCGTGATCTTGCCGCCGATCTCTTTCCAGTCAAAGGTGGATAGCCATTCGCCGGTGACTTCACCCAGCTTGTCGCCAATGAAACCGCCGATCATCGCGCCAACCGGACCGCCAAAAGCCAGCCCTATGCCGCCGCCAATCAACGCACCGATGCCACTGCCGGCCCCGGCAAAACGGCCTTTCCGATTTTCTGCCGGCGTTTTGTCAGGATCATCGCTACCGAACATGCTGGCCAGCGCAGAACCGCCCGCCAGCATTGCCCCCAGCAACGGCAAGCGTCGGAACAACCCTCTACCGAGCCCGAACAACCCCTTACCACCCTTGCCAAGCAAATTCCCCAGCATCCCGAGTCCGGGAATTTTTGGCGCCAAACGGCTCAGCAATCCTCCTGAGCTGCTGCCGGCGGCGGGCTTCTTCTCAATCGCGGTCAGCTTGCGCAGTTGTGCCCTGCTGAATTCGGTCTCGTCCCGACGCAACCCACGCACCTCTGTCCAGAGTCGCTTAAACCACACCGTCTTCTTCTTTTCTTCTCCATCGCGGCCAAGCATCTTGCCGAAACCACGTCCAATCGGTGTCACAATCGTACTAAGCTCCTTGGCTGCCGCAATAGCCGGATCGACATCCGGCGCGCGGTCGATGGCATTCGATGCCATGGCGCCCACGGTGCCAATTCTGCTGGAAACAGCCGAGCGGCTATTACCGCTTTCGCCCTTTCCATTGTTTTTCCTCAGCTGACCTTGCCCGGCGCGCGGCGCATTTGGCGTAATCGCCCGATCTGTCCGCACGAACCGGCCATTGGCATCGCGATGCACAGTTGTAGGAAAGGCCGCCCGCAGCACATCCTTACTAACGATCGCCGTTTTCAACGGCATCGTAGGCTGCACAACCGCCCTGGAGGTGATCTGCACCACTTTCGCAGCCGCGGCGCTTTGACGGCGTGGTAGTGCAAGAACTGGGGCCGTGCTGCTCTGAGTGGCACGTTTAGCGGCAGCAACGCTTGAGGTGAGCGCCTGGCGAATGCCACGCACGTCATCCTGAATAGCCGCCCATGATTTTAGCGCCTCACCCCAATCAGCAGGATCACCTACCAGGAAGCCAAAGCTATCGGATTGAATGGTCATGTCAGGCTACCGGAAAGAAGGAATCGAACTGCGAGAACGTCATTTGAATTTCTTGCACCGTGTCGTCTCGCCGCGATAGGTCGAATTCAATGCTGGCCGGGCGCATATATAGAACGCTCTCGTAGCCGCCGCGATTGCTGGCATCGGTGATAAACGAATGCAAGATGCGGATCTTGACCAGGTATTCGATGGGCACGCCGACGCAGCCGTCCCGCTTGGTCGCTGCCGCCGCTTTCGATTCAAACCATTTTTTGAGCGTACCCACCGAATCGTCCATGGTCGTGAGTCGCAGATCGACAGATTCCAGGCTATGCACCGAGTCGATTGAGCCCGATCCCACCCGCACCTTGTCGCCGGTAATCGTCCAGGGCGAATAATTGACTTCGGTCGCAAACAAATTAAACATACTGGCGCCGTCGCCGGTCATCAGCTTCGAGACCAGGGATTCCATACTGGATGGCATCAGATCCGTGACTTCGACCAGAAACAGGTTTTTCTTGGCATATCGGGTTGCCGAACATTCATCAAATATCGCCTTGGCTTCCGCCGGCGTGATACCACCCAAGAGCGGTGTCGGCGTGGCCCAATATGCCGCCAACGCAGCCAGGCCGTCCACACGCGGGAAATAATTGGCGAGCAGCCCCGAATCCAGGACCGAGAACGCAGCGCCGCCGAGATCGCCGCTCAGCAGCTTATTGCCGACACCCAAGCCCGTATTGACCAGGGCGCCCAAGCGCGGCGGCAGATACTTCTTGGCCTGGCCAATGGCAGCAATGGCGCCGGCGCTCTTCGGCAAGGCAATGCGATTGGCAACGTTATCAAACAGCCCCAATGTCGCTCTCCTCAACAGCTTTAGCAGCCATGGCCTTAGCGTAGGCGGCCGCCTCATCTTCGTCTAGCAGCATCTGCTTCGCCAGGAACATGGCGGTGGTCTTTTCATCCAGGCCCATCTCTTTGATCTGAGACATGACCTGTGCCAACATAGCGGCGGAGTTCGCCGACTCCAGGCGCGTTCGCTGCTTTTCCGCCTCCATGGCCGAAATCGAACCATAGAAATTGATGTTCCAAGGGCGCTCTTCTTCCGAAAACACGATCCCGTAGCGATGCATCGTGTGCAGATCGATGATGGAATTGAAGAAATCAGACAGTGCGCCACGGATGATGCGAGATTTTTCCGCGACCTGGGCGCTGACACGGAAGAAGCCGCCATCGCCCAGCCCACCGGACAACTGATCGGCGAAGCCCAGCATCGACAGGTCTACCCCCAGCGCGCCGCCCAGGAGACGCGCATGCATCATCACGTCCTCGATCGACAGTTCGCCGTTGCGGCCAGAGTCGCCGACCAGCTGGGATAGATTGGTGAGTTGCTTGTCGCCGTGGTACGGCAACACCGTGGTGAATTTCTCCAGAATCGGCTGGCCGTGTTCAATTGCCCACTGCGCACGCTGCTTGGCCTGCTTCAGCATGGTCATGACGCCCTCGCCGAATTTCTTCTTCTGGTCCGCCGTCATGCCGTCACCATTGAATCCCAGCACCCGCTCATCAATGGAATCGGCAAAACGCTGGCCGATCAAGCCAAGCAATGAGGCGTAGAGATGATCGTAGGCTTCTTCCGCCTGGTGCAAGAAGGAGCCGCCGACCATCGACGGCAGGATCGGCAGTTCATCCAGGTCATTCTCTGACAAGGCCATTTTGATGACCTTATCCTGCACCGCAAACTGCGGCACCCAGACGAGCCGCGGCATTTTGAGGCGCAGTAGCTGCGTTGTATCCAGCCGCTCAATCGCCTTGGCGCCGGAATACACCATGTACCCTACGGTGCGGTTACCCTTCTCGTAGGCTTGCACCATGGGCGGCCGGACAATTTCTCCGAAATACAATTCACGGATACCGCTGCTATCGACGTAGGGGCGCGCGTAGCTGTCGCCGAAGGTCGCGCCGTTATAGGCCATGCAATGCGCCATTTGGTTGAGCTTGGGCGTCAAGGCGGCGTCGATCTCATCGACCATCTTGGCGAGTTTGATATTTTTGATCGTCTCGGCCTTCTTTTCGATGAAGACCGTATTGCCCGTCGTCTCATGACCGCCGAGTGCAGACGTGACGATTAGCGACAGCGCGCCTGACACAATCGGGTCGCCTTCCATAAACGACCATTTCTGATAAATCTGCGCGCGCATGCGGGCGGCGCGACGGCCTGTGCCTAGGAGAGACTGCGATGCTGCCCCGAAGTCAAAGGCGTAGGGGTCATCCTTGCCCAGGTCGTCCACTTTCTCGACGTTCCCGGAAAACCATTTTTTTGCCGACGTGCCCATTTTGCCGAAGAGGCCGGGCGCATTCTTCTCAGTGTCTTTTGCCATGTGCCGCTCTGAATAGTCTGTATTCAGCATTGTCAGGCACAAACTCAGGTCGGCATTTTCATGGTTTCCATTTGCATCAATCGTAAACGCGGCGCCAAAAACCTATATGACTGCCCGCTCCATGGCTTAAAGCACCTTGGGCATAGTGAATCTTTTTTTCTTTTTATTAACGTCCGATTTCTTTTGTTTGTCCTGGGCGATACGACGGCACTCTGGGCACCAGGAACCCTTCTGGATATATTGCGGCCTGGCCTCCCAAGTGTGGCCTTCAATACATTGCCACCTCAGGGGTGTCAGCACATTGGTGTAGGTGTCGGATAAGCAGCGACCACCATGCCCTTGCGCAACCTCACGCATTTTGTCGATGCCCAGACGCATGCGTATAAAGCTGCACTTGGGACACCAATGGTTACGCACACGTTCCGGGACTCCGCTCCAGACGTGGCCGGCGGCGCATTTCCATCGCAGATGAGTGATGTTATTGACGTAGGTCTTTGATAAGCAATATCCGCCTTTGCTTGCGGCAAGCTCCTGCATTTTTTGAATTGTGCCGCGTTTGGTATCAACATGACAATGTGGACACCACCGCCCGCAGGTGACCGTCGCGGCACTTGTCTGCCAGGTATGGCCTTTCGCACATTTCCAACGCAATTTTGAAGTTGAATCCACATAGCGCTTGGACAGCAGCTGACCACCACGCTGCTGTGCGAGTGCCTGCACTTTCTCCAGATTGCCGCGCAACCTGTCGTAGTAGCAAAGACGACACCAGCTCCCCGCTTTGACGCTATGTGGCGTCGCGCGCCATTGATGCTTTTTGGCGCACTGCCAAAGCAAACGAACCGAGGTACTAATGAAGCTCTCAGACAAACAACGACCACCATGGTCGCTGGCGATCCGCTGCATTTCTTCGATTGCTAACTGTAGATGTTCGCTTCTGAGCATTACGCGGACTAAGATTTACCAAAATTCGACAAGCTGGAAATCAGAGTCGCACCGCAGCTCGTTTTGTGCCCGTCGAACGCCACGGCCAGTCCACCAACCATGAAATTTGGGTCGCCCTCGACAATGACGCAAACGGTATGTCCCTGGATCGGACACGTGCAGGTATCGCCAACGCGGGCCACCGCGATTCCTTCAACAATGAAAGGAGCGCTAGCCGAGACGACCTTGCCGCCATGGTCCGTTGCATCGCCGAGCCTGATTACGTTTGGCATGTGGCCTCCATCTACGCTAGTTAGCCTGGCGTCGGGTCGCCAGGGAGTGAGGCTCCCGGCGTTCCGTCCACATCAGTTTTAACGGCTGCCGCAATAGGCGTTACTGCTGTTTCTTGATAGGCGACCAGAGACCACACAGTGTTTAGGGAGTGGCTAGGCCGCTGACCACGTAACGTTTGCCACATACTGGTGTCGCCGAAAAGAACCGCGGCTGGCATCACTTCGCCGGACTTGAAGAAACGTCGACGGCCGCCATCAATATTCCCGGTTTCGACGCATTGCCACCAGCCGGTCTGCGGACAGATTGCGCCGGTAGCGACAACCTCACCCAGCGGCGCTTGCGGCGACGATGGTGTCGGCTCCGCGCTACTGACTTTGGCCGGGCCTGTTGGGCGCAGACGGATGGAGTTGACGACACTGTCAAAAAGTTTAATCGCCTGATCATCCGTCAGCGATGGGCGAACAGTGCGCTCACCAGCATGGCCCTGGCCGGTAAACATCTCGACATGGACATTCGGCGAGAATGCCGCATTGGGTTGACCAAGTGAATCCCAGGCAAACTGATGAATAAAATAACCGGCATCGGTCGGATATGCCTGCACTATTTCTTCGCCAGCCAACGGACCGACTTTGCGGTCGCCTTTGCGGAATGTTTTTATGCGACCAATGACGTCCGCGTATTCCGTGTGGATTAGCGATTTTGCATATCGTTGAAGTAGCGTGTCATCGAGTTTCTTTCCATTCTCCCTCGCTGTAAAGACGATGAGAACATCCGGCCAGGCCTTGAAACGGAAACCGATTTGACCGTACTCGGCCTGATCTTTACTGCCATCGTCAGCGATGAAGCCATTCTCGATACAAAAGCCGGGCTCGGCAGGAATTTCCTCTGTGGCGCGAGCGCGTAGATTGGGCAGCAGATCATTTTTAAGGCGATTAGAGATTTTGTTGAGAAAAACATCCTCATCATAGTTTTTCTGCTTTAGAGAAAACAAGCGGTCACGATCTAACTTGTATGCTTCAAAGCCGTAATCTTTATCGCCAAAAATATTTTCAAAAGTCACCAATACCTTGCCGGCTTTCCCTACCGAAAAGGCTTCTTTCAACGATCTGGCTTTATCAGGATTAATTGCCTTGAGTGCAGCCTCACGTTGTTCCATACGGGCGGCAAAGCCCTTTGCATCAATCGATGTCTGTTCAGATTCAATCCTGGCGAACATGAACTCATAACCCTGTCCATTGATCTCGGCTTCTTTTGGCGCATCGACTAGGAAGCGACCAACACAGTACGTTTTTGTTTCACTCATCACAGGTTCCTTGGCGTTAGCAATCAAGAGGCCGAAGCAGGCGACGCTTGCGAAGCCGATTCGGACGAGTCGCTGGCAGAGGCCGGGGCGGGAGCGGAACATGTTTCTCCTTTATTTTGTGGTAAGTCTTTAGCAGGGATCGCCCCCTGAATAATTTTCCCAAGACAATACAGCACATTCTCGATGACATTCTCATTCTTGTAGCTTGCGGCGTGATCAAAGCCTTTCATTTTAAAGACATGCGTCGCATTTTCGCCAACGAGAGCGGCAGACTGGATAGGAACAGTACTATCGCCGGCATCCGGATCGTCATCGCTTTGGGGCTTTGCCTTGTCTTGTAACTTGAAATTTATACCGTCATTTTCAGTTCCGACTTGTGCCTTACCATATTTAGTCCAACTATCTGATTGCAGCCCTGGTAACCCGTCCATGATGTTATTGGGTATATCTGCGGAAGTGATCCAATGCACACTTCCGAAAGAGATTTGCTTTTTGTCGGCGCCATAGTGGGCATAGGTATTTGGATGACAATAAAGTCCGGCGTTATCGTGAAATGTGCTCGCTGCCTTAAGCGCCTCTCGATACATTTTAATTGGAGTCGTATCATTTTTTTCAGCGATTCCCGCCGGATCAATTAATGATACGTCGATCATGCCCCACCATACTTGCTGCGCTGTTTTGGAATAAATTTCGACGTAAGGGTCGGACACCGGCAATTTGAAAATTGTCTCGCGCTTTCCGTCAACATTTCTTTCCATGTGAAGCCATCCTGGCGGATAATGTTTTGTTGGTAGTAATTCCATCGGCCCAGGAGAATTCGCCATAACACAGGTAATTTCTGCTGCACTCCATCCGATAATTACCGCCGCCACTGCGCCCGGAATATCCAGCACGCCACCGACCTCTGTCCCAGCACGGAAGCGGCGATATACAACTGGCGCACCACCTACCGGCTGCACGCTGTTTACCACGCCAAGGATTTTGTCACCGCCTAACTGCGCGGCTCTGCGAGTTACCATACCGCCCATCGAATGGGTGACGATGATGACCTTGCCTTCCGGGATGAAATATTTGGTCTTACCATACCAAGCCAGCGCCTCATCGATGCGCTTCAGCAACGTTTGTGCAGATTGCTCATTACTTTGCAGCCAGTTGTAACCACAACCCCACACCGGATAATAGTAGTCATCAAGGCGTGTGAATTCATCGGCGGTCAGAGCAGATGCATCCCCCTTAATTGGATTCCAGGTCTTGAGAATATCTTCCTCCTTACCGGGCTTCCCTTTCTTTAACGTTTTGGCTAATTTCCACACATCCATTTCTATCGGCTCTTTGGCGCCTGGATTGACATATTGATCATTGAGAGCGCGCTCAAGTTCTGCCAATACCTGGCCGTAGCTGTCCCAATGCAATTCCCCCCATCCTCGCCGCCGCGCCTCTTCCGCCGTAAGCGTGTCCACGCCACGCGGCAACGCCACTTTGCCAGTCGGGTCCACTTCTGTGGTATCTGGATTCATCTGCTTTTGCCGTTCTACCGCGCTCTGGAACGCACGTGAACCGCCTTCCCCCAAGCCAGCCATTTTGCCATTAGGCGGTTCCCAGGCCGATTTACCCTTATAGCCATCGGATTTCGCATTGCCGCGCAGATTCGTCCCCATGATACCCGGCACAAAAATCACGGGAATCACATGACGCGGCGGCACGATGGCCACGGATCTACGCGTGAAGCTTTTAGGGCTGCAGACCGTGGCGAAGGTCGGTTCGCCGTCTTTGTCGAATTGCAGCGTCAGTCGGCGCGTGGCTTCTGGGAGAACAGGTTCACTCATGTCTTATCGAGCCTTCAAGGTTTCAGATGCACGGTCAACGCCTTGATGACGCTGTCAGTGATCGTATTTTGTGTGGCGCCATTGGCAGCGGATTTACCGGCATCCTGCACAGCGCCGGCCGTGTCGCGGACTTCATATGGTAGGTTTTCGCGGCCCTTGCCGCTGCGCCCGGAAAACGCGATCTTTTCATCGGTAGCCAGCGTCGAATGCGGCATATTCGGCAGAGCTGTATTGCCGCCGCCACTGCCGCCAAAGTTGAATGACGGCGCTTTGACGTCAACCGGCGCCGACGATGACATCGTGATCTTGCCGTTACCGATGACAATTTCCGCGCCGTCGGTACGCAGCACAATTTGCGGCGCCTCCAGCAACAGCGACTCCAGCGAATAGACGTGCATGCGCTTGGCGGCGCCCAGCTCCATTTCATTGGCCTGCGCCTGGACCTGGATCTTGCCGGTAGCAGCAATTAATTTCGCATCTTCCTGCGGTACGAACATCGACAAGCCTTGTCCGGCCCGGACCTGCACCTTGCGACCTGCGCTCAGATTAGCGTCCTGGACTGCGATCATGTCCAGATTGGTGCCGGCGGCAGTCGTGATTGAGTTAGGGCTGGACACAGCGATACCAGCCGCGCCAGACACGGCGATTGCTGCCGCGCCACCCGGTTTGTCCGCATCCCAGTTTTTGATCTGGTCAACGAGCTTCTGCGCAGGAGCTGTGTCGGTGCCGCCGGCCTCATGGGTGGTAGCAAGTTCTGCCAGTTGCTTAGCGATGGCCAGCGCAGTTTCCAGCTGACCGATCAGTTCCTGCCGATCCAATACTTGACCGCTCGCATTGGGCCTTGCGTCAGTGCTAATCAACAGTCCCTGGGCAGCTCTGATGGCGCCCGCCAAATCTGTGCGCGCTTCTAGGCCCGCCCCCCGCTGCTCGGAACTGCCGTCAGTACGGGGATGACCGATCCATCCCTGGTTCAGCTGGGTCGCGCCTAGCTCAGACGACAATTTTGTTTTGGTTTCGCCCGTACTATCGTCGAACAGCAGCTCCCCGAAGCCGGTGCCCTTGACTTCCTTCGAGCGAATCCCGTACAGGGCTGAGTTGCCCGGCAATGATCCCTTGCCGGAAAATCGTGTGGGCGTCCTGCTGGCGTTATTGATATTCGCCATGAACACAGGTTTATCTGGATCATTTTGCAGGAAGAAAACCACTCCTTCACTGCCCACACGCGGCCAGAAGGTGGCGCCGAAGCCGGCATCGGCCCAGGGCGAAGCAACCCGCAGGCGTGCTGAATCACTGGCAGTATCGGACGCGCCAGTCTTCGCGTGCTCTTCAGGCAAAGTGAACAAGAACCTTACAGCTATGCGCCCCTGATCGTCGACATCGATTTCTTTATCGCCGCTGCCGGTGACGCGGACGCTGATTGGCCCGACATTGGGCACGCAGGCCGGATCGTAGGTCGGTACGATAGGGATATTGGTGCGGACGCATTCAAAGCGGTTGCTATAGACCGGGCCTTCCACGTCGAGATGTAATGCATTGCGCACCGTTGAGTCCAGCAGCAGGTTGTTGCGTGCGGACAGCTCGATGCGGGTCAGCACGAAGCGCCGCTGTTCCTGCGGATGGGTATCGATCTCAGGATGGCCGGTGAGCGCAAACACCGTCGCAATGCTGCCGCTGAAGGCACGGACAACACCCTCACCGCAGAAATGCTTGCTATGGTGCTCATAGGCTTGCATCTGCTTGCGCGTGACACGCTCGAACTCTTCCTGGCTGTCGGCCGCATGCGGCGGGGCGTAGTGGTATTGGGTGAGGCCGGCGGCCAGTGCATTACCGGCTTTGCCCTGGTTGATCGCGGATGTTTCTGTGGCGCTGTTGTTGCGCGTAGCCTTGTAGTCGTAACTGGCAGCCTGGTATGCACCAGGTACAAACTGCCGGTGCGCCTCGAAGGCGGTAATGGTATCTGTCCTCTCGGTCGCGTCGGCGCGGTGAAAGCGGACGCTGCTGGCAGGATTGTCTTTCCAGGTATCGGGTGAGTCGGCGAAATGCAGGGTATGCACCGGCGAGTCGCCATCGACTGCGTGGCTGAAATACCAGCAGATGCCATCGCGGCGCCATATGCGAGTCAGGAAGTTGAAATCACTTTCTCCCGCCTGCATCCTGAATTCGCGTGCGGGATAGGTTTCTTTCAGGCCGTCAGTGCTGAATTGGAACGAGCGCGCCAGCACGCTATTGCGATGGAGGTGTTCCGTCAGTATCGTTTCGGTGACGTCACGGATGGACTGATTGCGGAAGACGCGCCAAGTGCTGCGGTGACGCAGGATCGACAGGGCGTCTTCTATATGCAGCTCCAGCAGCGTAAAACCGCCATCAGCCGCCAGTTCCGATGCGCCGGTGACGATCCCGCAGATGTTGCGCTGGCCGCCCTGGTCGTTTTCTATCGACATGGACAGCGGCACGCCAATCAGCGATTTAAGCGGTACGCCGATATCGGTGGTGAGGCAGCGCAAGCGATAATCCATCGCCTCGCATATACCCTCGCTGCCCGCAAGCTGATGGGGTAGAAAGGCGTCGGCAGAGAAGCCAGCGTTCGAGGCAAATCTCACTCGGAGGATGCGGCGCTCCTGGCTAAATTGCAGTAGCGGGTTGGCAATATTGGTGAGCAAAGAAGACACGACCAAACTCCTAGAGGGAAAGATTTGAGCTTGGATAGTAGCAGCTTTTAATTGTCATAATCGCTATTTTGTTGTTATGAGACAATATTTCACAAAGACAAACAACAAAATCGCCGCGCGCCTCGCCCAAGAGTCCCGGAAGTCATGAAATTCACATTTTCGCGGCCATAAATTTACTTTTATTGGTTTTTCTTCCAAAAAAAATGCCGGACTCCAAGATCCGGCATTCGCTTTACCCTACTCACCTGCATTTGCGCTACGCCTATCCAAGCTCAACAGTTTCATCCATCAACACGTAAAACTCGCCATTGCCGAAAAGATCGAATTGCCGCACGCCCTGAAATTGGGTCGCGTCGTACATTTCCGCAAACTCAAAAGCGGCAACGATTGTGATGTCAGCGTCGAGCTCCCCTTTTTCATTCAGGCCGCAGTAGGTGCCGGCAATCATCGGCTCAAGTTCGCCGGAATAGGCATAGCCGCTGGTGATCAGCGCCGCCTTCAACGCCCACCAGTAAGGTCCGAAGCGCAGATAATTCTGCGGCGCGGCGCGCACGATCTTGTTAGCCAACCTGGCCATGAACTCGCTATGCGATTGGCCGGGATTATTTTTTTCAAATTCGGCCCGGTGGTCTGCCAGCTTGTCAGCCAGGTAGACCTGATCAGGTAAATAATTAACGAATTGCATGTGTACTTCCTGTTAAGCGATGGAGATATTGTAGGTGCGAACCTGATCCGCATAGTCACGCAAGATCGTTTCATAGACCTCGCGCGGCACTACCCACGAATTGACCGGCGCGCTCTGTAGCTGCCTGGAAGGCCACTTGCCTCGGAACATGGCCTTGAATCCCATCGTCAGCGCAACCGATTTGATCGTATCCTTGAATGCCATCGTATTCCCGATGATAGCAACATACTTGTCCTGAGGCACCTGCGCATCATACGGGGTAATGGCAGGCATCTCGGCCGCCGGCGTCGGTGCAGGCTGCGTGAGCGCCAGGGATTTACGACGATAAGCGGCATTCACCATGACCGAAAACGTCTCAGCATAATGCGCGTTGATCGCCGGGTCGTCCCAATCCAGCGCCGCATAATAGGACATATAAGCTTGTTTGCACAACCACACCAACTCCTCCGACGTGGTGGCGACCTCGATGGCGGATACCATCGCGGCGTAGTCAATCGTGCCGATCACGCCATTGACCGCTCTCACCAGCGCCTCAACCAAGTCCGCGTCGTCTTCGTCATGGAAAGCTTTCAGCGCGGCCGCACTGACCTTCATCCCTTGTGCAATGCCGTACCGGACCAGCATTTTGGCGGTTTTCTCTAACGACGGCTTGCTGTAACGCTCAACGATGGCATCATCCGGCACCAACACCCGGACGGCGCCAATCTGATCTGTGACGTATTCAACCTTCCCCTCCTGCTCGGCGACGATACGCTTGATCAGCGGCAAAGACTGGTCCGCCCCTTGTTTCAGCACGAGTGGAAACATCGGCTCCGGCAAAGTAACTTCGTCGGGAAGCGCGCTAATCCTCGGCCCCACCTTCAAGGCGGCCTTCACATCTGCATTTAACGCCGAATACAAAAGTCCGATTGCAGCGGCATTCATGCCGCCTTGACCGCGCGCAATCAGCCCATCATCGACAGCCGCGGCCCGCAGCACCGTGGCACGGTAGACGGCATTATCCGGGTGTTCCTGGGTAATGATATTGCCGCTAAACACAATACTTTCATCCGCGCGCTGGAGCTTCGCCGCTTCGGCATCGATCGACCGCACGCTACTCGTCTTACCATCTTCCACAACCCACAGGCGGTCCTTGCGATCAATCACGAAGTCCCCTGTACCGACAATCTGATTGCGGATAATCTTGGCCTCACCGGTTTTAGCTTGTTCAATCCGGCCCAGCGAGACGCCGGCATCGGCACAGAGGCTCAGTGCCTTCGCTTCGGATTCGTCAGCAAGCACGCGAGCCGTCGTCGTCTCGGCATCCCAGTTTTGCGCAATCGGCGACTCATCAACGACGGCGAACTGAAACGAGGTATAACGATTGCCGCCGGCGGAACTGGCAACGCTGCTCATAATCCCGTTGCGATTGATCCCCTTGACTACCTGCGATCCACGCGCGGTCTCGACCCAGCTCGTTTGACCAAATGCCTCTTCCAACGTCTTGAGACGGCTATCTGGGGCAATCGCAATACTTGCCTTGATCGGATTGGCGATCCGGTCATATACCGCCTGGGCCTTCGACAGCAACTCGGCGGCGCGCGCGGTCTGCGCCGGATCCTTGGCATCGGCATAGCGCGCATATCGCCCTTTCACCGCCGTCAGCTTCAGATAAGCTTCAGCCGCATCGGCTACCTGCTCACCCAGGTAGATACCGACCGTCGGGTAGCGCGCCACCACTTCCCGTTGCGCCATCATGGTCGACAGATTGGCCGTCAATGCGTCTTTGGCGCTACGTTGCCGCTCCACCGCTTCACGGCTGGCGATTTTTTCCCGTACCGCACGCATACCCTCGGCACTGCCGGCAGCCTCGGCCAGCATCTCCACGTCCTGATTAGAAATGCCGCCGGCGATCTTGACGGAGTTCCCCTTGCCGGACATCAGCTCGCCGATCCAGTCGGCCTTCTTGCTGACGATGCCGCGCTTGTACTCATCGAAGGTGCCGTCGGCATCGTAGTGATAAATCGTCACGCTTTGCAGTTGATTCCCCTGGCGCACGCCGCGCCCGTTGCGCTGATGTAGGCTGTCCGGTGTCCAGCCAACCGTCAGATGGTGAATCGCCTGCGTACCCTTTTGCAGATTGATACCGACTTCGGCTTTCTTGTTGGCGATCACGACCGTAAAGCGATTCTGCTCGCCCTCCGCATTAAAACCGTCCTGCACATCCTGCATCTGGCCGGCGTCCTTGATCGCCTCGGCATTGACGATGGCAATTGCGCCAGACGGAATGCCGCAGCGCTTGCCCAGCATGATGCGGATTTTGTTATGCAGCGCCAGCATGTCACAAAACACCAACTGCTTCGCCTTGCCGCCTGCCTTGGGCGCGGCCTGCTCCTGTTGGAAGTTGACCAGGAACGCGGCCAGCTTGGGCGGGATCGTGACATCCAAGTCCAATTTGAGAGCGGCCGCGATCTTGAGGAATACATTCTGGGTCGACTGCGACTCGGTATCGATCACGATCTTGTCGCCATCGATCGTCGCCACGACGCGGACCGTCAGCACCTCGACATCGGCGCCATCGCCGTCACCGCCGCCCTTCTTGATCGTCCGTTTTACGATGCTATCGTCACTTTGCATCAAGGTAGGACGATTTCGCTCCTCCGTCACTTTCTTGCCATTGAACTGATCGACAGCCTGCTGGGCAAGTTCGGCTTGTGAAGCTGGGAACAGATAGACCGAGGTTTGGCGCGCGGTTTCCGGATCCGCGATGAGTTTACTGACCTTGTTAATAAAATTGAATGGGTGCGCCACCAGCTCGGGCGTTTCGCGGCTTTGTTGCAGATACACGAACAATTCGTCCTGTTCATGCGGTGAAACAGGCTTTTCGCGAACGAAGCGCGACGCTGTGCTGTACAGCCGCTGCATGCGCTTCAGCTCCTCCGTCATCGCTTCCGGCAGTTCGACCGCCGTGGGCAGCTCCTGCGCCTCCGGAATCGACAAATCGACCTCTTTCGCCGTCTTGATGTTGGCGATCTGCCCCAGCACATCGCGCAGCAGCGCCGTATTTTGCAGACCACGGAAAACACGGGACAGACGCTCGGTCCCGGCAAGGGATGTCGTTTCTTCTTCCGTGATGTCGCAGAACGCTTCCATGAAAGCATCCGCCCCACGCACGCCGCCCATGCGCCGATTGACTTCCTGTTCACCCACCGCCAGGGTCAGCATCGCGTAGATTTCCAATGGGCTGTTCGTGATCGGCGTGGCTGTGAGCACCAGCACGCCGTCGCCCAGCTTGCTTTTACCGCGCACATACCAGGTTTTAATCTGCGCATCGAGGCCGCGGTCGGAGGTCACTGGCGCCGACAGGAACTTGGCGCCCTTGAAGTCCACCGTGGTCTTGCTGTTCTTCATGGTGTGGCCCTCATCGAAGACCAACGAATCCACGCCCATGTCTTCGAAGAACGGCACGGCCGCCGAACCCTTGCCGCCGGACTTCGTGACACCGGCCAACTTGCCTTCCTTAATGATTGAGGCGGCCTTGCTCTTGGTCTCATCGCCGTCATAGGAGGCGTCGTGCTGCTTCAAATGGCTTTCGTACTCTTCCAGCGTCGCTGTGCGCATCGGAATCATGGCGAACGCTTCCAAGGTCATAAAGATCTTGCGATGGCGGTTTTCCAGGACGATATTGAGGTCGCGGGCGTAGTTACCCGGATTCAATTGGGTGGAGCCGTCGGCGGCCATCTCCAGGCCGACAAACAGGCAATCGTCGGTCGAGGCGTAACAGCTCTTGGTTTCCTTCTGCCAGTTGGTCAAGGTCGAGTTAGGGACCACAAAGAAGGTTTTTTTCTTCACGCCGATGCTCTGGATGTGCTGCACGGTCGTCAATGAGGTAAACGTCTTACCTAACCCGACATCGAAGCCCAGTATCCCGCCCATCCGCTTGGCATAGCGGCGAATCGTGGCGTTCTGGTAGCCATGCGGCTGAAATGCGGGGTTCAAACCGGGAATTTCCAACGGCGTCGTATCGTCCACCTCGCGGAAGAACAAATTGTCTGGACGTTCGAACTGCGACTTCAGGCTGGCCTGGATGCTGGTACTGGCTTTCGTCCAGGCGTCGAATTTCTGGTTGGTCTGGGTAATAAGTTGCTTCAGTCGCTCGATACGCACCGGCTCCAGGGTCGAATCGATGGCCTTGTCTTCCTGCTTGGTGCGGGTGCTGAGCCCCCCGCTCTTGACGTATTCGGCGTAGCGTTTGAGATTACGGAAATCCTCATCCGCCATCTTGCCCTTCGTCCCCTCGAAGCCGATCACCGGCCCGTCCGCGCTGGACACCACGGCAAAGCCCGGATGCAAGTATTTGCGCAAGAACTCGGCTTTGCGCTCGATCTCGACAAATGGCGTCGCCAGGTTCATCGTCAGCGCCGACACATCCGGTTTCACCAGGCGTTCATCGGCGGCCTGCCGCTGGCGCACCAGCTTGTCGCGGATGGCGGGATCCGTCACCGCCTCGATTTCTGCCGTATTGCGCTTCAAGAAATCGGCATAGTTGCCGGCGTAATAATCTTCGGCGGACATGGCGCTCTGGCCGTCAGGAGAAATACACCAGGCGTCGCCGGCCATCGGCTCGAAGTCGCTACCCAGCGCTTCTTTCAGGTACGCCAGCGCGATAAAGCCGGCATCATCGGCATGTTCATACTTGGCACGCTCGTATTTCTGGGTGGGGGCCAGCTCGGCGACCGCTACTTCAGCCAGGGACGTGCCCATCCAGCGATTGCTGAAGGCACGGGTCTTGACGTTGTACCAAATGCCCAGGAGTGCCGCAGCATCCCGCAACGCTTTCGGCACGCTGGACGGCACGGCCTTGACGCTCTTGACCTGGCTTTTGATCGCCTCGCCCAGTTGCGGATAGACCTCGGCATAGTTGAACGGCTCTTCCGGCGCATGCTGATTGACGACGTCCCGTAGCGCCAGCGCGGTTTTAAGGACATCGAACACAGCCGCCTGCTCGCTCAGATTGACCGCATTGTCGATGCCGATGACACAATCCTTCACCCAGGCAGGCATACCCTGATAATCGGCCTTCTCGATCATGTAGGCATACAGACGGCTGGCGTCGCTCCATGATGCGGCCTGCGTGACCGCGCGCAACGGTGAATACAGGCGATCGGCAATATCCAGCATCTCGGTATCCGCCGGCGACTGTTTCACAGGCGCAAACACACCATTCTGATAAACCATCGTGCGACCGGCGACCGCAATGGCATCACCCTCGCTATAGCTGATCGGCAGCGTCGATGCGGCGTTCACGCTGTCCCAATCGATGCGCGACTCGCCAAAGCGCCGCAACAGCTTCGAGATGTTGCCAATGCTGTCGTCGCTGATCACCTTCTCGACCTCGCCGAATCGTCCCTTGTCCATCGCTGTTTCGCCCAACATAAAGCGCCGGCCAGTCCCCTTGAAATAGCCACCGGCCAGAAATTCGTCCCACAGAACGCCGGCTTCGTGCAATTTATCGGGATCCTGTTGATGCAATTCCTCGATCTTCTCGGCGGCTTCGCTGCTGTACTTGCGAAACACAATCACGTCCGTAGTCACATCGGCGCCCGTCGCATCGAACATCTTGTTCGGCAAGCGATATGCCCCCATAAATTCGGCCTTCAACGACGCCTTGTAGCGTAGCTTCTGCTCATTGACGCTACTGACAAAAGCCTTGCTGGTGATAAAGCAGGCCAGGCCACGCGGGCGTAGCTTCTCCAAGGAGCGCAGAATAAAGTAGGCTTCCAGTGATTCGCTTTGATAGCGCGGATCCTTGAGCTTTTCTTTACCGCGTGCGGCGTTGTCGCCAAACGGCACATTGGTCACGACCGCATCATAGATCTCGTCCGGCGTATTGGCCGCCACAGCTTCAAAGGCGCTGATCGTGACGTGATTGCGCGCGCTGCCGTTAACCAGCTGATTGACGCGGCCGGAGGTGGTGTCCAGCTCCACCGCATCGATCACCGCATGTTGCGGCGAGGTTGCCCCGAAAATGCCGGTGCCGGCGGCAGGATCGAGCACCTTGCCGCCCGTAAAACCCATGTCGGCCATCAAGGACCAGACACCCTCGGCAAGCGGCTTCGGCGTGTAATACTCGTATTGGCTCCCGGTCTTGCCATCGGCGCCCGTCATGCCGCCACCGTTACCGGAATACCCGGCCAGGACGGCTTTTTGTTCCGCGCTCAATGTCTCGGCATCGATCTGACCAGCATCAACCTGCTTGAGCAACGCCATGGCGGCCTTATTCTTCTTTTGGCGCGCGGACGGTTTGATGTGCTCATCGAACTCAAAATAGGAGGAAGTGTCGGAACTGTCCGCGGCGTCGGACAACTGCGCCCGGCCCAGCAGCGCCATAATCTCGCTCACGCGCGCGGCCAACTTCAACATGGCGAGCTGATCCGCTACCTGGTCGCTGCCCTTGAGCTTGCTGTACTGCACCACCAGGCTCCCCAATTCGGCAGTCAGGCGCAACGACACAAGCGAGCCGCCGGCGTCATCCAGTTGCGCGCCTTCCACCAGGCTCGGGTCGGTCAAGCCATGAAGGTATTCAGGCACGTCGACCGCGCGCACCTCGATAGTCGACAGTTCGTTGCCCGATGCGTCTTGAATCGTGACAAATCCGCTGCCATCGCGAAACGCATAGGTCGCGTATTCGTAGAGGGCGTCTGCTGCCGGCGCATTGCGGTACTGAATCTGCCGGCCGGAGATGAATTGGGTGACGAATTCGGCATCCACCGGGACAACGCTACGCTGCCCCTCCCAGGCCTGCTGAAACGCCGCATCGAGAATTACTGGCGCCTGGGAAATTTCACTTGTTTCTACAGCACCTACAGTTAATACTTGGTTCATGGTGTTCAATTGCTCAGTGTTTGGGAAGCTGCTGCCATCATGGCGGCGGTGTAGGTGGAAACGGCACGCTGCCATTTCGCAAGGATCTCGGCGTTATCGGGATTGCGCGTCAGGATGGCTTCGATATTGGCCGACAGCGCCGGATCAAAGATGTCGACCTCGCCGTCGATCACAGACTGCAGAAATGCTTCGTCTGCCGTCATTTCGGCTGGCGGCTCAGGAATAGCGGGTGCGGATGGTTCAACCGGCATCGGCTCATTCACCACGGCAGGTTCAGCAACGGCCTCTTGGGTAACTTCCAACGGCGCAGGAATAACTTCGGCTTCGGCAACTATTGGCGATTCGGTCTCCGATTGTGGTTCTGGAACTGGCGTTAGTTCTTCTACAGGATCCACAACGGGATCCGCCATTGCCATCGGTTCCGCCACAGTTGGGCCGGCTTCGGCTACTGGCTCAATTTCTGCGACAGTAGGAGCGGCAGGAACAATGTCGGCAACCGCCGGCGACACCTCCCCTTCAAGAACTGGATTATTGCCCTCCGACGCTTCAATGACCTCTGGTGTCACGATCTCGTCCGGCACAACTTCACCCGTCTCGATGGACGCAGGATCCACGATAGACTCAGGTGGTGTCGTGACTACGGCGATTGGTTCTGGGTCTGATCCAGGAGCTGGCTCAGTGATCGGTTCGGCGACAGGATCAGAGATAGGTGCCACCGGCGCGGTGCCGATGCTATTCGGAACACTGGGCGTAGACTCCTTCTCGATGCGCTTGACTTCCAGCTCCCGCTGCAACCGCGCTAAAGTGGCTTCTTTTTCCGTGATTGCCGCCTTCAATGCCTCAATCGCCTGCATGCGCGCCGAACGCTTTGCATTGGCACGCTGGAATGTGGCTGAATTCCGTTCGGCTAAGCGCATAAGGCGATTTGCCACCTCGCGCACGTTCAGATCGACGCCGCGCTCAGGCGCAGCAACAATCGTCACGTCCTTCTTGTTGAGCATCCACTTCCACGAAATCAGATCATCCGTAGGCGTGATCTTTTGCGGCGTCACGTCTGGATTGTGGAAGAAAATACTGAGTGTCTGCCCATCCGACAACTCATAGACCACCGCTACATTGGCTGTTCCGCGCTGCTTGAACGGCTCCGTGATCTGCATGGCGACCGGCTTGACGTCGCCGCCGGTGCGTTCCATGACGTTCTGCAGGACCTGCATCTTGCGCTCAAGCTTCGCAAATGGCGTCACCAACGCATCGAAGGTATAGACGCCCTCCGCGTCATCCAGAATATCCGCCACGCTCAACGGGTCGTACATCAACCCGTCTTCATCGTGGCGCCGAATGTCGTACAGCAGCCCGTCATAGGTCTTGCCGATGGGAGACTCACCGTCCCACAATACTTTATTCATAGTGTCGCACCCTAAAATTGGAAGCGTCGCCGCATTGATCGGCTTGATGTGATTGCCATGCTTGGCCCACCATGTGAGTTGAGAAATGGAAATCGGGACGATGTCACCCAGCCCTTGCCAGCCTCGGTGATAGCTTTCCAGATAGGCGCAGGATGCTGCTTGCGCATCCGGAAAGCCCAGCATGATTTTGTGCTCATCAAAGGCACCGGTCTGCGGATCGATCTGGTTAATCACAAAGGCGGCTCGCGATTCTGGGAAATAGCCGATGAACACATCCAGCTCGTCGCCATCATTGCCGGTCGTACCAACAAGGTAGCCGTAATGTGCTGATATTCTGTTCCGCCATGGGCGGCCGACAGCATCGACACCGGAGCGAAACGATCCGCGCGGCTGCTCGATGGCGATCGCCATGCCGTGAAGGGTTGTTCTGCCTACTTTGTAGTTACCCGCCAGTTTCTGCGCCTGAGTCGGCTCCGGCAGATGGTTGTGCCCCATTGCGCCACGATGGGCGTCGGCTTCGATGCGCGTGAATTCGTCCATGTATCCCCTTCATTGAAGTGCATGATAGGGGTAACGAGAGAGCGACTTGAGGGGTGTTTTCCAATAGTCAATTGCTGCCAACTCCGCTAATGAAATTTCCGAAGTCGACGCCGTCAATCTCTGCACTATCAGAATGACTATCAGAAGGAGCCGGCGGCACTACGCTATGCTGGTCAATCGCTCCGCCAGGTTCAATACCTCTCCCATAGTGTTGTTTGTCTATAACGGGCCTTGGGTAGGACACCTGCGATTTGATATTTTGGACCATTGAAAATGACAATGGATACAATTTGTCACAATCGATACATCTTATGCGTCAACGCTCCATTACAGTCGAACGCTGATACGAGCGTGGCCTTTATCACTGAGGCCGCATTATCACCACAGTTAAACCTTGGGAGACTTATCATGCTGACTGTAAGAAATCTAAGTAAAGCCGCAGCCTTGATGGCCGTATTAGGTGTATTCGCCACAGCTGCGACCAGTAGCTACGCGGATACCACTTGGCAAAAAAATCATCCTCGTCGTGAGGAGGTCAACAATCGCCTTAAAAATCAAAACAGGCGCATTCATAACGAGGTCAAGGAAGGTGAGATAACGCGCGGCCAGGCGAAAGCATTACATACTGAAGATAAACAAATTCGACAAGAGGAACGCAGTATGGCGGCACAGAACGGTGGCCACATTACCAAACAGGAGCAAGGGACATTGAATCAGCAGGAAAATGCTGTTAGCCGGCAAATTGGTAAGTAATTCACCTGCCCTATATTCGTCATAAGAATGACGAGGACGAATCGTCCTCCCTTATTTATCATGTTCTTGGGCAGCCCTATGGCGAATAGCGTTCTTATCTGATTCCGGGTAACGCATTGAGTCCGCTCCCGCAAGGTGAGCGGTTTTTTTTGAGTGTCGCCCCACGCCTGCAACCCCGCTAAATGTACTGGTTTTGCGCAATTCGCAACAACGTCAAGCCCCCCAGGCAGTGCAGAGTTCGCGCGAAAATCGACTGCATCACATTAAGGCAAACTTTTATATGAACACTCTCAAAAAAATCTGCGCAGGAATAGTAGTTTTTTTTACTGGCACAGGATACTGCTTTGCAGACAAAGTAATTAACAACAATCCTACTGTTCAACCGATTTCAGCAAAATATACGCGATTGGCAATCACGCCAAGTGCGACTGATCCGTCTATAAGTGCATGGAATGCGCCAAGTGATGTTTATTATGATCCGGCGCTTAAAGATAACAAGATATTGCTCTGGCTACCGGGAACAGGCGGCAAGGCGCCAAGTGTTACCACAACCAAGGGGCCGGTCGCTTTTTTTAATGTTGCGCTAACGCAGGGATATCGAGTCATTGCCCTTTCCTATATCACTGAACCCGCGGTGGCGCAGACATGCGCTCCTAGAGTCATTGCTGGAAACCCGAATTGTGCTGCCCAATTCCGACAAAAACGTATTTACGGTGATAATGCTTTTTCGGGTATTCCAGATCAGCCGCAGGATGCTATTGTCCATCGACTGACGATGCTGCTCACATATCTTATCCAATCTGATCCAAATGGCCATTGGTCAGCTTACCTTCACGATGGGAAGATTACGTGGGATAAATTTGCGGTATCAGGACAGTCTCAAGGTGGAGGCATGGCGGAATATTTGGGACAACGGCAAACTGTAGCCAGGGTCATTTCTTTTTCAGGCGGTTGGGATTATTCAGCACCGGAAAAAATCGCAACTTGGTATTTCGGACCCAAAAATACCCCAGCGAATCGCTGGTACGCCACGTATCATCAGAAAGAGAATATGGCAGAAACGCTGGCCCAAAGTTATAAAGCCTTGGGAATTCCTATCGAACATACCTATGAATTGAATCAGCCGTTACTATCAAGCATGACGATCGATGGTAAGAATCCGTATCATTCTGAAGGTATGCGCAATCCAATTTATCAACCTATCTGGCTCACAATGTTAGGGGACGGTCGTTCTGGGAGATTGTAATGGCGGAGGCGGCGCGAATCGAATTCGCGCCCGCTGTCTCTTTCAGCCATGCAGGACATTGCAGGTGTCGGTATACGTGCTGCCTACTTACTCATTTCTGAATCCATCGATGTAGCTAAGCGCATCACGCTTATGGAGCACGTATTTTCTGCTATACGGTGCGATATTGATGTCGCCGTCGATCGCCACAACCTCATAGGCGATTTTTACCTCCGCATGCAGCAGCATGTATAGCACGTCCTTGGTCTTTGCCGTAAAGTGCGCGGGATCCTCTACCGGCCTCAATGCCTCAATCAACGCGACAATCTGCGGCTCGGCGTTATCCAACGCATCGCCGCGATCAACCACCGTCGATGGCTGGAAATTTTCTACGATCAGCAGTTTGGCGTCACCCAGCAGTTCCCACTCGACATCCGGCTCATCCGACGAATCCAACACGCCAAGGCCGCCCAGCGTCGGCATGCCGCCCATACTGTTGTCTGCCCGGCGCAATACCCGCTGCCGAAAAGCGTGACACGGAATGCCATTTGGATGCCGCAACGTGACGCTACGCGCTGCCTTGTTGATTTGCGTTGGTACGGAGTGCAGCATCATTAACCCTTCAGTTTTATCGTGATCACATCAAAGTCCGCCTGAGAGAGCTGACCGGCATCCTTGAGTTTTTGCAATGTCTTTTGTGCTTCAATGACCGCCATGCCTGCCGCCTTATCCGCTTTCTTGGCCGCGGCTATCACGGCGCTCTTCAGACTTGCGGCAGATTTGCTCGGCTGCTTGACGTGGATAGCGCGATTTTTACGCGCTTGTGCTGCTGCGATTTCTCGTGCTTTGGTCTGCGCAATCACCGCCGACTGCTTGATCGCGCCCTTTTGTCCGCGCTCCACCATGCCGGCCACGATCCCGCGCACGGCCAGGCTACTGCTGAATTCCTTCATCACCCGCAGCGCATGCTTGCAGGCCACGCCGCTGAGCCTGGGATTGCGTAATTTGGGATACGCGGCTTCTTGTCGGCCTTTGACGAACCCGCCCACGGTGGCGATATAGCGATACCAGTAAGTAAAACGGCCGCAGTCGCATTCAAACTTCAAGGGGCTGTCCTTGACCAGCCATTTCGCCAGCGCCTTGGGATCGGT
>NZ_JBWKVC010000029.1:0-23054 GCF_059421505.1 Collimonas sp. GW821-FHT02H07
ATCTGCTCAAAGCCCTCGATTTCGAAGGCGGCGTCGCTGGAGATGGCTTTGTCGCCCATCGCCCGGGTGGTGTTGTAGAGGCTCTGCAGGTAGGCGGGATTGGATACGGTCATAGTGCCCTCATGGGGGTAAGTTAGATGATGAGCCTAACTTTATTCGCTAATGAGGGGATGACTTGCGGGTGTTTTCCATATTCAACGGACTTAATTCCAGACAGCGACCTAAAGTAGATTTGAATGTACATTAGGTAGAATTTGCTCGACTTATTGATTTTTTGACAGCGGACATAGTTATCACAACGCCTTTCCGACCACAATCTCCTAGATTGCCTTGAAGCAATGGCGCAATCCGCTCCCATTGATCGTCTCTCAGAATAGTTCGCATCCTTCGTTCCGCCCAAAATTAAGGATGTAAACACAACCGGCAAAAAGTTAACAGACCTTAGCGGCAACTATCGAAAAATTTCTTTTCGGTATGTCAACACGCCCTAATACATAGTCACTTTCCATTACAAAAATTAAACTGCACTATAGTATACTATAGTGCACTTTTGCTATACTATAGTGATTTACGAGCGATCCAAGAAGATTAGGTCGCAACTAAAACAATCTATTCAGAGGTACGCTATGGCCCGGAACCCCTATGTAACAAAGAAATTCCTTAGGCTTTACGAAGAAGAATTTTCACCGAATGCAATTTCGGAACAACACAGCATTGATATTGATAAAATCTTGGACTTCTCGCTGAACGTAAACCCATTTGGACCACCAACACTCAGCACAGAGGCAGCTCAAAAAGTACTCTCTCAATGTGGCCAGTATCCAGATCTCCATTTAGGCAAGCTGAGAACTAAAGTTGCCCAAAAACATTGCGTGGCAGAAAATATGCTCCTTTTTGGAGCAGGATTGGATGAGATACTTAAATTAATAGTTCAGGCCTGGACTGCACCAGGTGACCACGTAGTTATACACATCCCAACCTTCCCAAGGTATGAACTAGAATCACAATTGCATGGACTACATCCAATTCTAGTAACATCACCAGATCCTTGGGAAGTTGATATAACATGCTTATATGAAGCACTTGAAAGATATAATCCAGCAATAGGGTTTATTTGTACTCCTAATAATCCAACAGGAGCAATCTTCTCCCATAAAAAAATTGATCAGCTAGCCTGTGACTTTCCAAATACAATTTTCGTAATTGATGAAGCGCTAATTGACCCGGCAGAGGAAGGAACCATTGATATTGTTAGGAAGAGAAAAAATGTAGCTGTTCTAAGAACATTTTCAAAATACTATGGTATTGCTGGATATCGCGTTGGATATGTAATTGCAGATCAAGAAATAATTTCCAATCTTTCGATTGTAAGACCACCATTCAACGTTTCTTTGGTTTCAGCTGCAGCGGCTATTGCAGCTCTTGATGACATTGAGTTTCTAAATTCATCAAGAGAATTTTTTCACGTTGAATCTGAATATCTTTGTAGAGAATTAAACAAAATTCAAGGATGTAATGTCAGAGGAAATTACTCTAATATGATCCTACTAGAGTTAGAAGAAATCTCCTCCGAATCATTTTGTCATAATCTTGCACGACAAGGTATTATTGTGGCGGATGGGAAGTCTTTCAAAGGCCTCGAAAGTAAAAATACTGTTAGAATATCAATCAAGGATAGAGATAAAAACACAATTCTTCTCAATGCGATAAAGCATGTAATGCTCGATGCATGAGAATATATTTTTTGAAATGACCGAATATATTCTTACCTGGTTGTTACCCAAAGAACTTCAGCTTCATTCTCACTAAGGGAATATGTAAAATGCCCCATTTGTGCGTCAAAATAAACACTGTCACCTGGATTAAGAATAGATTCTTTATAATACTCTGTACAGAATGCTACTTGACCAGATAATACAATCATGAATTCTTCACCGTCATGAGAAGTCCAATGCTTCATTTCATCGATTGATCTAGCTTTTATAATCCCTTTATAAGGGAGCATTTTTTTATCGAGAATAGCTGCAGCAACAAATTCTTGACGCTCCGTTTGATGCGCGTCAATTTCACCTTCATTATTACGAGTAACGGTACATCTTGCAGTAATTTTACCCTCTTCAGGAGGAGGTGCTAAAAGCTGTGTTACTGATATATTAAAACCTGCAGCTATTTTCTTGATTGTGTCAAAAGTTGGAGACATTTGTCCTTTTTCAATTTTTATAATTGCAGAACGAGATAAATCAATTTCTTTACTAGCCTGCTCTAAACTCCAACCCCGCATTTTTCTCAGTTGCTGTATATGCTCAGACAATGAGTCTTTAGTAGGTTCATTCTTGTTCACATTAGCATTTCCAAAAAATGTATTTTCAATATTATTATTAATGAAAGACATGTGGCTTTCTTTTCCTTTAATTCCATGCTGGATTTATAAAAAACTCATCTTAGATGAGCGTTTAACGGTCTTGATGTTCAAATAAATTACTGAATACCATATCTCCATACCCCCTACAAATCCAGAAAATATACGAATGGTGTCAGGTGTAGCTAATTGCGTAAAGCGATTGTGGATGGTGACCCGTCTTTGTAGTTCCGTCACCTTGCAATAAAATCTCCCGCCATGACGCGTTTGCCCAGTTGTTTGACGCAACGTATCTTGGTTGTAACCAAGCTACAACGATAATCGCTCGGTTCCCCGCAGTATTTGGCCTAAATAACGCGTGGCGCGTAAGGTCTCGTTGCGTACTGTAGCATCCACTGTATTTTCTTTCCAATACCACGCATTTTTACACGCGGATATCACTACAGCTGTGCTGTGTGCTGCAATCGAGGAATGGTAATATTTGGTGTCATACGCACCGTCTCCGTTGATGGCAACGACGAATTCTGCTGCGGGAATTTGGACGAGTAACGTAGGAAAAATCGGTGATTTCAATTGCACGGATTTCCCTCATTTTAGTATCTATCACCCGATGGGCTTCGTGCCATTGTGTCGATATTTCATACCATGTTTCTTGGTCTTCGATCCGCCTTCACACGGTATCTTGATACCTGTGGTGTCGACTAGCAAACCAATGCATCCACACAAAAGGCCATGTAACATGCGCAAATCCACCTCGTTATACACAAATCTGACCGACATCCGTGAGAGGGGGCTCAAAACTCGTTTACATTTAGTACGTTTATCGTAGTCCTTGGAACTGGTGGTAAATTGCGTTTACTACAAACTCTTCTACCGATTAAAAATTTATGTAACAAAGTCGCCTGCCGGCATAACTGCTATAACTGCCACCTCAACATCACAACCGGGCTTCATTAACTGAGCTTGGACACAGGCTCTCGCTGGTGCATGACCATCAGGCACCCACTTATCCCATGTATTGTTAAATTCATCAAAGTACTTATGATCAGAAAGCCATATGTTGGCCGAAACAATAGCAAATTTATCAATATTTATTGAAGACAATAAATTTTCAATGCGAGTTAGAACATTTGTTGTCTGATCAGTTATTGAGGAGAAACTAGCATCAGGAATTTGCCCTGAAAGAAAAGCAAATCCGTTAGATATAACAACTTGACTCATTCTAGCGTTTGTTTGTTGACGTAATATTTTTCGACTCATCTGAATTCCTAACAATTGGTAAATGGAAATTATTTCAACTTTTAACAACAAAAATCGATCTAGAAAGGTATCGCGTATTGCGCTGCTCTATGAGGCGAATAGCTATAGAAATGATTAATGTGGACAACGCATAAATTACACCCGCCACAATCAGGGCATCGGTCGTATACGAACGAGCGGACAAACGACGGGCAATGCCGGTCATATCAAGCACGGTGATGGTACTGATCAGAGCAGTGACTTTCAGCTGTGCAATCACCTCGTTACCCAGTACTGGGGTCACAATGTTCAGGGCACGCGGGATGATGATGTAGCGATAACACTGAAACTTGCTCAGGCCATAGGCAGTGGCAGCCTCTTTTTCTCCATGCGGTACTGCCATGATCCCGGCACGCACATCTTCAGCCATATAGGCCGTCAGGTTCAGTGCCAGCACTGTAAGTCCACAATAGAAAGAATCACCCAACAACGGCCAGATAACCGAGTTGCGGACAAACTCAAACTGGCTCAGACCGTAATAGAAAATAAAGAGCTGGACTAAGAGTGGCGTGCCGCGAAAAATCGACGAATAAGTCCGGGCAAAGTGCCGCAGCCAGATTTTCTCTGATACTAGGGCAATCGCCAGAGGCACCGCCAGCAAAAAAGCAAAGAAACAGGAACCTACTAGCAGCTTCAGCGATACGATAAAGCCATCCAGAATCTCCGGGCCGCTCTCGATCAGCAATGTGTAGTAATCATTAAACAGTGCCATGATCATGACCTCGTCTGGAAACCACGATTAGCCATTTTTTCCAGATACGCAAATACCGGACTGGAAACAGCCAAGAAAATAAAGTAAATAGCAGCCACGACCAGATAGAACACAAATGGCTGTTTGGTATACTGAGCGGCCATATTGGCTTTTTTCAGCAAATCTTCCAGACCCACCACAGACACAAGTGACGTGTCTTTCAGTAACGACTGCCACATATTGTTTAGGCTTGGTAAAGAAATGCGCCATGCCTGAGGCAACTGGATATAAAAGAACATTTGGACGCCCGACTGGCCGTAAGCCTTGGCTGCTTCAATCTGCCCTTGTGGCACCGCGATAAATGCACCGCGGAAAACTTCGGAAGCATAGGCAGAAAACACGATCGACAGCGCAAACACGCCACCTACGAAGGGGCTGATTTCAAACACGCCATCAAAATGATCATTAATCAGGTTGGTCAAACCAAAATAACAGATTAGGATGATCAGGAATTCGGGGACGCCCCGTAGAAAATTGGTGAAAAAATTTACTACGCGGCGTAAATAATTGTTGCCGGATAGTTTGCATGCTGTAAACAATAAGCCGAATACCAGCCCAAACAATAAGGCGGTAAAGGCTAGTTGCAAGGTAACCGCGGCGCCCAACAAAAGCTGTCCACCATAACTGAGCAGGTTGCTCATTCGTTCTCCTCTTTATTTATTTTTCTTTTTAGGTGAGTAGGCCAATCTCTGACCCACTCCTGTCGATTTCTCGATCAATCAACAGCCTGGCCAACAGACTTTAATGTTTCTTATTCGGTACCTGGAGCAATGTTGAACGGAAATACTTCTTTGTTGGCTTTCGCAAAAGTACCATCGGTAAGCACTTGTTTGATGGCTGCATTGAATTTGTCTTTCAACGGATCGCCTTTGCGTACGGCAACACCTGTCCCATCACCAAACATTTCCCTATCTATGATTGGCTTACCAGCGTATCCAAATCCATCTTTATTTCCTACTTTATCAATCCAATCGTAAGCAACTGTCGTATCAGCAATCACCGCATTTACACGGCCTGCCTCCAAATCCAGCCAAGCTTGATCCATTGTTTGATAAATTTTTAGGTCAATACCAGATTTGTCTTTAGGTAAGCGAGTTTGTAAATACGCTTCATGATTACTTCCACTTAGGACGCCAAGAATCTTACCCCTGAGCGACTCTGGGTTTTCCGTGATACCGGAACTTTTTTTTGCGACAAACTGCACGGGTGCCAATGTAAACACATTGGTAAAATCTACAACTTTCTTGCGTTCATTGGTGATAGACATCTGTGCCAGCACAGCGTCAATCTTCTTGGCTTTCAGTGCCGGAATCAGGGCGTCGAAATCCATGGTGATGTATTCACACTTCACCTTCATCTGTTTACACATCACATCACCCAATTCGATTTCCATGCCTTGTAGCTTGCCGGAGGCATCCCTGTACTCAAACGGTGGGTAGTCAATTATCGTTCCAATCTTCACTACGGGTTCTGCGCGAACCATCGAAACAAACAACAAACCACCGACTACAGCTACACCAAAATTTCTGAGTTTCATTTTGTACTCTCCTGGTTAAATGACTGAAGATGGAACTACTTGGTTGCGATACTAGATAAAAATTTCTGGAATCGTGGGGACTTCTGATTGGCAAACAACTCCTTGGGTGGCCCATCTTCTTCTACCTTACCTTGATGGAAGAACACCACACGGCTGGCCACTTCACGGGCAAAGCCCATTTCGTGGGTCACCACCAGCATGGTGCGCCCGTCTTCGGCTAGCGAACGCATCACCTTCAGCACTTCGCCAACGAGTTCAGGGTCCAGCGCCGAAGTTGGTTCGTCAAACAGCATCACATCCGGCTCCATCGCCAGGGCACGGGCAATCGCCACACGCTGCTGTTGTCCGCCCGAAAGCTGGTTGGGATAGTGATGGCGTTTTTCAGCCAGGCCCACTTTTTCCAGGTAGGCAATAGCGGCCAATTCGGCATCACGCCTATCAATACCTAACACTTTTACCGGCGCAAACATTACATTCTGCAAAACAGTCATATGTGTCCACAGGTTAAACTGCTGAAATACCATGGCCAGCTTACGGCGAATGCGTACCATTTGTTGGGCATCAGCTGGAATGGGAAAACCATCCCGTCCGGTAGACATTTTGATCAGTTCACCATTCACATAAACGCGACCTGCATTTGGTGTTTCTAGCAGATTAATACAGCGCAAAAAGGTACTTTTGCCTGAACCACTGCTGCCCAGAATGGTGATCACGTCATGTTTTTTGGCGATAAGATTGATTCCTTTGAGGACCTCGCTCTGACCAAAAGACTTGTGCAAATCTTCGACCATGAGCACATCACTGGCATGATTATTAGAATCCGTAGTACTCACTTATTTTCACCCTGCCTTATCGATGTTTTGTGTGCGCATATGGGATAGCGTCAAAACGTGAGTCAGATATATGGCTCTCCATATGAGCTACGAATTACCCCTGTGATCCGAAGTGGAACGGGCTGTGGCCAACAAATACAGCTCCTTGTACCAATTGAATCGTTGCTTCAATATCCGGCGCAAAATAGCGATCGATATCGTAGTGTGGTACACGACTGCGAATCAGTTCCATGATCTTCTGCAGACGTGAGCTGGTCAGATGGGGGGCACGCATGTCTACGCCTTGAGCGGCCGCCAGCAATTCAATCGCTAAGATTACCGCAGTGTTGTAAGCCATATCACCCAATTTGCGTGCGGCGAAAGTCGCCATGGAAACGTGGTCCTCCTGATTGGCGGAGGTCGGCATGGAATCAACAGACGCTGGATGAGCCAGAGTCTTGTTCTCAGAAGCCAGTGCAGCCGCCGTGACGTGTGCAATCATGAAGCCAGAGTTAACGCCGCCATCTTTCACCAAAAAAGGAGGCAAGCCAGATAGGGTGGAGTCAATCAATAAGGCAATACGGCGCTCGGACAAGGCACCGATTTCAGCAACCGCAAGGGCCAGATTATCCGCAGCAAACGCAACAGGTTCTGCGTGAAAATTGCCGCCAGACAGAACTTCCAGTGTGTCTGGGAATACCAAGGGGTTATCCGATACAGCGTTGGCTTCAGTCAACAAAATACCGGCAGCGTGACGGATCTGGTCGAGACAGGCGCCCATTACCTGCGGCTGGCAACGCAGAGAGTACGGATCTTGTACCTTTCCGCACTCGCGATGCGATTGATTAATGCCAGAGCCATCCAGAAGGGTACGGTAAGCTGCGGCAGCGTCAATTTGACCTTGCTGGCCACGCAACGCATGAATGCGATGATCAAATGGTTTAACCGAACCGGCCGCTGCATCAACGGACAGCGAGCCAGAGACAAGTGCCGTGTTGTATAGGTCTTCAATGTCAAACAGATGTTTGATCGCCAGCGCAGTAGATGCTTGAGTGCCGTTCAGTAACGCGAGACCTTCTTTGGCTGCCAGAGTCATCGGCTCCAGTCCAACAGTAGCAAGACCTTCCACGGCGGAGGCACGGCGACCTTTGATGAATACTTCGCCAACACCTAACAAAACAGCTGCCATATGGGCCAGCGGTGCCAAGTCACCGGAAGCGCCGACAGAACCTTTCACCGGGATCAGTGGCAGCACGCCGGCGTTAAATAATTTGATGAGGTTTTTAATGACAATCAGACGAATGCCAGAGTAACCACGACCCATGCTGGATATTTTCATGATCATCAGCAGACGAACAACCGGCGCAGACATCGGCTCCCCAACACCAACGGCGTGAGATAGCACCAGATTCTTTTGCAATAGTTCAAGCTGGTCATTAGGAATGTGCGTACTTGCAAGACGCCCAAAGCCGGTGTTGATTCCATAAGCAGGTGCACCACGTTCTACGATGGTTTGAACCGCTCTGGCACCCGCTTCAATTGTTGGTAGGGCTGCTGGATCTAACACTAACTGTACAGATTCGCGAGCAATTTTACGAAGATCGGCAATAGTTAGTTTTCCCGGGAAAATTGTTAATGTCATCATGTCTTGTCTCCTATAAATGGCTTATGACAGAGATTAAAACAATAAACTGATATTACACAAGTACTTTAGTGCAAAAAAGTTTTTTAATCTCATTTATGCTTACTATGATACACTTTGCGACACTTTAATGCCACGACATAAAAGCTATTAATTAGTGCTTTCGCAATAAATTCTTTGTATCTGCAAGCATAGTCGTTGCTGCTGGCTTTGCCGACGCGCTTATACCAGCGGTGTCAGACAAATTGAACTGAGATAGTGATTTTTTTATGCATAAAAAATTGCGAAAAATTAGGGCTGGTTGATGTAGGCAACTAAACACAATGTTGTGTTGTTGCTATATGGCGACGGTGATTAATTGACTGGCTAATTTTGATCGGCATTTGGAGGGGCAAGCCGCAGTAACGCGCGTGCAGCTATATCGTTATTGTCGGTATTTAAAAGTAGTTTTTTCTAAACCGAGGGAGACACACATGAAGAAAATTATTCTGGTCGCAGGTTTGCTGAGCGGCATTGCGAGCCTAGCGCATGCACAAACGAACATCACAGTTTATGGCGTTATTGATTTGGGTATGAACTATACCAACAATGACGGTGGTAAAAATATCGTTCAACTGGAAAGTGGCGACGCACAAGGCAGTCGCCTAGGCTTCAAGGGTAATGAAGATTTGGGTGGTGGTCTGAGTGCGTTGTTCCAACTTGAAAATGGCTTTGCTGCAAATACGGGGCAGCTGGGTCAAGGTGGTTTGCTGTTCGGACGCCAAGCATTCGTCGGTTTGTCGAGCAAAACTACCGGTGCCGTTACATTCGGTCGGCAGTATGACTCCATTGTTGATTACGTCAGTCCAATGACATCGAATGGCAATTGGTCCGGCTTTTTGTTCTCGCATCCGTTGGATAACGACAACACTAATAACTCGTACCGTATCAATAATTCGATCAAATATACCAGCCCAACTTTTGATGGCGTCACGTTCGGCGGTCTGTACGGTTTCGGCGAGACAGCCGGTAATAGTACGAATAACCGTACCTATAGTTTTGGTGCAAGTTACGCTAATGGTCCGTTGTCAGCTGGGTTGGGTTATATGAATTTGACTCGCGTCGGCACAACTACAAATGGTTCCATCACGCCAACTGACGCTAACTTCCTAGCTGACAAACAAAAGATCTTTGGTGCAGGCATCAATTATACGATTGGTGAGACAACGCTTGGGTTCGTCTATACCAACACTAATCTGACGAATCCAACTGGTGATAATGCTTACGTTATCTCGTTTGCACCAGTCGCCGGGTCGCTGACTTCGCTCAAGTTCTATAATTACGAAATTAATGCCAAGTATCAGTTCACTCCGACATTTTACGTCGGTGCAATGTATACATATACACAGGGAAAATACGACACGACGGTTGGCAGCGCCAAACCAAAATGGTCGACTATTGGTTTGATGGCTGATTACAATTTTTCCACACGAACTGATCTTTATATGCAAACCGCTTACCAAAAAGTTGGCGGTGATTTAACCGGATCGTCACTTGATCAAGCCTACGTTCCTGGTTCTGGTGGTGCTGGTTCCGGCAATGACAAGCAATTTGTCGCTCGCGTAGCATTGCGCCATCAGTTCTAGGAAAAATTTGGTTTTCACGGATTGCGGCGCTGACGTCCGGTCGTCAGCGTCTCGCTCAAAAAATACCTCTGCCACGACCTGCGCCAACGTCGGATATCTTATTAGCCTTGCTGCGTATCGGCAGGCTCGCAACTCTGGCTTTGATGATTATCTGTTGTGTGATAGCGATGGGTGTATAGCCGAGACGTCCAGCGCAAATTTCTTTGCGGTAATGAATAATCGCTTAGCCACGCCGAAGGCAGATCGTTTTCTCAATGGTATAACGCGTCAGACCGTGCTTGCGATTGCAGAAGAGCTCGACATCCAGGTCGAAGAAACGCGGATATTTTGCGAGTAGTAAATTCGTACCCTTACAACGGACGGCTAATGGGTGAGCCACGTTTAGCACACAATCCTACTTATCAGAATAAGTAGGGGATCGGAGTGATTGACGTGGTATTACTAGGATTAACCAGACGCTGGCACCTTCGGGACCAGGTCCCGCTTAGGGAGATAGCCAAGAGGCTAGGCATCTCCCGCAACACCGTCAGGCGCTATCTGCGTTCGGAAATCACCGAGCCCGCCAATGCGGAGCGCCACTCCGCCAGCGCCATCGACCCATACGCCTTCCAGCTTTCAGCCTGGCTCAAGACAGAGGCAGCAAAATCCCGTAAGCAGCGGCGCAGTCTCAAACAGCTCCACGAAGAGTTCATCGATTTGGGATTCAAGTGGTCTTACGACAGAGTCGGTGCATTCGCAAGGCAACTTTTATATTTGGTATTTGAATGCCCGAATAATGAAGAGGTGGGACGGCAGCACACTTGTCAAGAATGAAGTGCTTGGTATTTCGAAATTATATTAGCGCTGTTTTTCCAGAAACAAATTTGACCGCAAATGCTAAAGCCGTCGCCTTTGCGGGACACGGCTCTAAGGAGTTGCGGGTGTGTATCGCAGCAGTCGCCTTTGGTAAACCACCCGCCCTGGTCTGGGAGAATGCAGGTTCTATCCGTCAACCCGACGCAGAATCCGCGCTATGGAGAAAATTGACTGAACACGCGACATATCAAGCCCTTTCTCTCCGCCGCAAGAACTCAGGCGACAACCCGTGAATGTTCAAAATCGTGCTCATTTTCTAAGCCCCTGCTGACATTCCACCTGTCACCACATGGGCTATTTTGCGATCACGCAAATCTTGACCAACATCAAACTTCGGCGCCACAACCGTCACCGACGTACTCGATGGTCTGGCATTAAGCTGCGTCGCCGGCAATATTGACGCGATCTCGGGGATATCCGGTATCTTCGCTATAGCAGGCGCGGTCGGTATATTCGGAACGGCAGAGATCTTCGGCACCGCCGGCGTTTGTGGCGTCACCACTAGCGAGGGCATAGCACTCTTCGCTTGCATCGCTCTCGCATCCTGCGCGAAGAACTCGCCCATGCGCATTTTGTTGCCCATATTTTGATAAGCGGCGCCAGCGGAAATCGTCCCGTCGCCATACAAGCTTTTATTGTTTTTGATCACGGCCTCAATTCGCAAGCGCTCGCTATCACTAACCTCCCGACCGCCCATCAGCGCTTCCCGCACAGAGGTTTCCGGATTACTCTTCACCGCTTTCAGGATGCGGCCGGCGTCACCATCGCCGAGATTGTGATAGGCGTAGACGTTCGCCGCGTCGTCCGTACCGCCGAGCTTTCTCCCCTTTGCAATATTCTCCCGGGTAAATTCAGCCAGCATGCCAGCCTGAATTTTCGGATCGCTCCGGTATTTCTCTGCCTCTTGCTTCGACAATTTCCCAGCGCCGTCAACGCCATACTTACCACCGTACTTATTGAGCATGTCGGTCCAAGTCCCGTCGAGAAACTGGCCGTAGCCGTGGGCGCTCGACAGCTTCTTACCGCTTTTCTGGATCGGGGCGGCGTCCTTATTGAAACCACTCTCGAAATGCGCGATCTGCGCCACCACACCAGGATCGATGCCAGCGGAGCTCGCCCCGCCGACCAGGTAGTCCTTCGCGGCCTGCCAGCGCTCATTGACCACCCGGCCAATGGGTGCGGCCATCTTGGCAACACGCTCTTGTCCATAATTGGCAGCGGCGCCAGCGGCGGCCTTCACTGGTTTGACCACATGCTGATCAACAGTCTCCACAGCAGCAACAGCCGTATTCTTGACTGCCGTAGCGGCATTGGTCACGCTCGCCTTGACATCGACGCCGGTCTTTTCCTTGACGACATCGTTAGCAACGTTTCCCGCCTGAACAACGAGATCCTTCACCGCATTCGCGGCATTCCTGACAATCTCAAATTTATCCTTAAAAAAGCCCGTAATCGCATCCCAGCCGTCACTGAATTTCTGAACGCCAGCGTCCCAGGTTGCCGTGATCTTGCCGCCGATCTCTTTCCAGTCAAAGGTGGATAGCCATTCGCCGGTGACTTCACCCAGCTTGTCGCCGATGAAACCGCCGATCATCGCGCCAATCGGACCGCCAAAAGCCAGCCCTATGCCGCCGCCAATCAACGCACCGATGCCACTGCCGGCCCCGGCAAAGCGGCCTTTCCGATTTTCTGCCGGCGTTTTATCGGGATCATCATTACCGAACATGCTGGCTAGCGCAGAACCGCCCGCCAGCAGCGCGCCCAGCAGTGGCAAGCGTCGGAACAACCCTTTACCGAGCCCGAATAGCCCCTTACCACCCTTGCCAAGCAAATTCCCCAGCATCCCGAGCCCTGGAATTTTTGGCGCCAAACGGCTCAGCAATCCCCCTGAGCTGCTGCCGGCAGCGGGCTTCTTCTCAATCGCGGTCAGCTTGCGCAGTTGTGCCTTGCTGAATTCGGTCTCGTCCCGACGCAACCCACGCAACTCTGTCCAGAGTCGCTTGAACCACGCCGTCTTCTTCTTTTCTTCTCCATCGCGGCCAAGCATCTTGCCGAAACCACGTCCAATCGGCGTAACGATCGTACTAAGCTCCTTGGCTGCCGCAATAGCCGGATCCACATCCGGCGCGCGGTCGATGGCATTCGATGCCATGGCGCCCACGGTACCAATTCTGCCGGAAACAGCCGAGCGGCTATCACTGCTTTCGCCCTTTCCATTGTTTTTCCTCGGCTGACCTTGCCCGGCGCGCGGCGCATTTGGCGTAGCTGTCCGCACGAACCTGCCGTTGGCATCGCGACGCACAGTTGTAGGAAAGGCCGCCCGCAGCACATCCTTACTGACAACCGCCGTCTTCAGCAACGACGTCGGCTGCATAACCGCCCTGGAGGTGATCTGCACCACCTTGGCAGCAGCGGCGCTTTGACGGTGCGGTAACGCAAGAGCTGGAGCCGTGCTGCTCTGGGTAACCCGTTTAGCGGCAGCAGCACTTGACGTGAGCGCCTGGCGGATGCCACGCACGTCATCCTGAATAGCCGCCCATAATTTCAGCGCTTCGCCCCAATCAGCAGGATCACCTACCAGGAAGCCAAAGCTATCGGATTGAATGGTCATGTCAGGCTACCGGAAAGAAGGAATCGAACTGCGAGAACGTCATTTGAATTTCTTGCACCGTGTCGTCTCGCCGCGACAGGTCAAATTCAATGCTGGCCGGGCGCATATATAGAACGCTCTCGTAGCCGCCGCGATTGCTGGCATCGGTGATAAATGAATGCAAGATGCGGATCTTGACCAAGTATTCGATCGGCACGCCGACACAGCCGTCCCGCTTGGTCGCCGCTGCCGCCTTCGATTCAAACCATTTTTTGAGCGTGCCCACTGAATCGTCCATGGTGGTCAACCGCATATCGACAGATTCCAAGCTATGCACCGAATCTATCGACGCTGATCCGACCCGCATCTTGTCCCCGGTAATCGTCCAGGGCGAATAATTGACTTCAGTCGCAAACAGGTTGAACATGCTGGCACCGTCGCCGGTCATCAGCTTCGACACCAACGAATCCATACTGGACGGCATCAGATCCGTGACTTCGACCAGAAACAGGTTTTTCTTGGCATACCGGGTTGCCGAGCATTCATCAAATATCGCCTTGGCTTCCGCCGGCGTGATACCACCCAATAGCGGCGTCGGCGTGGCCCAATACGCCGCCAATGCAGCCAGGCCATCCACGCGCGGGAAATAATTCGCGAGTAGACCTGAATCCAGGACAGAGAGCGCGGCACCGCCGAGATCGCCGCTCAGCAGCTTATTGCCGACACCCAAGCCCGTATTGACCAGCGCACCCAAGCGCGGCGGCAGATATTTCTTGGCCTGGCCAATGGCAGCAATGGCGCCGGCGCTCTTCGGCAAGGCAATGCTATTGGCCACGTTATCAAACAGTCCCAATGTCGCTCTCCTCGACAGCTTTAGCGGCCATGGCCTTGGCATAGGCAGCCGCTTCATCTTCGTCTAGCAGCATCTGCTTCGCCAGGAACATGGCGGTGGTCTTTTCATCCAGACCCATCTCTTTGATCTGCGACATGACCTGCGCCAGCATGGCCGCTGAATTTGCCGACTCCAAGCGCGTTCGCTGCTTCTCGGCTTCCATGGCCGAAATCGAACCGTAGAAATTGATGTTCCAGGGGCGCTCTTCCTCAGAAAAGACAATCCCATACCGGTGCATCGTGTGCAGATCAATGACGGAATTGAAGAAATCAGACAGTGCGCCACGGATGATGCGGGACTTTTCGGCGACCTGGGCGCTGACACGGAAGAAGCCGCCATCGCCCAGGCCACCGGACAGCTGATCGGCGAAGCCCAGCATCGATAGATCCACCCCCAGCGCGCCACCCAGCAGACGGGCATGCATCATCACGTCCTCGATCGACAGTTCGCCATTGCGGCCCGAGTCACCGACCAGCTGGGACAGATTGGTGAGTTGTTTATCGCCGTGATACGGCAGCACGGTCGTAAATTTCTCAAGAATCGGCTGACCATATTCAATCGCCCACTGCGCACGCTGCTTGGCTTGCTTCAGCATGGTCATAACGCCCTCGCCGAATTTCTTCTTCTGGTCTCCCGTCATGCCGTCACCGTTGAACCCGAGAACGCGCTCATCAATGGAATCGGCAAAACGCTGGCCGATCAAGCCAAGCAATGAGGCATACAGGTGGTCATAGGCTTCTTCCGCCTGGTGCAGGAACGAGCCGCCCACCATCGACGGCAGGATCGGCAGTTCATCCAGGTCATTCTCTGACAAAGCCATTTTGATGACCTTGTCCTGCACCGCAAACTGCGGCACCCAGATCTGCCGCGGCATTTTGAGACGCAGCAGTTGCGTTGTATCCAGCCGCTCGATCGCCTTGGCGCCGGAATACACCATGTACCCTACGGTGCGGTTACCCTTCTCGTAGGCTTGCACCATGGGCGGCCGGACAATTTCTCCGAAATACAATTCACGGATACCACTGCTATCGACATAGGGGCGCGCGTAGCTGTCGCCGAAGGTCGCGCCGTTATAGGCCATGCAATGCGCCATTTGATTGAGCTTGGGTGTCAAAGCAGCATCGATCTCATCGACCATCTTGGCAAGCTTGATATTTTTGATCGTCTCGGCCTTCTTTTCGATGAAGACCGTATTGCCCGTCGTCTCGTGGCCGCCGAGCGCGGACGTGACGATTAGCGACAGCGCGCCGGACACAATCGGGTCGCCTTCCATAAACGACCACTTCTGATAGATCTGCGCGCGCATGCGGGCGGCGCGACGGCCTGTGCCCAGGAGAGACTGCGATGCGGCCCCGAAATCAAAGGCGTAGGGGTCATCTTTGCCCAGGTCGTCCACTTTCTCGACGTTCCCGGAAAACCATTTCTTTGCCGATGTGCCCATTTTGCCGAAGAGGCCGGGCGTATTCTTCTCAGTGTCTTTTGCCATATCCGCTCTGAATCGTCTGTATTCAACATTGTCGGGCAAAAGAACAACACGACTTTTCGGCGGTTTCCATCCCAAGATAGAGTGCGAACCAAAAAAAGCATCATTTGATGCTACAATTGATTCATCAACTCTCAAGGAGCACGCTATGCGTACAACAGTTAATTTGGATGATGCCCTTCTTGCCCGCGCGCAAACGCTGTGTGGCCTGGAAGAACGCAATGCCCTGCTGAAGGAAGCGTTGAATGCATTAATTCAGCGTGAAAGCGCGCGTCGCCTGGCCCGCTTAGGGGGCAGCGAACCACAATTGCAGGAAATTTCACGTCGCAAAGGTGAGACGCAATGATCTTGGTCGACACATCCATCTGGATTGACCATTTGCGCGTCGGCAGCCCAGCACTGGCCGGGCTGCTAGAAACAGGACGAGGTTATTGTCACCCCTTCGTCATTGGCGAACTCGCATGCGGCAGCCTCGGCAACCGGAACGAAATCTTGAATTTATTGCAATCACTGCCGCAATTACCCACTGCCACCAACGAGGAAACCTTGTTCTTTATCGAACAACACAAGCTCATGGGGCGTGGTATTGGGTATATTGATACGCATCTGCTCGCCAGCACGGCAATCCATGCCGCCCGACTGTGGACCCGAGACAAGCGCCTCAAGATCATCGCTGAAGAGATGGGATTGGACTATCAACCTGTGACGCATTAAAGATCGAATCTAACAAGGCCCCATTGGCATTGGCATTCGCCTTCTCGAATACTTGAGTTTTACGAATCACTTCGAATAGATTGTCGAATGCTGCATTAATTTTGATTCGTTCATCCCCTTCTGGAAAAGGCTTGTACTGAAGGCCCAACAGCGGATCATAGTGATATTTGTTGTCAGCAAAAGCACTCAAATAATCGTTCTGACGTTCTTGCAGCGCCATGCGATCTTCGATCCACGCCTGAAATCCTCTGGCGGAGAGTTCCTCAAGCTGCGACCAGTAGCTCCCCAGCTGTCCCTTATCCAGCGTGGCGGCCTCAAAAGCAAAGCTTGAAACGCCCTTCCCGACGGCTAGCGTCGCCGTTGTTTCTCCTTCGCTCGCGTAATAAGCAGCGGCGAGTTTGCGCCACTGATTTCTCTGTTTGGCAATACGCGAATTTCCCGTCAAGCTCGGCGCCAAGAATGCATCAACGGCGAGGACACCCGCCGTGGCGTTGCCTGCATCTTTGATAGCGCGTGCGATTCGATTGCGCGGCGCATCAATATTGTATTTGGCGGTACTTACGTCCTTGTCAGTAAATTTAATCACTTCCGGCGCACGCAGATCTCCATCCATGATGGCTCTGTTAAGCGCTTTGACGGCGTCACGTAACTCTCCTTCCGGCAACAAATTGGGATTCGCTGTTACGAATTCATTTTTCTTACCGGACGATTGTGCATTAACCAGTTCATGCATCACGTTGTCCAAAGCATGGAAATATTCATGGCCAAGTGACCCACCACCTCCCATCTTGGTTAGGTTAATGACACGATGTACCGGCTCGTAGTGCGCACGAGCTGCGTTCTTGCCACCAGATCCACGCGCGCCAAATGCCATCCCTAGACGGCCTCTAAAGCCTAATAGCTCTTGGTCAATACCCAGCATCTCCGCGAGATCTGACATCGCAGCGGCTGTTTGCTCGACGTGAAACTTGGCGCTATTGGGATCTTTCAACACCCAATTTCCAGACTGAACGTCACGGAAGCCAAGTGCGTCCTTCAGCGCCTGAGTCGAATTTACTGACACCGATTTACCACCCTTTCGGACATAGGTGTCAGCAACTTTCATCTGAAAATTGATTTCCTGTTTTGTTGCCCCCTTCACTCTGACGGGGCGATCTTTGTCTGCCCACGACCAATCTACAATCTTGCCTGTCTTTGCATTTGTCACATGCCCGGCGAAAGAGTCGGATCCACCGCGAAAACTCCGAAAGTGCAGCAGTTTGAGAAAACGCTCTCCAAATGTGAGCCATGCCCGCGTGGTAGGACTTTGCAGTTGATTGCGAGCTGTCGCCAACATAGTGACCAGTCGTTCCTGTTTAGACAGTTCACCTAGGCGGTTGCGCATAACGTCTAGCTTTGGATTGACCTCTTCACGAATGATCGCGAACCTTGCCCATAGATCATCGGAGGTGGCTTTGGCGTCGATCAATGCCTTTTCTGTCTTCGGATCAATCGCCCAATTGCGGCGCTTACGAGAGTCAATGCCCCGTTCAATCATGTAAAGATCGCCTATCGCTTGCTGCGCCGCTCGGTACAATTCATTTGAGGAATTATCCAATTCCTTGACTTCGCTCCGTAAAGTAGCCGTCTCAGAACGGATGACCTCGATCTGCCCCGTTTCTTCGACATTCAATTGAGTACCCGACAGCTCGTCTTTGATTTCCGCCAGCACCGCCAAAACATCCACGACAGTAGTTTGGCTCTCCAATCTGTCACGAATGGTTTCCAGGCCAAATGCATAATCTTTACGAGACAGCGCTCCATCCTTCGATGGAGCGGAACCAATGGACGCGTAGACCTTATCAATCAGAAATCCCACTTCCGGAGGCATTCCACTCTCTTGCAATGCGGTCCAATCCGTCTTTCCAAATAAATTGGACTTCGTAACCAAGTCTGCGGCCTGCCGCGGATTCTGCTCGATCGCATTCCAATCGACGTCAGACGCACGCAGTCTTAGGCCAGATTTTCTCGCAATTGCAATGACGCTTGCGGCTTTTTCCTTACGCGAATCAGCAATATATCCCGTATCACCATAGCGATAGTTCGGGCTATTCGGATCATCGGACAGTTCGTCATCTGCGGACTCCGATATCTCTCCGTCCGGCGGTGTGTCATCAACAAGCTGCGGAGATAATTCGTCTGCCGTCATTGCCGGCGGCGATTCGGAAATGGCAGATGCGGATTGTTCAACCGGCGTCGGCTCACTCACCACGGCAGGTTCAGCAACGGCCTCTTGGGTAACTTCCACCGACGCAGGACTGACTTCGGCTTCTGCAACTATTGGCGATTCGGTCTCCGATTGTGGTTCTGGAACTGGCGTTAGTTCTTCTACAGGATCCACAACGGGATCCGCCATTGCCATCGGTTCCGCCATAGTTGAGTCGGCTTCGGCTACCGGCTCAATTTCTGCGACAGTAGGAGCGGCAGGAACAATGTCGGCAACCGCCGGCGACACTTCCCCTTCGACAACTGGATTATTGCCCTCCGACGCTTCAATGACCTCTGGTGTCACGATCTCGTCCGGCACAACTTCACCCTTCTCGATGGACACAGGATCCGCGATAGACTCAGGTGGTGTCGTGACTACGGCGATTGGTTCTGGGTCTGATCCAGGAGCTGGCTCAGTGATCGGTTCTGCGACAGGATCAGAGATAGGTGCCGCCGGCGCGGTGCCGACGCTATTCGGAACACTGGGCGTAGACTCCTTCTCGATGCGCTTGACTTCCAGCTCCCGCTGCAACCGCGCTAAAGCGGCTTCTTTTTCCGTGATTGCCGCCTTCAACGCCTCAATCGCCTGCATGCGCGCCGAACGCTTTGCATTGGCGCGCTGGAATGTAGCTGAATTCCGTTCGGCTAAGCGCATCAGGCGATTCGCCACCTCGCGCACGTTCAGATCGACGCCGCGCTCAGGCGCAGCCACAATCGTCACGTCCTTCTTGTTGAGCATCCACTTCCAGGAGATCAGATCGTCCGTTGGCGTGATCTTTTGCGGCGTCACGTCCGGATTGTGGAAGAAAATACTGAGCGTCTGCCCATCCGACAACTCATAGACCACCGCTACATTGGCTGTTCCGCGTTGCTTGAACGGCTCCGTGATCTGCATGGCGACCGGCTTGACGGCGCCGCCGGTGCGCTCCATGACGTTCTGCAGGATCTGCATCTTGCGCTCAAGCTTCGCAAATGGCGTCACCAACGCATCGAAGGTATAGCCCCCCTCCGCGTCATCCAGAATATCCGCCACGCTCAACGGGTCGTACATCAACCCGTCTTCATCGTGGCGCCGAATGTCGTACAGCAGCCCGTCATAGGTCTTCCCAATGGGAGACTCACCGTCCCACATTACTTTTTTCATGTTGTCGCACCCTAAAATTGGAAGAATCGCCGCGTTGATCGGCTTGGTGTGATTGCCATGCTTGGCCCACCATGTGAGTTGAGGAATTGAAATTGAAACGATGTCGCCCAGGCCCTGCCAGCCTCGGTGATAGCTTTCCAGATAGGCGCAGGATGCGGATTGCACATCCGGAAAACCCAGCATGATTTTGTGCTCGTCAAATACACCGGTCTGCTGATCGACCTGGTTAATCACAAAGGCAGCTCGGGATTCTGGGTAATAGCCAATGAAGACATCCAGCGCGTCGCCATCATTGCCGGTCGTGCCAACAAGGTAGCCGTAATGTGCTGACATTCTGTTTTGCCATGGGCGGCCGGCAGCATCGACACCGGAACGGAACGATCCGCGCGGCTGCTCGATGGCGACGTCCATACCGTGAAGGGTCGTTCTACCTACTTTGTAATTACCCGCCAGTTTCTGCGCCTGCGTCGGCTCCGGCAGATTGTTGTGCCCCATTGCGCCACGATGGGCGTCGGCTTCGATGCGCGTGAATTCGTCCATGTCTCCCCTTCATTGCAGTGCATGATAGGGGTAACGAGAGAGCGATTTGAGGGGTGTTTTCCTAGAGGAAAAACACGGAAAAATGCAAGGTTTAAAAGCTGAAAATATGACCGTTGTTTTTAATTTCTAATTTGCCAAAACATTCTCAATGTTGCCGTTTTGAACTAAGATAGTAGTACAACGTATCTGGGATGATGCATGCTGAAACACCTCAAGAGCTTACTGAACAGCACGATGACCAAGCCTCGCCAGGCCGGCATCAAAATATCGCCAAACATATCGATTCGCCAGGCGCGGCACGACGATCTAGACTGGATCCAAGCCTTATTTGAGGAAAGCATGCGTGACGGCCACTACATGGTCCAACCGCTGAAGAACATACGCAGCATGTTGGCGCAGATTATTGATCGTGGCACCATCTTGCGTCACGCCGCCGTGACTCCTTCACGCCCAGAGGGAGTCGAAGCCGTCGTTGCCTGGATGGATGTCATCGAAAAGGAAGAGAAGCCCGCTGGCTTTGTCGTTAGCGCCCAGCGATGCGAAGGCAGTGAAGAAATTGAAATCTATCAGTTATCCATCGCCACCGAATATAGAAGGCGAGGTTTGGCAACGCATCTTGTGGATTACGTGGTCAAACAGCACGAGCTGGACGTAACCTTCTATGCCCGCTGCTGTCCAACATCAAACGAGGCATTTTCGCTATTACTGGCACGAGGATTCAAGCACATCGACACACAGCCGCTGGGGACACGCGAACTGTATCGTTATGCGGCGTAGATTATTGGAAGGAGCAATCGTATGAGAATTGCTATTCTTGATGATGATCCATCTCAACTCGATTTTGTTTGTCAAATATTGACAAGCAAAGGGCATATTTGCCATCCATTTCAAAGCGGAAAACAGATATTGAAGGTGCTACAGCGGGAAAGTTACGACATGCTTATCTTGGATTGGGAAGTACCGGATTTGAGCGGTATTGAGGTGCTGCACACGGTCCGAGACAAATTATCTAAAACTCTTCCGATATTGTTCATGACCGCTCGTAACAACGAGGAAGATATCGTTGAGGGCCTCACTGCCGGTGCCGATGACTACATGACAAAGCCGATCCGCGATAGCGAATTAATTGCGCGTACCGACGCCTTGCTACGACGGGCATATCCGGTCAACAAATCGAGCGAACAAATCCAATTTGATGACTACTTATTCGAAACCGTTGACAGTCGTATAACCGTGGCAGGCAAGCCAATTGAAATACACAAAAAAGAATTTGACATCGCACTGCTACTTTTCTGCAACCTAGGTCGCCCGCTCTCGCGCGCATATATTGTAGAAAAAATATGGTCGCACGGTATAGATGTTTCCTCACGGACCATGGACACCCACATCTCACGCGTACGGACCAAGTTGCATTTACGACCAGAAAACGGGTATCGACTCTCTCCAGTGTATAGCTATGGATATCGTTTAGAACAATTGAATTCCCAAGAAGGTATTCGCCAATCGCAATAATCTTTCGGATTATTCGGCTTTAAAGCCATCAATATAGGTCAAGTCATCACGTTTTTGCAGGACATACTTTCTGCTATACGGTGCAATATTGATGTCGCCGTCGATCGCCACAACCTCATAGGCGATTTTTACCTCCGCATGCAGCAGCATGTATAGCACGTCCTTGGTCTTTGCCGTAAAGTGCGCGGGATCCTCTACCGGCCTCAATGCCTCAATCAACGCGACAATCTGCGGCTCGGCGTTATCCAACGCATCGCCGCGATCAACCACCGTCGATGGCTGGAAATTTTCTACGATCAGCAGTTTGGCGTCCCCCAGCAGTTCCCATTCGACGTCCACCTCATCTGACGAATCCAGCACACCAAGACCGCCCAATGTCGGCATGCCACCCATACTGTTGTCAGCCTGGCGCAATACCCGCTGCCGAAAAGCGTGACACGGAATGCCATTTGGATGCCGCAACGTGACGCTACGCGCTGCCTTGTTGATTTGCGTTGGTACGGAGTGCAGCATCATTAACCCTTCAGTTTCATCGTAATCACATCAAAGTCCGCCTGAGAGAGCTGGCCGGCATCCTTGAGTTTTTGCAGTGCCTTTTGCGCCTCAATGACCGCCATCCCTGCCGCCTTATCCGCCTTCTTTGCTGCAGCTATCACGGCGCTCTTCAGACTTGCGGCAGATTTGCTCGGCTGCTTGACGTGGATAGCGCGATTTTTGCGCGCTTGTGCTGCAGCAATCTCGCGTGCCTTAGTCTGCGCAATCACTGCTGACTGTTTGATGGCACCCTTTTGTCCGCGCTCCACCATGCCGGCCACAATCCCGCGCACGACCAGGCTACTGCTGAATTCCTTCATCACGCGCAATGCATGTTTGCAGGCCACGCCGCTGAGCCTGGGATTGCGTAATTTGGGATACGCGGCTTCTTGCCGGCCTTTGACGAACCCGCCCACGGTGGCGATATAGCGATACCAGTAGGTAAAACGGCCGCAGTCGCATTCAAACTTCAAGGGGCTGTCCTTGACCAGCCATTTCGCCAGCGCCTTGGGATCGGT
>NZ_JBWKVC010000030.1:0-20633 GCF_059421505.1 Collimonas sp. GW821-FHT02H07
TCTCATCGGCATCACTCCGCCCGACCGCTTCTACATCCTGATTATCTGATGGCGATGCGGTAGGCTCAATATACGAGGTCTTGCAATAACACATTTACTGTTCCAGCATGACGGACTCATGTCTCGCCCCTTAAGATTGGAACTCGCTGGCGGTATCTATCACGTTACTTCGCGTGGGGGAATGGGGGCAAGTCTTGCAGTGACACATTTAATGTTCTAGCATGACGGGACCTTGTTCCGACCTTTAAGATTGGAACTCGCTGGCGGCGTCTACCACGTAACTTCACGTGGTGACAGAAGCGAAGACATTATGTCGATGATCAAGATCGATTGCTCTGGCTGGAAATTTTTGGACAAGCCTGCAAACGTTACAACTTAAATTGACGTGCCTGTTTGCTAGACAGAGCAGCCCCAATCTATTTTTTCTGCGGCGCCAACAACAACCTAGCCGCCTGAGAAACCGCCGAAGCCAGCCCCGGATCACTTTCCATCTGCAACTGCACGTCTTCCACCATCTGGTAAAACGCCGGATCGTTGATCAGCTCTCCTCCCAGTTCCGCCAGCAGCACCGATTCCAGAAAAATCCTGAAAGCCTTGCGCTCACGCTGCGGGTCGTCAGGATCGATCACCAGCACCCGCTGCGCGATCAGCCCGGCAATATCGCGCTCCTGCTGCAGCTTGCCCTTCTTTGTGTTGTCTTTGCCGCCGGTGCTGCTAGTCTTGCGCAGCGAGGCTACCTGGCTGCGAATCAAGGCGGCTATCTGCGCCGAGGCGTTGATCGGGGAGGTCATCCTGGAATCCTTGTTCTACCTGATCAATGAAAAGTCAATGCAGCCGGCTTTGATTGTAGTTGGACAGCAGGAAGTGGTTGTCCGGCAGTGCTTCCTCTGCAGCGGCTTCTTCGGCTGGCGCGGCGGGTTTGATGGTTTGGGTGGCGCGCAGGCGGTGGATTTCTGCGATCAGCAGCTGGATGTTGCCGTTCAGCGCGGCATTCGTGGTGTTGGCGGCGGTGCCTTGTTCGAAGTAATGCAAGGCGCCGTCGAAAGCATCGCTGGCCAGTTCCGCGTAGCCGAGCGCGAACAGTTTCAACGGATCGCTGTCCGGCAGCTGCAGCAGCGGCTGCCAGGTCACCATGGCGATCGCCGGCCGTGCGGTGACGAACTGCAGCACGCCCAGTTCGAAGCGCGCGATGGAAAATTCCGGCGCCAGGATGACTGCCCGCGCATACGCTGCCTCGGCTTCCGCCATTTTTCCTAGCTGCGCCAGTTCGGCGCCCATCAGGAAATGCGGCAGCGGCGATCCTGGTTCTTCCCGGCTGGCCTGTGCGAACAGGCTGAGCGCGGTAGCGCTGTCGTTGGCTTGGCTGGCGCGGATGGCTTGCTGCATCAAAGGGGGGAGATTGTCGGGGACGGATTGCATAAGGCTTCTCAAGGTTAAGCGTTGATGTGCGGCGGAGCGAACAGGTCGCGGCCTTATTTTTTTGCGCCGGGCAAAGGCGGCAGCAAATCCTGTATCGTTCCGCCCATCGGGGCCGGGCGGTTGCTGAGCAAGTGGTGCATGGCGTTTTGCAGCGATTGCTGGTCCGCGGCTTCGCCATTCAGCACTGCTTGCGCATAGGCGGCCGACAAGCTGTTCTTGTCGAGCCCGGTAGCACGCCGGATCTGTTCGCTGGCGCTTTCCCTTTGTCCGCGTATGGCGGCGATGATGGCCAGTGCGCCGTGGCTTTCGCCAAAATTGCGGTCTAGTTGCAGGGCGCTTTCGAAGGCCCGTTGCGCCGCATCGATATCTTTATCCACCAGGCAGGCCCAACCCAGGCTGTGCCAGCTGCCGATGTGGCCCGGCATCAGCGTCACGGCCTTGTGCAGGCTTTGGCGCGCTGCTGCGATATTCAGTTCCAGCATTTGCGTCAGCCCCAGCGTCGACCAGCAGCGGCCGTTGTTGGATTCGCGCTGCATGGCCAGGCCCACGTAATGGTGGGCGCGCGCCACATCGCGTTCCGCCAGCGCCACGGCGGTGCGGGTCAGCAGGGTTTCCAGGCTGGCGTCGCCGGCCTGCAGGGCCTGGTCGGCCAGTTCCTTGGCCTTGAGGGTCTGGTCGGCATCGATCGCAATCAGGCTTGCCACGCCCAGCGCTGCCGGCGCCAGCATGGCCAGCGGCCGTCTTTGATCCACCCATTGCATTGCCTGCTCCAGCTTGCCCAGATGATGCATGGATTTCAGCCAGAGCGCCTGGATCGCAGGATCGACAGCGACAGATGGATCGGCACCGGTCCAGGGTTGCAGCTCGTTGAAGCATGCCTGATAGTCGCCACGCAAGGCCGCGATGAAGGCTAGGTTATGCGACACGGCTGGATGCGGCTCCATCTGCCGTTTCAAATTCAGCAGCAGCTCTTCCGCTTCTTCAAAGCGCCTTTGCGCCATTCTCAGGTGCGCTTCACGGAAACGCCAGGCATTCAGATCGCGGCCGAGCTCCAGGCCAACGGCCAGCTGCTGCTCGGCGACTTCCTCATTGCCGATGCTGAATGCCTGTTCGAAGACATCGGCCCGCAAGTTGTCGTTTTGCGGGTCGCTGTGCAGGAACGTTAGCAGGCGGTCCAGGCGTTTGCTGCCTTCGGAATCAGGCTGGCTGTTTGTTGAGAGGATGGCGCTCATTGACTTCCTTGCTGTTGATTGTTTCCTGGCTGAGCCAAGGTGTTTGCATGAATTCAGTTTTGTGTTGCGTAAAAAATAACTAAATTTGCGCTTTAGCTACATTGTAAATCGGCGGTGATACGGTTTGCTTATTATTTCCCGCCGTCGGCCGCCATCTTTGTGCCGCTGCCCGATCAGATGCTGAGCTGGACACTGCTTGCCCAATATATCCAGCGCGTGCTTAAAAAGTTTAGCGCTGTGCGCTAAATGCTTCCTTATTTTTGGAGCATGCCAGTTTGATAGGAACGATAAAAAAATATTTTTAAAAAAACACTAAACCAATTCGAATTGATGAGGATGTATTGATCAAGAGTTAGCGAAAGGATGATGTCGTGCCGATCGCTATTGCATATTGGAAATTCTCATCAAGGATGAACACATGGTCGCCATCGTTACCGGTAGTGGTTTGGGTCTGCAGTCTGGTTCCGCATCGGGTCTTGGACAAAAGATTCAATTAGGCAATGCAGCGCTGGGACAATCCGGCGAGCAGGTATACGTCAATGCCAGCAACGGCAATCTGCTGCTGCAGGATCGCGACCAGTTCTTGAGCGGGACCGGTATCAACAGCGAGATATTTCGCAGCTACAACAGCCAGGGAAAACTGACAGGAGATAACTGGCTACCGGGCGCGGCGCCGGTTTTGTCATTGCTGAGCGGTGTGGTGAATACGGTTGGCAGCAGCATCCAGCGGGTTGACTGGGATGGTAGCGCCGTCATCTATCTCTATGATGGCAACAAGAGAATGTATGTCGCTAACAGCGGGACGGGCGGACGCGCGACGCTGACCTTTGATGTCACAGGAAACAGCTGGACGTATCACAATGGTACAAACCAGATAATTGAAACCTATGATAGTACGCTGCGCCTGACCGTTAAAAGCGATATCGATGGCAACAGCGTGCACTATCAGTATGACGGCGCGGGGAGGCTCACCCAGGTGACGACTGCGGCTGGAGAAGTCACCTACCTTGATTACAGCAATGATCAGCTGACGCAAATCCGGACCAGCTATAAGGATGCCGCCGGCAAGCAAGTCAACGCGACCTCCACGCGCTACGCCTACGACACCAATAATCGTCTGAGCAAAGTCACTGTGGATTTGAGCCCGGACGACAGTAGTATTGCCGACGGCAATATATTTGCCACCAGTTATACCTATGACGGCAGTAGCAGCCGGATTGCCTCCATCGCGGAATCGGACGGTTCAAAGGTTGCGTTTACTTATACTCCGGTCGGTACGGACTACCGCGTCGCAACCATTGCCCAGACCAGCGATGTGGGCTTGGTGCGCACGACCACGCTCGAATATACGAGCACAGCGGCGACGACCGGAAATCCGGCCCAAAGTCAGACTACCATTATCGATCCGCTTGGGGTGCGAACAACGCTGACGTTTGACGATGCCAACCGATTGACGCACAGCACGGGACCGGGCAGCTCTGACGATAAGCAGTACACATACGATGATAGCGGCAATGTCTCGCGTATCCTGACTGGCGGCACTTATGCAGATAATTTTACTTATGACGGTAATGGAAACCTGACCTCCATAGTGGATTATCAGGGTATCGTCACGACGCGGGAATTTGATTCTAATAACCAATTGCGGAGGGAGACGGTGCAGGCGCCTGCTTCCCTGGGCGGGCAAAGTACAACTACGCGCTATGTCTACAGCATCTCCAATCATTTGCGCTTCATTATAAGCAATGAAGGTCGTGTGACCGAGTACCGGTATAACGCCAGCGGTCAAAAAATAGCTGAAATCCGGCACAGCTGGAACATATTCATTCAAGCGATCAATCCCCCTGAATCCTTCGTCACCGCAAGGGTTGCTGAACGTGTCGGTAAATCGCAGGCAATCCGCACGGATTTCAGCTACGATTTTCGCGGCAACATCGCCAGCGCCATACAGTATGGCAAATTGAAGGAAGACGGCAGCGGTGATGACACGGCAGGCGCCGCTGAGAATACTCAGACCACGTACGTCTACGATCAATCGGGACGATTGTTGCAGCGCCTGGTCGGCGGTACGAAGATAGAGCAGCTGAACTATGATGGCCTGGGACGCTTGCTGTCGTCTACAAAAGCCGACGGTAGCGCGACGCTATATCAGTATGACGATGCCAAACACCAAACCATTGCCACCTTCGCCAATGGTCTTGTTCAAACGTCGACCTATAACGGCGCGGGTGAATTGATTGCGCTGGCACAAGCGTCGTCGGGCACCTTGCTGTCGCAAGTCCAACACTACTACGATTCCGATGGCCAGCTGCGCATGGACGTCGATGCCAACGGGCAGAAAACGCACTATATATATAACACTGGCGGTCAGCGCATCGCCAAGATCACTCAGGACGGCGTTTTTACTGGATACACATATGATGGCGCATTGCGCCAACTGCTGTCGACGACCGTTTATGCCACGCCGTTGAGCCAGGCGCAGGTGACGGCCTTGGTCGATAGTGCTGGCCGTCCCGTGGAGTATCCCGCTGGAACGGCATCGACCCTGGAGAATGCGATCGGCATCAGCCGGCCCATTGCCACTGCGCAGGATCGTCAGCAATGGAGTTTTTATCGCGGGACCTCGGGAGCCGGTTCCTACGGCAGCATCCTCGATCACACGGTGAGCGCCGACGGGACTGTGACGCAATATCAGTATGGTAGCGGCGGCCGGGTGGTGTCGAGCACGCTGTATGCCAACCGCTTGGACATGAGTCATCCCATCGATTATCTTACGCCCTTGCCGCCAGTCGATGCGGCCAACGACCGCACCACGCGCTATTTCTACGACAAAGACGGTTTATTGCAGGGGACGCTCAATGGCGAGGGGTATCTGACTGAATATCGCTACAATGCTGCCAGCCAAAAGATCGCCACCATTGCCTATGCCACGGCAACGCCAGCCGCTGTACGAGGTACTGGCGCGCTGACCGATCTGCGGCCTGCGGTGGCAACGAGCGACATACGCCAGTATTTCCAATACGATAGCCGCGGCTTGTTGCGTGCGGAGATCGATGGCGAAGGCGTCCTGACTGTCTATAACTACGATAGCTACGGCAACGTGGCGCAGCGCCTGCAGGGTTCCACCAAAATCGATGTGTCAGCCTTGTTGATAACGGGGAGTGTCGATAGCAATGGCCAGGCCGTACCTCCAATGCAAGTGGGGAATCCCGATTGGGCAGCGGTACGGACCAAAGCCATGGGCCCCGGCAGCGGCGACGTACAACAAACCAATTACACCTATGACGCCAAGGGACAGCTGACCAATCGCAGCACGTTTATGGTGAGCGCGCTCAGTCAGCTTGGTAGCAGCACCAGCATCAGCTACGACAGCATGGGCAATATCACCAGTGAAACGGCAGGCGTGGCGGATACGCGCAGCACCAGCCGCCGCTATGATATGCAGGGCCGGCTGACCGGCTTATTGAGCGGGGAAGGTTCTGCGGCATTAGCCGCCTTGGGCAGTACAGCGACTGCCGCACAGGTCGACGCCATCTGGGCCAGCTACGGTACGCGCTACAGTTACGGTGCAGCCGGCCGCCTGCTTGCACAGACTGACCCGAGCGGCAACACGACTTATACCTACTATAACTTCAGCGGCCAGATCAGCCATACCATCAATGCCTTAGGCGAGGTGGTGCAGTTCGATTACGATGTCTTTGGCGAACGCACCCAGCAAACGGTCTACGGCATACGACTGGATGCGGCCGCCCTGGCCAAGCTCAGCGGCGGGCAATTGACGGCGGCACTGCAGGCGACGTTTGCGGCACTGAACAGCGATGGATCGGCCAGCGTCACAGCCTATCAATACAACGCTGCCGGCCAAGTGACGAAACAGACCGATGCCCGGGGAGTCGATACCAACTATAGTTATAACAGCGCCGGCCAACGGATTTCAACGACGATCAATACGGAAAAAACCAATGCGGTGAGCGGCCAGCGCACCGACACCATCACATACGATCGTCTGGGCCAGATCATTGCGCAAGCCAAAGATACGGGCGGCTTGAATCTCATAACCCAAGCACTGTACGACGCCTTCGGCCGCACGGTGCAGACCACCGATGCCACGGGTGTTGTGCGTAGCCAGGCCTATGACCGGCAAGGCAATGTCGTCGTAGTCACCGATGGCCTGGGCAACAAATCGCAGATGACGTATGACGCGATGAGCAAGCTGCTGACCAGCACCGACAAGACCGGGCATACCACGAGCTATGCGTATAGTCCGTTCAAGCGCGATGTGACGGTGACCACGCCGGAAGGAATCGTGACGGTGACCAGCGTGAACGAATTCGGCGATCTCATCAAGATTACCGATGGCCGCGGCACCAGCAGCACCTATCAGTACGATAAGAATGGCAAGCTCATCAGCAGCACCAAAGCGGCGGGTACTGATGCGGCAGCGACGGTGATCAGCACCTATGACAAGGCCAGTCATTTGATTGCGACGACGGATGCGCGGGGTATCCAGACGACCTATACCTACGATGCTGCCAACCGCGTGCTGACACGGCTGCTCGATACCGCCGACCTGAAATATCAGACGACGTATGCCTATGATGCCAAGGGGCAGACCGTTGGCGTGACCGACGCCAACGGCGTGCTTACCACGACGCAGTACGACAAGATGGGCAACAAGCTCGTCGTCACGGTGGATGCCGGCGCCGGAAAACTGAATCTGGCGACCAGCTTTACCTATGACGGTGTGGGTAATCAGCTGGCGGTGACGGAAGGGGATGGTAGTGCGCAGCCAAAGGTGACGGCGTATGTCTTCGATAAGCTGAATCGACTATCGAGCAAGACCGTTGATCCGGCTGGTCTGAAACTTCTCACCGAATATCAGTACGACAAGAATGGCAATGTGGTATTGGTACGGCAAAACAATGAGCCGGTGCCGATGCGCTATGCCTACGATGCTGAAGGCAGAGTTACTTATGCGGTCAACCAGAACGGGGAAGTCTCACAGACCGGATACGACGCTGCGGGACGCGTGACCGCAAAAATAGCGCTTGCCGCGAGCATCAATCTGCCGGCCGGTGCGGCATCACTCAAAGACATCGCTGACCTGATTGCGCTGCAGCCGGCATCGGTGCGGGCGAATGATCACGTCACGCAGTATGTCTATGATGCCGATGGCCGTCTGCGCTATACGGTCAACGCCATGAATAATGTCACGGAGCAGGTCTATGACAAGGCGGGCAATGTCGTCAGTACCACGGCTTACGCGTCGCCGATCGCGACAACGGTTGCGATTGACAGTGCGGCCATTGCGGCGGCACTCGCCGCGCAGGCGCCAGCGTCCCATGCTGCCGATCGCACGACACGCACCCTCTATGATGCAGCTAGTCGTCCGATTTATAGCTTTGATGCGCTAGGCTATGTCACGCAAAACAAGTATGACGCCAATGGCAATCTGACCTACCAGACCGTGCATGCATATCCGTATACCGACAAAGCCAATCCAACACCAGCGGAATTGGATGCATGGGGCACAAAAATTGCCAATACCTGGGGCATGATTTTGCCCTCGACGACGACATGGATCTATGACGGTGCGAATCGCCCTCGTTTCATTGTCGACCCCCTGAACTACATTGCAGAAAATCGTTACGACAGCAATAACCACCTCATCCAGAATCTGCGTTATGGCCCTTACGGTGCGGGGAATTCACGCAACAACAGCTATCAGCAATGGATGATCGATAAGCCCTATGCGATATCTGCTCCAGCTGCGATCATTTATCGCTATGACAATGCTGGTCGGACCGTGGGCATCACAGATGCCGTGGGAATGGTAACCCGCTATGAACTCGATGGCTTGGGTAATGTCGTCAATACCTATGTTGTAGATGGCACGACAGTGCAAACTGTCACTCACGCTCTCTATGATGCGGTAGGAAGAAAGCTTGAGGAAACGCGTGCTTGGGGGACGCCCATCGCCAGCACCAGCCGTTATGTGTATAACACGCAGGGATTGCTGATCGCCGAGTTTGATCCGCGGGGGATCGAGCTTGCAGAGCAGGATACCGATTGGGCATTGGCTCAGCGCAAGGCGGCCGGCATGGTGGATGCCAGCGGAAACGGTTTGAAAGCGGCAGCACTGGATGCGACGCAAAAAGCTGTGCTGATGAATCGCTATGTGAAAGCGAGTAGTTACGATGCACTCGGCCGTGTGGCGCGCACATGGACGGCGACAGACCCCACAGGCGTTGCGACTTCCTACGACGCCTTCGGTAACGTCGCATCTGTGGCGCAGGGCGCACGCACCACGGCGTTTAGCTACAACAAGTCCAACAAGAATACCTTACAAACGACGGGAGACGGTGCGGTCGTGCAAACCGCCTACAATGCCTTTGGCGATCCGGTGACGGTCACGCAATACGATAACGCCGCGGCAGTAGGTGCACTGCCGACTGCCAGTCCGCGTGACGCTCTCACTCAGATGGAGTACGACAAACTGGGTCGTCTGGTGAAGTCTACCGATGCGGAAGGATTTAGCGAGTACTTCGGTTATGGAGCGCGTGGCAAGCGTATCAGTTATACCAATAAATCCGGCAGTCTGTTCCGCTATGAATACGACAGGAATGGCAACCTGACGACGGAATATATCCCGAATAATACCCACAACAACTATGGGTATGACGCCTATGGCCGGGTGGCATGGAAAGTAGAGAACGATAATAGTAGTGATGGTACAAGTCCCCGTTCGTACGAATACGACAGACTTGGGCATGTCACGGCAACCTGGAGCACGCCAGTCCCCGTGATCTCAGCCACCGGCAGCACCAGCATGGTGATGCCGATACAGCGCTTTACGTTTGATATACGCGGCAACCAGACCAGCGCCAAGGATGCCAACGGCAACACCAGTTACCAGTATTACGATGCTCTGAACCGCAAGATTGTCGATATCAGCGCGACCGGCACCTACACCAGCTATATTTATGACAGCGTCGGCAATGTGGTGACGACCCGCGTCTATGCGGTGCCGGTGAAAGCGACTACGCCCGATAGCATGCCGGCGGCGCCGACCAATCTGGTTGGCATGCGTGAGACCAACAACGTTTATGACGCCAACAATCGCCTGATTGAATCGCGCATCATGAATGTGGGGACAGGCAAATTTTACGCGGATGCCAAGGATCCCAATAATCCAGGCCGCACGGGTATGTATTACATCGATAACGCCAGCACGATTGTCCGCACATGGACGTATGACGCGCGCGGCAATGCCATTAGCAGCACTGATCCGAATGGCAATCAAACCTTCAGTTTTTACGATGCCAACGGCAAGAAAGTGTTGGACATCGACGCCCAGGGTTATGGTACGGCGTGGATTCGTGACGTCAACGGCAATGTGACCGAACAACGCCAGTATGCATTGCGCTATACCGACGCTTTTACTAGCAGCAGCGATCCGCAGACCATCATCAATGCATGGGCGCGCAGTGGGGACGATCGCATCACGCAATACACCCGGGACCGCAACAATCGCTTGACCAGTGAAACGCGCACTGGTGTCGATTTCGCCACGGTGGACAGTAACGGCGCCATGACCGAAGTCAAGGGCGGCAATGTCACCACCAGCTATCAATACGATGGCGATGGTCACCTGACGCATAAAACCGATGCCAACGGCAGTCAGTTCGACTTTACTTACGACAAAATGGGACGTCTGAGCAGCCAGATGCTGCCGCAGTTCGTCGATTATCTGAATCGGCAGGTCCGCAGTACGACATTGTTCGAATACGATGGTCTGGGTCATGTCAAGAAGGAAACCCAGAAGGGCACGACGGCAGCCGAAGATCGTGTAACCACCTACATATACGGCGCTGAGGGTCGCCAACTCAGCAAAACGGATGCTCTGGGAACCGTCACAGACTATGGTTACGATCTCAACGGCAATATCACACAGACCAGCTTTATTCGTCTGGATGCCAGCGGCAGCAAAATTAAAGACACGGCGCACATCAGCTACGATGCGGCCAATCGGGAGATTTCGCGCAACACGCAAAGTACGGATCCCGACACCGGCAGGCTGTTATATGGCTATACGACGACCGAGATGCAGTACAACACCTTCGGTGAAGTCACCGGCCGCCGCACCAACGGTGGCGGCGCCAACGGCCAGTGGCAGCAGTATGCAGAATACGACAATGCCGGCCGGGTGATGCGCTCGAACTTCGATGGCGGCATCAGTCATCTCTACATGTACGACAAGAACGGCAATGCGACGCTCAAGATGGAGTCGATGACGACCGATTTGCGCGGTGCCGTGATTAACACTGTGGCCGATTTGCAGAAACTGGTGCAAGAGGTTCAACTGAATCAAACCTTCACGCGCTATGACGAGCGTAACCAGGTGGTCCAGATCATGCAGCCTAAGGTGTCGGCGGGCGCGCCGCAGATCACTTTCCGGCCGATTGACGTTCCTATCGACGGCGGCAAGTTCGCGAATACGGAAGTATGGCTGGGCGGCAGTATCAAGCGTCCAGCCGGTACGGTGCCGGGGCCGGCGATTCCTAGCGCCGGAGAAGGCGCCATCCTGGCTGGCTCGGGCGGCAGTGCCAGTGTTTCTGCCGATTGGGCGGTGACCAAAAAAAGTTTTAACGGCACAGACGGCGTTGCGGTCAATTCTCTCTCTATCAGCCTGCCGGACCTGAGCGCCATTTATGGCGCATACCGGATAGAAGCGCGTGTCAGTTACACCGTCTCAGGCAAGCTTTGGCAGTATAGAAACATTGGAACCGCAACAGAAACTCAATATGTTGGCGAACTGACGTCGTTTAGCAAACCTGGCAGCGCCAGTTCCGGTTCCTTGCCGGGAAGTCCGCGCACCCTTTCTGTCGATATCGGCTACTTTAGCGGGGCGCAGGCGGGGGGGGGCGGTGACGGCGATCTGGTGAACGCTTGGGGGCCGGGCCAACTGGCAGGAGGCAGCGGCGTCAATTTTGCCTACACGGTGGAATTCTACGTGACGCCGGAAAGCACCGGTGGCGCGCCGCAGTTTATCGGATCCATCGATAAGACGGCGCAGCTTTTTGGGTCGGTGGATACAAGCGCTTATCACGCGGAGAGTGACACCAGCCCGACCGTTTTAAGCGACATACGATATACGGCGCTTGCGGATGGTTTAAACAGTACGCAATCCTTGTCGCTGGGTTCGCACACAAGTTATCCCTTGGCGACATCGACTCTGGTGCCGAGCGGTGCGCCAGGCAGCGCTGTGCGGATCAAACTGCCCGATTTGACTCAGGTCTATGGCAACTATCGTGTCGTCGTCGATGTGCAGTATGTAGTGAGAGACGGACTGTTAAGCAGCAGTACGCATGCACTCAGTAAAAGCGTTGATGTGGGAGGATTGTCGCAGTCGATTGATATTCCTCTGACGGATGGCGCCAGTGGCCAGTACTTGAACACTTATACGGCGACGGTAAGGCTGGTTTCCAAGGATGATGCTAACAATTCCTTAGTGCTGACGACTCTAGCCAGCAGCAGCTTTTACGATTATAAGAAACTGGTGTTACCTAGTTATCAAGAAAGGAAAGTTTCTGCCAATGTCAGTGGGACTTCTCCGCGGGCGATATTGCTTGCCATGCCGGATCTTTCCGATTTGTATGGGGACTACAATATTGGCGTCACAGTTACTTATAAAACTCAGTCGTCCTTCAACGGCAGCAATACGGTCAGCGACAATTATGTCGATACATTCTCGCAAGATCATGCATCGACTTCATTGTCTATCCCCTTGTCCGCCCAAGTCTCTCCTGGCACGGGCAATGGCATTTATCAATATTCGATAGAAATCCGCATTACGCCCAAGAACAATCCCGGCCAGTCATTTGTCCTGGCGACGCTGAAGAACTATGGCAGCGCGTCCTCGGAGGCGACCTTCGTCAAGGCCAGCAGCCAGATCCGTCTGGCCAACGCCACCTTGCCGGCGGGCGCCAGCGGCGTGGCTTACTATCGCCCCTTGGGATCCACGGCGGCATTTTCAGTGCTTCCCAAGAGCAGCAATAGTCCGGCCGGCTCCTGGGTTGCAGACATTGACGCCGTGGCGGACGGCCAATACGAGGTGGTGTTTATTGCCACCGGTGCGGATGGCAATGAAGCGCATGCGCTGTTGCGCCGTGATCAGTACACAATGACTCTTTCAAAGGGAGGAATATCGACCCTGACGGCTGACCAGATTCCTGCCAGAGATGTTTACACCGATGCGCATGGCAATTTCCAGTACGACGTCACCGGCACGTATCTGTGGCAGTCGCCGCAAGTCCTGACTGCCTATAATCTGCAAAGCACAGACCGGCAACTTGCGGATGCCGTGCAGTTGCGTGTGCGTCCCGTTGGTTCGCAGACATGGATTTATCCATTCGGGCAGGCGGCGGTTCAGCGCGATCCTGCCACCGGCGCATTCAAGTTCGACCTCAGCGGCCTGGCCGGCAATATGGAAGTGGAGCTGGCCCTGTTCAAGGGCGGTGTTGCTCTCGACACTTTGACATCGACCGCCGCTTTCTCGGGAGGCGCGGCGCCGGTGTTCAGTTTCGGCTTTTTGCGCGATAAAAAAACCTCGATCACTTTCAATGGACTGGTGCCCAATACCGAGTATGTTCGGGTCAAGTACAACATCACCGTGGATGGGGTGGTTAAAACCATCAACAAGACCATCCGTAAGAACGGCAGTGGTGAATTTCTCTGGGATACCAGTGATCCTGCCAACGAGGGCGGTAGCCTGACGCCGGATCCTTATCAGGTCTATACCTACGACATCGTCTTCAATGGCTACGATGCCTATGACACGGTCTTGTCCATGGGCAAAGGAACGGTTAATCTGGGTGGCCCGATCGATCCTGCCGGAAAACGTCCTTTCACACTTACGGGGAGTGAGCGTCCGGTAGTGATCGAATTCGTGCCAAGAGCCAGTGGCGACGGGCCGCAGCAAGGCACGCTGCTGACCAATGCCAACAAGCTCAATCTCTATTTCCGCCGGGCGCCTAAGGCCCAGGCCGACTATGACCGGCCGATGACGCTGGTCACCCTGAGCCGCAACGGCGAAGGGCGCTTCCTGTTCAACGCCACCGAGTACGGCCTGCCGGGCGATACCGAATACGAGTATCGCTACGAAGCCGTTGACAGCGCCGGCGTCGTATTGGTGGAGCGCAGCAGTTATTTCGACACGCGTACCCGCACTAATCCGGCCACCAACACCGATATCATCGGCGTCATCACCGAAACCAACAAGGACATGACGATCGACCGTTATGAGCGCCATAACGCGTTCGGCGAAGTCAGTGGCGAACGGGATGGTCGCGGAAACTGGACCGACCTCTACTACAACGCCCAAGGCAAGCTGATCAAGAAACAGCAGGCCGAAGTCATGATCACGCTGGCCAACGGCTTCCAGAAGCTCATGCGTCCGGAGACCTTGTTCTCCTACGATCGCACCGGCAACCTGGTCGGCATGAAAGATGCCAACGGCAACCTCACCACCCAAAGCTGGAACTACGGCAGCGGCAAGGTCGACACCAGCTGGGATGCAGCACATAACTACAAAACGTCGCAGTACGACCAGCTCGGCAATCTGCGCATCCAGCGCGACGAACTGCAGCAGCAGACCAGCTACGACTACGACAAGCTGGGGCAGCTGAAAGTCGTCACGCGCGGCGCCGGCGCCCAGACCAGCATCGACAAGTACAATTACGACGAAGCCGGCAACCGCATCAGCACCACCAATACCCTGACCGGGCAGAACAAGACTTTCTACGACGGCGAAGGCCGCATCATCCAGACCGTCAGCGCGGAAGGGCGTGCTGTCTTGTACCAGTACACCTGGAACAGCAGCATCGCCAGCGTCGGCACGGGAGTCAGCGGCGGCTGGCAAAAAGTCACCACCGACGCCAACGGCCACACGCTGACCGACAATATCGACACCTTTGGCCGGGTCACTTGGCATCAGGACATGAGCGGGCGCACCACCGGTTATGCTTATAACTGGGCGGGCTTGCTCGCCAGCGAAACCGGCAGCACCGGTAAAAACATCGTCTACGATTACTACAGCAATGGCCTGGTGTGGAAGATTACGGATAACGGCACTGGCAAGCAGGCCTTTTACGAGTACGACGGCGATGGCAATCGCACCTATGAAAGCTATCGTTCCGTCACCGGCGCCTATGTCTACACCCAGGCCCGCGTGGTGTACGACGCCCTCAACCGCGTCACCAGCATCAGCGATCTGCTCTACAGCGTTTCGTACGAATACGATGCGGTGGGCAACCGCCGGCACATGGCGGCGACCTATCACGATTACGTGCAAAACACCAAGCAGAACCAGGACTACTGGTATGCCTATGACGGCTTGAACCGCTTTACGGTAACAATGGGGCAGCTGTCGGGTGCGCGCGCCACCAGTGCGGACGACGCCAGCGTGACCGTGGTGGCCGGCGCCAAGGGCGGCGACGGCATTTATCTGGCCTACAACGCGATCGGCCAGCGCAAACTGGCGACCTACGCCAGCGACGGCCGTACCGAGCTGTACGACTACGATCAGCTTGGTTACCTGACCACGCAAACCATCAACGGCGTCAAGACCAGCGAACGCACCAATGACCAGCTGGGCCGAGTCACCAACTACAGCGAATGGCTGGCCGACGGCAGCAAGCAGGTCACCAATCTGACGAAAACCTACGATGCGGACGGCCTGCAAAAGACCGAGCGCGACAACCTCAACGCCAGCAGCACCGCCTACACCCGTCTGGCGGACGGCACCCTGAGCCAGGTCAAGGTCACCCCGGACGATGCCGACAAGGGCACCACCATGACCATGAACTACGCCTACGAGTGGTGGGATGGCGCCAAGCAAAGCAAAATCACTTCGCAAGGCACCAACCCGAACGCACCGGGCTGGAAGCCGGCCAACAGCCTGTTCAACTACGACATCAACGGCAATCTGAAAGCCACCTTCGACGACGGCGGCGGCGAAAAGGCCAAGCAGCGCGCCTTCAGCTACGAGACCGACCAGCAAGGGCAGATCCTGAGGAGGAATGAACTGGGCGGCGTCACCATCAACGCCAACGACCAGGTTACCGGTGCCAGCACTGACCGGATTCATAATTTCTATTATCTGAACGGCCACCGCATCGGCAACGTCGGCAATGACGGCATCGAAAAGATCGACTACGTCAAGGAGCTGGCCGGCAAGCTGGACAAGGGCGGCGACAACACCTATAAAATCTTCACGCCGATCAGCGCCGTCGATTTCGACGAGAACTACATGAAGATCAGCGGCAGCTATCCGGCGATGAGCGCGGACAACTGGACCGTGAGGGAAGGCGACACGCTGCAAACCATCGCTGCAGCGATGTGGGGCGACAGCACTCTGTGGTACATCATCGCCGACGCCAACGGCCTGAAAGGCGAAGATGTCCTGAAAGCCGGGCAGGTCCTGAAGGTGCCTAACAACGTCGTCAACTTGCACAATACGGCGACCACCTTCAAGCCGTATGACCCGGGACTGGCGATCGGAAACACGCAACCGACATTACCGACGCCGCCACCGCCGCCAGGCAAGGAAGGCTGCGGCGGGATCGGGACCATCATTGCCATTGTGGTGGCGATTGTGGCGACGGTGTTTACAGCTGGCGCGGCGGCTCTTGCCATGGGTGCTGTGGCGGGAGGCTTTACCAGTGTCGGCGCGGTAATGACTGCAGGCATGGCGGCACTGGCCGGCAGTGTCGGCGGTGTCGGCTTAGGCATGGCGGGCGTTGCTGCCGCAGCGATTGGCGGAGCGGTGGGAGCGGCCGCTGGCCAAGGTGCCATGATGGCCATGGGCATGCAAGACAGCTTTAACTGGAAAGGCGTCGCTTTGGGAGCGATAAGCGCCGGCGTTGGCTCCGGCGTTGGATCTTATTTTAGCACCGGTGCCGCAGTCGCGGCGCCCGCTACGACTGCGGCCAATGCCACGAACACTGCAGCGACCACCAGCCTAAATGCAGCTGATATCGCGAAAGCAGCAGGTCAGGGGGCGCTACGCAACGTCGCTGCACAAGGCATTGGCGTGGCGACGGGCGCGCAGCAAAGTTTTGATTGGAAGGGCGTCGCCGTATCAGCAATTGCGCAGGGAGTGGGCCAAGCTGTGGGGGCTCAGATAAAAGGCTGGAATATCGACAATACTGCAGCAATGGACAGTGCGATCAACGTGGGGGCAAGAAACGTTGTAGCAGGTTTCGCTGGAGGTGTCGTCAGTACAGTAGCCAGAGGAGGAAGTTTAGGTAGAAATGTTGGTGCCATTACCATGGATACACTGGCCAGCACGATTGGTAACTCGGTCGTCGATCAGATGGCGGCGACCTCTACCCAGAAAATCTATGGCTATGACGATGGCAATAAACTGGTGAGAGGGAGCTCTCCACTCGCAGACAGGTCGGGTGGTGCAGATGGGTATGCCAGTGATACCAGTTCTTCGGGAAGCATGGCAGGCGATGGCAGAATGGTTCTTTCGCAAAGGATGCAGCAATCGGCGATGAATTATCAGGCCGGTACATCGACCATGCCGATGATGGAAATCACTGGAAGCCGGTCACGCGTCCCCGTTATAACGGTCGAGACAGGCAGGTCGGCAGATGGCAGCATGGTGTACCAGGATGATATTGTGCCGATTGTAGTGACGGCTAGTCGTTCGCAGGCCCAATCAAATGGGGTGTTACCGGAAATTGATTTGCAGGAACGTTATAGTGGTGGGGTAACGCAGGCAGCCGGACTAGGGTGGCGTGAAGCGATGAATCCTGGAAATTCATGGGGACAGCGCGCCGTATTTGGCGGCTTGGCGCTGGCAGCAACGCCTGTGGCAGCAGTGGAATCACTACTTTATGCACCATTTAATGTGGCCCCAGCTGCAAGAGAAACCGGCCAATATCTTGCCAGAGCGAATTTGCAGAGCGATCCGGCCCTCCGCAATCTTGATTTGCTAAGAGCAGTCCAAACAGGAGCAGAGGCATTTACTTCAGCAGGAGCTTGGGTTGGCGGAGTCAGGCCGCAGAATGGCGCAACACAATCTGCTAGAGAGTTTGCTGCTGCACAAGCGACTTATAAGGGGAATAGCTCAACAGTAGAACGGGTTCTTTTTGAAAACAAGTTCCCTCTGGACGCAATCGGAGATCCTAAAATTGTTCCTACACAGGCTCTAAAAAATATGAGCGGGAATCTTAACTACGTTGTACTTGAAGATGGCTCTCTTGTTGTCGGGAAGTCGCCTCACACAAGCCTTACTAACAATACTTCCGTTCAGGCTGCTGGCGAAGTCCAACTATATAATGGCAATGTGAAGTGGCTTGACAATGCTTCTGGGCACTACCAGCCTACTGGTCCGCAAATTCAAGGTATTGCGGAATCTGCCTTCGATAAAATTGGCCTGGATGTAACTGGTAAATTCAAGTTCAAAGTTTGGACACCAGATCCTTCACTTCCACGAGGCGGAAAATGGGTGCAACAATGATTGTTGATACGTTAAAGAATGAATTGCTGGCTGCGGAAAATATTTTAAATACCGAATATTCTTTTGAAAAAGCCGAGCCGAATTACCTACGGTGCCTTGATATCATTAAAAGCGCACCGGAAATGCGGCCACAATTTGTTGGTCTGTTAACATCTCTGTTCGAGAGCAATGAGATGAGTGATGAGCCTTTAGCATTTCTCATGCACGTGCTTCGATGGCCTGAGGTGCGCGAATGGGCTGAGAATAATATACGTCGAATGCCCAATCCGATTGCCACAGGTCGGCCACTTGAAAAAATAATCGAGGCATTTAGTGACAATTGGGAAAACAGAGAATTTTATGCATTATTCTCAAGCTAGAAATGGAATTGTTTGCTGGATTCCTGCCAAATGCATGGGCCCGTCCTGGTCCGCTGCCTTCCCGGAAACGCAAAAGCATATCGGGTAGGCCAGACATGCGGGCATCCCCGCACCCCTGAATGGCTGATCACACACCACGCAACATAGTTGAAATCGGCAAAAGCCCTGTGGTGACAGGGATTTTACGTGTCATACAGGTACGCGTAGTTTGTAATACAGCTAAGTTGTTTATGGGAGCTAATGGCTTGATAATAAAGGAAAATGTGGCTGTTTTTTTTAGCAAAAGCTGCGATAAAAAGATGCTGAGAAAAATAACTAAAATCGCCAAAGTGCCTGTCGCAGCTGGCTTCTCAGCTGTAATACACCTACGCTTTTAGCGTATTACAGCTAACTCATGGTACGTATTGCATTTGTCATGCATGGAATTGTTTGCTGATGTCTTGTTTTAAAAAAGAAAAGCCGCTCTCAGCCCTGGTAGTTACCCAGGGTTCTGAAAGCGGCTTTTTTATTAGCGGCTAATGAAAAACGTCTATTGCCCCGACTGCGCCAGCACAGTATCGAGCATTTGCGAAACAAAGCGCTGACGCGCTATAGGTAATTGTGCAATTGCCTCGATTTGCTGCTGTAGCTTTGGTGCTGGGCCACGTTTGCCTGTGCGCTTTGCATGTTGAGCATGACCGACTAATTCATCTATAGGCGTCATAAACAAGGTGGACAGTAGGGGCAGAGTCGATGCTGGCAAGCGAATGCGTGCAACCTCGTAGTGCGCCAAGGTTTGCTGGGCGATATTGAGCCTCTCGGCCAATTGCTGCTGCGTCCAGTCGCGTTCCTTTCTTAGCTGGGCGATGCGCTGCCCAAGCGCCACAAAAAATTCTTTGTCATCCGTTGCCATGATCTCAACCCAATTGCTGCGTATCGAATCCATAGCTTAACTCCCGTTTTTTAAATAGGGACGCCAGGGTCAGGTCTTGCAGTAACACATTTTCGGAATCAAATTCTGAGAACCAGCATAAGACCGACCGCATTCCAGACCCGGCGCAGAAACGGTTTGCACAGCAAGACCTGACTTCAGGTTTCCTGTCCAGCAGCGTTCAACAGCATTTGGTTTGACAAATTGTCAAGGCGAAGATAGATTGCTCGCCTTGTACTCACTGTTTTTCATACAACGTAGGTCGACGGAGCAAATATGTCTGGCATCTCCTGTGGGATATTCAATGATTTATATCTCAGGCTGGTTGAAAAGATCGCCCCTAAAACACTGCTCGACATTGGCGCGGGGCAGGGGAAATACGCTGATTTGACACGGCAGGCAGGCGTTCAGGCACGTATGACCGCCACCGAAATCGTCCCCGACTACGTTGAACGTTTCGGATTGCGCGAGAAGTACGACGAAGTGCTGGTGATGGATGCCGCGCAGATGGTGCTCGACAGCGGTTGTAGAAACCGGTTGTATGATGTGGTAACGATCGGCGACTGCATCGAGCATATTCCAAAATCGCAGGCGCTCGACTTGCTGAATTTCCTGACTTACCGTTGCGCCTATACGATCGTGATAGCCCCTGAATTTCTCTATTACGACGTCAGCGGGATGGAGCATTCGGAAGCGCATATATCGGTATGGTCCGAGCAGGATTTCCATTGGCATGACCGGTGGGCGTTCATGCGTAGCGAATTCATGCAGATTTTCATATTGCGGGGCTATCAACCTCATCCGGTATCTCTGGAAGAGCTGGTCGGGAATATCAACACCAAGCCTGTTTTCGTACACAGACAGGATGGCAGCGTGCATAAGGCGGCGCATCTTGAACTACGCACGCGGCCGCGTCCCGAGCTGGTCGACGGGGCGCCATATACATTCAGGAATGCCTGAACGAGCAGCGGAGGTCAGGGTCAGATACCGTCTTGAATAGCAAGCCCGCCGGTTAAATAATTTGGATCGAAGGGTTTACCGATATGAGTCACTCCGTAAATTAAATGTGTCATTTTATGCATGACAGCACCGATGACCGCTTTTTTGGCCATACCAGTGGCCGATAACCGCTGAGCAAAGCGACGTAGTATCGGGTTGTGCCGGCATGCCACCAAGCTAGGCAT
>NZ_JBWKVC010000031.1:0-15926 GCF_059421505.1 Collimonas sp. GW821-FHT02H07
ATGTCGTCGGAAGCACGTGATCCCTGGGAGTCTTCATCGTCGTACCCACGTTTTCCTGTTCCGGACAACCTGTATCCCACGAGCGATTTTGTCGAGCTCGACACGCCGCTGACGCAGAGCGAATGGGCGATTGTCCGTCCGTTGTTTATTCTCTACGTCGAGCGAGAAAACGCTGTCTACCTGGAGGCGTCGCGCTCGCTCGGCGTGGACGTCTATGGCCGCTCGGCGTCCGAGATCGCCCAGGATATCGTTCAAAAAGAGGTGGACGTCCAGCGCTTGATGTTCTGCATGCCTATCGTGACGGTATAGCGAATGCAACTGATACTGTCCTCCGGCACGGTGCTGCGCGGCGATCTGCTGCTCAGCGCCTGTCTGCATTCCGATCTGGCGCCGGTGCCGATGACGCTGGAAGCGGTCGTCAGAGCGACCGATGCAACGGTCGCGGGGCTCAAGCAGGGCAACAGCATCAGCATAGCCAGTGAGGGGTACGTATTTCGTATCGTCCAGGTCAAGCGCAGCAAGGTGTCGGCCAACGTCCAGGGTAACGACCAGATGGCCGCTTTGCACATCGTGGCGCTGTTTGAGCCTTGTCATCAGATTGCATTCCGTCGCAAGACAGCGGTAATCAAGGAGGGCGCCACGCTAGGTAGTATTTACGGCGCGTGCGGGGCGCGCGTCAAGATCAATGCGGATTACCCGATTGCCCGCTTTGCCTGTTATGCGGGCGGCGTGCCGAGTTACGAAGTCGCCAAGGTACTGCAGGAAGAGGGCGGTGCAATTTATACCGATGGCCGTGAAGTCACGTTCATTCGCCTGCAGGACATTTTTAAGCAAGAGCCGATTTTGCGCCTGGAACAAGATACGACTGAGAATATCGATAGCGGCTTCATGGAGCGCCACGAGGTGCCGTCTTTCTTTTCGACGGACGCCGCCGGTGCATTTGTCTATGGCAATCGCTCCAAGGTGCGTGCTATCGGTTATCAACCAAGAACCGATGCCCGCATGCTGTGGAACATGACGCGCGCCTTGATTCAGAAAAAGATCTTGAAATCCGACTATCTCCCGACCGCCAATGCCGGCAAGGTCATTCAGATAGAGCGCATCAACTACGCCATCATCACTGCCGCACATGCCTTCGAGAGCGGATCGGACGGCGGCGATCGTCGCCTGTATTCCAAGTTCTGGCTTGGCACGCTGGAGGAATAACGCATGCTGCCTTCCCGTATCCCCGGCATCGTCCGCTCCTATCTGGCGGTTTCGCGCGAGTGTCGTGTCGAAATCCCCGGCCTGACGGATGGCGCCGATGTGCTGCCGCTGGCGGAAATTGAGTATCCGATTGGCGACAAGAGCAGGGCGGCCAGCCATGCGACCGAGATCGAGATCCTGCCAGGTGATCTTGTGTGGCTGGCATTCGAGGGCGGCGATCCGCGCTATCCGATCATTACCGGCTTTCGCAATGCTAGGGCCGGTAATGCGATTGACTGGCGGCGCTGGCATCACGCCAACATCGAACTGACCGCAGACAACATACTGCGCGTGAATTGCGCGCGTTTTGAAATCAATGCCAGTGAAATGGTCGACGTGAAGACGCCGCAGGCAACGTTTTCAGAGAAGGTGACGTCCGTTGGACTGCTCACGTATCAGGGCGGCTTGGCCGGATCCGGTGGCAGTGGCGGGGCGTCGGCCAAGATACAAGGCGGTATCGAGAATACCGGTGGCGAGATTGTCAGCAATGGCATTGGGGTGGAATCGCACCATCACGATGAACACGATGGCCCACCGACTGGCCGGGCAAAAGCATAATTAAATTCACTTAGGGAAGAAATGGCAAAGAACCTCATTTTCAGTTTTGACGACATGGGTAGCAAGAAAGATGCGGCGACGCGCGCAGTGGTGCGCTACTTCGCCCGTGCGGGCTCCCATATCGTCCAAGGCGACGTGTCGCCCAACATCAAGCGCTCATCCGGCGTGTCCTACCGGGAAATGGTGCTGACGTTCGCCGATAGCCAGGTGGTGACGTTTTCCATTAAGCAATCGGGGGATATTTTTCAAGTGAAACTGAATGGGAAGATCGTGCCGCTTAAGCACCAGGACGACCAGGCTGCGGCTATTGGCGAGATGGTCGGCATGATGGATGCCGGCCGCTCGAAATTTCAGGCCGCCATGGCGAAGGTGCGCATCCAGTTACCGGACAGCATACGGACGGCGGCGCCAAGAATGGAAGTTGCGCTACAAGAAAAATCGGCGGCGCTGGATGTCGCCATCGCTGCCATCACGGAAGATATTGCGGCATTGGCCTAAATCCCGCGAAGATGGAAAACCGCCAAAAATAGCACTTCATCACCGCGTAATAATGGAATTGCACATACCGCGTGGGTACTTCACCTGCGCCGACATGGGGGCAAATCTTAATTACGACAAGGGTGATCTATGCCAAAGCAACATGCGGAATATAACAACGCAAAAACAGAAAAAGTCAGTACGTTTTACACGAAATTGAAGGAAACGGCGGTCAGCAGCACCGGCGTGTTTGATTCCGCCAGCGCCGGCGCGTTTATTGCCGACGCGCAGAGCTTGTCCGCATCGATTACCGGCGTGGAAGTGCCTGAGAATTTGCAGATTCTCTTCGATGAGTCGGGCGATGGTCGCGCCGGCATTGCGGGCGCCATTCTGGATGGCGCCGCCTTTTACGAGGCTGAACACGGCGTGGAGCCGACCGCTGACGTGCTGGAGTGGGCCATTCACCAAGCCTATGCGACATCGGAAAGCGCGCGCTCCAAGTACAAACTCGACTCGGCGTCTAACCTGGCGCACGATCCGATGTCGTTGCAACAAAATCGCGCCGTCATCTCCATTACGGCCGCCATGGCCGAAGCCATTCCAGTGGCGAACTACCTGCCGGCCGATATTGGTTCCAATGAAGCACCGCTGGTGATCGTCTCCCATGAAGCCGGCAGCACCTTTGGTCACTATGGTGCCGGCGATCTGATGGACGGCGTATTGAGCGGTCGCGCCTATACCTCGGCACAGCGTACCCACCTGCTGAAGCGTACCGGCGACGACTTCGGCGGCAAGGTCACGCCGATTCAATTGACCGCCGATACCTGCGACCAGGATGCACCGTCGGCCAAGCTGCTCAAGGGCCGCACCATCATCTACATCAACGGTTTGCCAGTGGCGAAAGAGACCAGCGCGGACGCGCCGGCGTCGGCTTCGCCGATTAGCGGCTATGTCCGCCTGGGCGGCACGCTCTTCACGGTATCCGGTTCGATGAATTCGGATACGGGCGCGGTGAAAGTCACGACTGTGCCGGCCTTGCCAGCGAACACGCCAGTGATCGCCGAAGCAGTCATCGACTTTGAGAACAACAAGGGCATTATCCCGATCGTCAATACCATTGCGACTCGCTTTATTTTGCGTGCTTCGCCATGGAAGGCCAACGCCTTTGTGTCGACCGATAGCCAAACGCAGATGGCCAACGAAATCGGTTTGAATCCCATGGGCGAATCGATGCTGGCTATTCGCAACCAGTTTGCCAATGAGCGCCATTACCAGGTGCTGGAGAAGGCGGCACGGATTGGCGCCAACAATGCCATGGTCTGGGATTTCAAGTGGGACACCCAAGGTCTGGAAAAGACCCGCGCGCAGATCTGGCAGGACGGCTCCTGCATCCTTGGTGCCGCTAGTCAGCAGATGGCCGAAGACACCATGGATCACGGCATCACGCATCTGTATGTATCGAAGAAGATGGCGGCGATGCTCCTGGGCTTGCCGAGCACGTTGTTTACGCCGTCGGGCGTGACTGCACGTCCTGGCATCTATCGCGTCGGTCGCCTGTTTGGCCTATACGAGGTGTACTACTCGCCACGTATCGTGGATGTCGATCATAAAACCTCGCGGATTATCTGTATCGGTCGCTCTACCCAGGTAGCGCGTAATCCGTTTGTGTTGGGTGACGCCGTGGCGCCCATGTTGATCAACATGAATGCCGATGAAGACCAGCGCTACAAGCAGGGCTTCTATGCGCGCAACTTCACGGCGGTCAATCCGCATCTCCCGTCCGCCATGGGATGCGCCGTCATCGAAGTGATTAATCTCGACTAATCCCCCTACATCGAAGGAGCTGCACAAATGGCACGCACATTACATTTGGGTGCTTCTTCCCTGACGGGGAAGAGCGTCAATACACTGGTCGAAGAGGTGTTCGGGAAATCCGAATTTCCTCTGGCTTTGCGACTTACGAATCACACACCGCGCCACCTGGTGTTTCCGGATGTACGGGCCGAGCTGAAGCCGAATTTCAGCGCGCCAGACAACCAGATCGATGTCACGTTCAAGGATCACGCCCAGTTGACACGTTTTGCGTCGGACGTGGATTCTCTGTCTGAACTGAACCAATGGGCGGAAGCGATGGCGCTAGATGCGTTGGACGACGGCCAGTCTGACGAGGTGGCCGCCAAGGCTCCCGCCGCCGGCAAAGGCCAGAAAAAAGCCGCGACTGAACCGAAATCGCCGGCAGACACTGCGGCAGACGATGCGGCCAATACCGACAAAAAATAAGGAATTTCTATGTCTACTGCTTTTAACCGGCAGCTTGGCTCGCAATCGGGCGTGCAATTAAATCCCTTGCGGGATATGACCGATGGCTACGCACCGGATAATTCCGATCAGGTGTTCGGCATCATCATGCGCGCCACGCGCGGGCGCATCGACAAGCCGTTCCGGGTCAATCGCGGCAATTTCCAAAAGAAGCTCGGCCGCGGCGAGTCGTTGCGGGCATCGGCGCTCAATGAAGCGCATATTCACGTCTATGAAGCCTTGCAAAAGGGCGCAGCCTCGGCGGTGGTGCAGCGTCTGACGACCAGCACCGCTGTCCTGTCGACTATCGTCGTGACCCAGCCGGAGGCGCCAACGACTGACCTGCAATTTACGGTCGCTGCGGATGCGCCGACCGAAAAGCCATTCTTGTTGTCGATAAAGCATCTTGAATGCTACAACGACGGCGTGGTGGTCGAGCTGCACGCCGACCCGGTGACGGAGAATGGCGCACCCGTCGCTAATCGCCTGGTGACACTGCGCTTGCGCGACAAAGATCGCAATATGCTCTACGAATTTGTCGGCTCACTCAATCCGGATGCCCTGGACGACTATCAGCAAAGCGCCTATCTGCCGGATGTGGTGGAGCGCACGACAGAAAACGTCGAAGTGCTGGTCGGTAGTGGCGCCCAGATTGCGCCAACCTCGAATGCCTATGGGCGGGATGCCAATGGCCGGCCCAAGTTCGCCATCTCCCCCGTGATGACGTATTTTACCGAGGGCAGCACGGCCTACGGCGTGTCCGACTTTGCGCGTGCGCGGGATTTGCTGCAGAAAACCGAACACGACTACGCCTATATCGTCAGTGGCGGTTCGCATGCGCCGGCGCTGCTATCTGCCTTGGCCCAGCTGGCCTATGACACCAACCGGCAGTTTGCTTGGGACGTCCCTGGCACGCTGTCGCCGGAAGCGGCGATTGCCTTCATGGCGCAATTGAATTTCGATTCTCACTACTGCCAGGCGTACTGGGCGCCCTTGAAGTCTGACGACCCGCTGGGCTTGAACGGCAAAGTGGTGCTCGGCACTTCGGCGTACAACGTGGCGCACCGGTGTTTGCGTAATGCCCAGACGGATGCCAACGGCTTTGCGCCTAAAAACTATCCGATTGCCGGTAAAAACTGGCCGCTGGATAGAACAGGCATCGTTCAGATCTATTCGCCTGACGACGACTTGAGCGATCTGGCCGATGCCAAGATCAATCCGGTGATCTATGTCAAATACAACGGCGGCGGCAAGTACGTGTTCAGTGATTCGCTGACCTGCGCTAAAACGGCGGTCTCCATGAAAAAGTTGATCTCGGTCGCCGATATGTCCAGCTCGATCGATGACTGGGTCACGCGCTTTGCCAAAGAGGCATTACAGCTCCCCATGGACGTGTCCGTCAAAAAAACCGATGCCTTCCTCAAAAAGCTGTTCAAGGACGCCAAGACGGCGAAATGGATCGTACCTAGCGCTGAGATGGATGGGGAGGCGTTTCAGTACGTGGTGCAGCCGAATGCGTTGCGGCCGGCGGATCGCATGGATGTGTCCTATTCCTTGAAATACGACGGCACCAATCGCCAAACGTTCGTTACCCAAACACTTTCCCGCTAATCGGGACGCATAAACGAAAGGAACAGAATGAGTCACCTGGCTGCAAAAGCGATACGCCATACGCTGCACGTGAAAGATATGCCAAAAAAGATACCAGAGGTGGTGCTGGATTCCGCCTCCGATACTGAAGACAGTAATGCCGCGGCAGACTACGCCGCGACACACATCGCACTCGGGGCGGCCTCCACCATCCAGGAATGGATTGAAACCGACGATCTGGATGACGGTGAAACCCTGGCCGACCGTTTACTAGCAAATATGGTCGGCCTGGTGGACGCGAACAAAGACGGTGAACTGAGCGACGACGAAGCCGACGTGCTGGAGACAGCATTGGAATTCGCCTGGGACTACCTGGCCGAGAAGGGCGTCTCGGATGAAGACTGCAGCAAGCTTCTGAACGATTGGGATGAAGCAGCCGCAGACCGGATCCGGGATCTTCTGGCCGCTAGCTTGCCGGATGGCGACGATGCGTCGAGCGCCGATATCGACAATTTTGTGTTTGGCGACGAGGGCAGCGATGCAGTGCTGGACGCCACCTACAAGAAGCGCATGGTGATCCGCAAGGGCAAGAAGGTGCGGATCAATAAGCGTATCTCGGGCCGTGTTCGCCTGACTGCCAAGCAGAAAGTCAGCATTCGCAAGGCGCAGATGAAGGCGCACACGGCCAGCGCCACCATGCGCCGCATGAAGTCGATGCGGCTGAATCGGAAGATGGGTCTGAGCAAGTAATCGTTCTCAACTTGAATTAACACTTCAACACAGCGGGCGGCCAGGTGAATCGGCTGCCCGCAATTTTATGCAAGGCGGAAATATGGCAGCACCTGGGCAGGGCACGACGGCAGACCAGCAGATCCTCGGTTCCCAATGGTTAGGGCTCTCCCAGCATCTGATCGCCAAGATTTATCCAGTTGACAACAAGGGACTGCGCGCGGGGCAAGAGCAGATAGAGGTACACGCACCGGTGACCGCCGGCGGCAATATGGAAGCGACCTTGAATTGGCAGTCGCCATTCGAGCAAAGCAGCCCGGATAGCAAAGCGCCGGCCCTAATTGCCATGCTGCAGTCGGGCGCGCTCGTACCCGGCATGAACGATTTTTACTCGTTCTTCGGTTGGAAGTCGAAGTCGACGTCAGGGAATGCCGATGTTGGCGCCATAGAACGCAATATCAAGAAATTTGAGGGGCGCACCGGCATCACCAAGTTGAACTCGACGCAGATTTTTACCGGCATGCCACCCATTAAAATCAATGTTTCCCTGGTGTTCCGCGCGTTCAGCGATCCCAAAAGAGAGGTTGCAGCGCCACTTCAGCAGCTATGGGCCTGGGCGCTGCCGCAGAAACTCAGTGGCGATAGCCTGGTTGCGCGCGCCGCCGGCGGTGGCGATGGCATCGATGGGGCGATCAACAGCATGTTCCCGTCCGTCGCGCCGCAGCTGATCGGTTTCCAGTATAAGCAGCGCACCTTGGCGCCGATGGTGATCGAGACGATCGGTGAGCCGATTGACGCCCCTATCGATCAAGACGGTTATTACACGGAAATCACCATTCCCTTAACGCTGGCGACCCTGGCCGCGCTAGACCGCGACGATCTGAAGAAGATCATGGCGCCAGGTTCCTATTCGTCCAATTAACTTAGGTTACTCGAATCATATGATTGCTTTCTCACCTCTCAGAACACGCCGCCTCGCCGTCAAGCTGCGCGAGCTCTCCATTGTGAATGCCGGCGCGCTGGCCGCCGTGCCGCCCGAGCGTTTCGAAGAATCGACAACGACGTTCTTGCAGATGGTCATCGCGTCAGCGGATGCACCGACGGAGCGCCATGTCACCGATCCGAAACACTGGACGGTGCAGGAGCGCATGCTGGTGGTCGGCCACTACCTGGCCCACACAACGGGCGAGGAGGGCGGCGGCGCCAATTTCATGCTGGGCGACGGCCATTACATGGACTACTTGAATGTCAGTCGAGACACACCGGACTTCCCCATCGCCCTGGGTAGCCATGGCGGCGACGAATGGCAGATATCACCCGTGACGGGCGCAATGGCGGACGCCATTGAACAATTGCACGGCCATATTCCAAAGGTGGCCGGCCAGTTGCATTGGATGCTGGGCGCCATGGCTGCGCAGCTTTTACGGGTGGGCGAGCTGGCCCCGGATCCAGCGTCGGATTCCTTGAACTACCTGGAGTGGCTGAAAAATCGTATGCAGATCATCAGCGAATATCCAGAGTCCGAATTTCTTGGACTGTACGCGATGCGTCAACGCGGTAACCAGCTGCTGATGCACTTCTTTGAGACGGTCGAAATAGACGAGGGATTCGTTGCATTGCCCCATGAGGGATCGGAGGCAGAGTCGTTGCCTCCGGCCCGATTTCCAGTTTCAGCCTGCGTCAGTGAGTTCGCGAAGAGAGTTACTGGAAAACCTGCGCAATATGGCAGTTAGCTTGAGTTTATATTCAAGCACCTCGTACCCGGAGGCGATGCGCATGGGGATCTCAGATGCACGGGATTTCCTGGAGTCGAAGGCGTTTGATACCTGGGTGAAGAATCGGGAGCTGGAGCAAAAGGTGCAGCTTGCCTTGGTTGGTCGCCTGGATGGCGTTATCAAGGCGATAGGGTCACTAGGCAAGGTAATTAGTCGATAGGGGCAATGTGAGGTTCCTGCCGGCGCAGATCATTGATGGGAAGAGGCATGGCAGAACCAACAAGCACGCTAGCGGCAGTATGGATAGCAATCACGAAATACCTATTACCGCTATTGCCGGGTGCAGTCGGATCGGCGGTTGCCCTGAAATTTCTGGGTGACGGCTTGAACTGGTGGCAGAAGCTGTCCAGTTTCACGGCCGGCCTGGCGTGCGCCGTCTACATTGCGCCGGTGCTGATCGACTGGTTCGCGATCACTGGCGCGCGGACCCATTCCGGTATCGAATTCCTGGTGGGCTTATTTGCGCTGGCCACGGCGCGCGAAGTGTTTAAGGAAATTAACGAAGCGGACATCATCGGCACGTTGAAGCGCCGCTATCTGGGAGGGAAGAATGATCCAGCTAATTAATACGGTAGCTAACTTGATACTGCTAGCGTTTTGCCTATGGGCTGTTCTGAACAAACATCTGGAAACGCAGGTGCTGGGTACTTCCGCACTCTCCCTGGTGGCGCTCACGTCCTTTGTGAGCATCATGCGGCCGGATGCCTTTGGTTTCTGGAGTGAGCAATCTGAAGTGGTGTCGAATGTGGCTGTCGCGATTCTGGCCGTATGGTTCTGGCGCCGCTGGCATCAATGCAACTGCCTGGGGAAGCGATGAGTTTGTCCGCTACACAGCTCTCAACAGCATTACGCATTCCTATCGCGCGCGCGATGGACTGGGCGGCGCCGATCAATGCCGCGTTGGTCGAGTTCGGCATCAGCACGCCGGCACGGTGTGCGGCTTTCATCGCGCAGATCGGCCACGAAAGTGCCGGACTGTCTCGCTTGTCCGAATCGTTTGATTATTCGGTGCAAGGACTGATTGCCACCTTTGGCAAGCGTATTGCAATGCACGCCGCTGGCCTCGGCCGCCAGCCAGGAGAGAAGATGGTGCCGCTGGAGCGCCAGATCCGGATCGCCAACATCGTCTACGCCAATCGGTACGGTAATGGCGACATCGCTTCCGGTGATGGCTGGCGCTATCGCGGCGGCGGCCTGAAGCAAGTTACGTTTCGCGATAACTACGCGGCGTGTTCGGCTGCGCTGGGTGTTGATTACGTCGCTGCCCCGCAGAGGCTTTCCATGGACAGGGTGCTCGCGGCACGCTCGGCGGGATGGTTCTGGCACTCGATTGGGGGCAATGCCTATGCCGATAGAGGGGATTTTGATGGGCTGTCGACACGGATTAATGGCGCCGGCATTACTGCGGAGAGCCTGGCCGCGCGGCGCGTGCGCTGGGTGGCGTGCAAAAGTACCTTCGGGGTCGTATGAACCTTTTGAAAGAGGTATTGCCTTGGTGGGCACGCTGGCTGGCCCTCGTTTCGGCTGCCGCTGTGTTTGGGACGATCTGCTACAACAAAGGCAAGCAGGACGAGGGTGAAAAACACATTGCCTATGTCAATCAGCAGGCCGAGCGCTCAATCAAAATAGCCAAAGCACAGCAGGTTGTCGTCGTGCAGACGCAGATCAAGTATGTCGATCGCATCAAGACCATTTATACCAAAGGAGAAATCATTGAAAAGCAAGTGCCGACCTACCTCACGCAAGCGGACAGTGCTCGCTTTACTGTCAATGCTGGCTTTGTGCGCGTGTACGACGCCGCCTGGTCAGGTGAGGATCCCGGACCTGCCGCCGATTCTGACCGAGAACCCGCCGGCATTTCGCTTGCTCAGGTCGTTGCCATCGACGCCGGCAACGCCACCAGTTGCCGGGCCTGGCGGGAGTTAGCATTGGGGCTGCGCGAAAATTACATTAATTTACAGTCAGTGACAGATAAGGCTGGGCGGTAAAGAGGTAGAAGACCCGGACGTATTGGCGCGCTCATTTGCTATTTTATTTGCCACGTTCTATATTGAAAATGCTTCAGATGTATTTTCCCCGTAATGCATTGGGCTCGCTCTCGTAATGGTGGCGAGCTCTTTTTTGAGCTTTTAGTTAATTCTCAAGTGGAAATTAACGAAATGTGGGAGTTTGAATAAACTTGAATCTTCTTGCTGTGCTAATGCCGGTCCCGCCAGCGCAATCGACAATAACAGCAGCAGATTCCAGATCGTCCTCGGACATCGCTACGGCACAGTGCTAGCGATTAGTTCAAACGGCGGGTGGAGCGGCATCTTGTATGTTGTCATCGGTTGTTTCTAGCCGATAGCCCTGGCCGTAGACGGTTTGCAAGCGCAAGCCGCGGGCAGCGTATAAACCGAGTTTTGCACGCAGGCGGTAGATCTGGCTATCCAATGCACGGGTTGTCAATTCTCCGTCGTACCCCATGCTTTCCATCAGATAAGCGCGCGATACCGCCTGGCCGAGTTTGCGGAACAGGGCGAGCGCCAGCCTGAACTCGCGTTCGGTGAGTTCGAAGTGCTGTTTTTCTCCGTCCTGCTCCACGCTGATGCTGGACGAGGGACGGTCAAAGACCCAGTTGCCGTAACGTTCCAGTGATTTCGATGCGGCAGGGCGATTGCGCTGCAACAGCCGTCGCACCCGCGCCGCCAGCTCCAGCGGCTGCAACGGCTTGACGATATAGTCGTCGGCGCCTATGCCCAACGCATTGGCGACATCGTTCTGCGACGAGCGCGAACTGAGTATGATCACCGGTGTTTCACTCTGCTGATACTGGCGTAGCCAGTGCAGCAAGTCGACGCCGTCCAGGTCCGGTACGTTCCAGTCCAGCACTAGCAGATCGAAGGTTTCGCGTCGCAGCGCCCGCCGCAATGCTTCGCCGCGTTCGAACGTGACGCACGAGACGTTCTCGTCGTCCAGCGCCAGCTGGTGTTCGAGGGTGTGGACCAGATACTCCATCTGGTTAGGTTCGTCTTCAAGTACGGCGATACGCATCGGAGCGGATTCAGTTAAATGGATGGAGAGAAAAAGACGATTGCCACGATCATGGTCCGCTACGCTGCATAAAATTCACAAATTCTTGCATAGGCCACGCCTATCGGACAGACTGAAAGTGGCCGGACTGGCGATAGCCGCCTCGATCCGTCAATTCTTGCTTCAGGTAAAAGATCATACAAAATACGACAGCGTTCGTGCCAAACTTGCGAGAATTTGTCAGGATCTACGATCAAGGGGAGGAGGGGTTGGGAAGTGGTCGTTACACTATTTAATTCTTTTGCGCAACAAGATATTATCATTAGACGGGATGCAATTCTGATGAATTCTCGCAGAATCATCACGATAGATTTTTTTCTAAATATTATCGTCCCATACAAACTCAAGACAAGGCGACTAGCAGTTTCGTCAGACTGAAAGTGTCAGGGTTAGTGGGACAATTTCAGGAGATGGAATCATGGTTGAGCAAGCGCGGACTGCAGTTCTGCGGACGGCGATGAAGTTTCTATTGCTGTCCACGGCAACGATGGGGATTTTCCTGCTCGGCGGCTGTGCCGGCTCAGGCCTGCTGGGAATGCAGCGGGAATCGGCAAATCTCGCTGCACCGGAGGATGGAGATTTTCCCAACCCTGGCTCCTCCATATTGCGGCAAGGTACGGTACCCACCACCGAAGCGTTGCGTCTGATGCGCACTGGCATGGACAAGGACGAAGTACGTCAGCTGTTGGGTACGCCGCATTTTAGCGAAGGAGTATTTGGTGTCCGCGAATGGAATTATCTGTTCCACCTTCGTGGCAGCAAGGAAACGGAGGATGTGGTTTGCCAGTACATGGTGCGCTTCGATAGCAGTGTGCGCGTCAGCGGTCTCTATTGGCGCAATCCGGATTGCGCATTGCTGGTCGATCCGCCGCCGGTTGAAGCGGTCCAGGCGAAGGCCGCGACGACGCCGCAAAAGCTGACCTTGAGCGCGGATGGGTTGTTCGGCGCGGCGGGCAGGGAATTAAAAGACATGCCGCCGGAAGGCCGCTTGAGAATTGAACGCCTGGCAAACGACATCAAGCGTAATTTCAGGCGCATCTATTACGTGGTTGTGACGGGGCATACCGACCGTCTCGGCGCTGAGGCTGACAAGGTCGAGCTGTCGCTGGCTCGGGCCGATGCGGTAAGCAAATTGCTGGCGCAGCAAGGCATCGACGCCAAGATCATCCGCGTTGCCGGCATGGGCGACCGGCAGCCGCTGGCGCGGTGTCCTGGCACGGTGAAGACAGCGGCATTGCAGGATTGCCTGCGTTCCAACCGCCGCATTGAAATTGAAGTGGTTGGGGAAGAATGAAGTGCAAGCGTATTTGAAGTATTTGTATCGGCTGGCGGTTTTGCTGGAAAGCGAGATAGCGCAAGGCATGTGCCGCCAGGCCGTCGGTATTTTATTGCAGGAATAAATTTTCAGTAGAGATTCTCATGGATGAGATACATAAATACGAGATGAAACTGCGCGACGATCAATGGCTGCAGCTTGAGCCGTTGATGATCGGGAAGGCTAGCGACCCCGGCATGCACGGCAGGAATAATCGTCTGTTCATGGAAGCGGTCTTCTGGATTGTGTCGAATAATGGTTTATGGCATCGAATACCTTCCCAGTTTGGTAAATGGAACGCAACTTACATGCGCTTCCGGCGCTGGACTGAGAGTAATTTTTGGCGCTTTTTGGTCCAGAATGGGATCAAAGATCCTGATCTGTTGCGGATGCTGACGGAGATTGCCGATTACGCCGATTTATACATGCAGCGTAGGGAGCAGCGACGGGTCAGGAAAAGCTACAGGAAGCTTTACATGGGGGGAGTCGGCATAGCCAAAGACATTTAGCTGAGCTGGATCAGGGGAGGTTGTTTATTGATTTCGATTGTCGGTAAATGTTACCTTAAGGCAGGATGATACGAAAGCGAAGCGAAATTCCACCCTGACCGAGAGCGGTTAAGCAAACAAGCGGGAAACTCGATTTCAGATTAATGACGTCATCTGTCTGGAGCAGACATGTTGCGAATGGGGATTCTTGCGTCCTGAAAAACATGCTTCTGTATTCGTTTGCAATGCCATGAGCAAGAGGGAAGTCCGGTCGTAGCAAGTATCCATATGGTCCGATTATCAGAATTATTTGAGGTGCTCAAAATTTTTAGCAATAAAACTGGTGCGCACATATTGCAGCCGTTGTGCGCTGAGTTGGGAAGTTTTAATGCATTCATATTGCATCACTCATTGGAAAATTTCTGTACGGAAATTTGTCTGTGAACTATTGTTAAAAACAGAATTTGATTGTTGAATTTTTATTCAACAGCAGTTACTTTAAAAGTACGCGTACTACTTTTTACTCAGTTTGAGAGCGATTGAAGGCGCATATATCAAGGTGACCGAGATAAAAATATAAAAAAACGTTTCTTGAGTTCATTGAAGCGTAGGAATACGGAGAAGACAATGGCAAGAGCACTTCAAATAACAAGCCTCAAATCAGGCTTGCTACGCCAGATGGCGTGCTGTTTCGGCAAAGTATCTATTTTTGCCAAACTGGCCTTGGTGTTTCTAAGCATGGCGATCGCAACGTACGCTGCGGCGCAGCCGCCATCAGCTGACTCCGCCATTGACACTGCTATGCAGTGGTTGAAATTAGCCGACGCTGGGCAGGTTGAGAAAATGTGGGAACAAAGTGATCCATTGATGAAAAGACAGTTGGAACAGACGGCTTGGGTCAAATATGTCGGGAATATGCGCAACCAGTTAGGGCGGCCACCCGAACGGCGCATCTGGCAATCGATGTGGCATCAGATCGACAACCCTAATTTGCCTCGGGGCGAATTCACCAGCGTTACTTTTCTATCCAGCTATTCCAATGCGCAGGCTTGGGAAAGGGTTTCGCTTGTCTGGTCGAGCGAACACTGGACCCCTGTCGGATATCAGTCTGGCTTGATTGCGGCGGCAGAAAAAAAATAAATTATCCGCTCCGGTTCTTTCTTCAGCTTTCTTCGGTTTTTGCGCTACCGCGAGTAACACGATTAACGTTAGGAAGTTGTGTTTTAAGCAATTTTTGGCGGGGAGCCAATCATGAATAAAGTTTATCGCACTGTCTATAGTCAAGCACTTGGCACCTCGGTTGTTGTGTCAGAAATAACCAATAACAAGAGCAAATCGAATCGCTCATCCATTCTCACGCGAGGCAAGGGGAAGTCTAGCCGCTCTGTGAAAGCCGCAGCACTAACTACATTGCTTGCTGGTGCAACGATGCTAATCAGCATGCCAGAAGTCGCTCTAGCGGCACCGACTCTCGGTGGCAACAATCAAGGTTTTACTATCGGCTCTGCCACAGCCAGCAATCTAGATTGTATCGCCATCGGAGGTAGCGGCAGCTTTAGTGCCACTGCCACTTGTAATAATGTAGATTCGTTAGCGATCGGTAATGGTACTGTGGCGAATGGGCAAGCTGCGACTGCGCTGGGCGTGTCGGCCAATGCTACGGGGACAAGTACGGTCGCTGTCGGCTCCGGTTCGGTAGCGTCGGCTGCATCAGCCACCGCGGTCGGGCCCGGCGCAACTGCTAGCGGCACGAATGCTGCCGCGTTTGGTAGCTCGAGCAATGCGGGGGGGGGCAGCGCTGTCGCGATTGGAAATATAGCCAACGCCGGCGGGCCCAGTGCTATCGCGATTGGAACTACAGCTAACGCCGGCGGGAACAGTGCTATCGCGATTGGAAATCAAGCTAACACCTCCACGGGCACCAACAACATCGCGATTGGATCTGCATCCAACTCGACCGGCATCAATTCAATTGCTTTAGGCAATCGCAGCAGCGCTACGGCGAATTACGCGACCGCATTGGGCGGTACTGGCACCACGGCCACTACAGCTTCCGGTATCGGCGCCACGGCAATCGGCTCGAATGCGACCGCAGGCGCAGCAGCCGCGGCACAGGATGCAATCGCCATCGGCGGCCAGTCAGCTGTCGGCGCGGCGAATACTTCAGGTATTGCGATAGGGCGCGGCGCCACAGTCAACGGTGCCTTTGGCATTGCACAGGGAGATGGCGCCAATGCATCGGGCGTCAATTCGATGGCTCTCGGCTTATTGGCCAATGCGGGGGGAAACGCAGCTATTGCGCTTGGATTGCAATCTAAAGTCGTCGCCAACGGCACCGCCACCGCCATCGCGATCGGCGCAAATTCCCTTGTTTCGGCG
>NZ_JBWKVC010000032.1:0-13253 GCF_059421505.1 Collimonas sp. GW821-FHT02H07
GCTTCACAATCCAGTTTGAAGAGCGGATGACGCCGAACTAAACGAAATTCCGTTTACACAAAATCCAGCACACCCTCACTTTATAATAAGTTATTGGTGCCGCTGGCAGTGCCTTCAGACTTTATGCATAACGAGATGCGTTTCCAAATGACGATGCCTTGATCAAACCGTATTATCTGGCTTTGCGCAACATCAGTAAAAAATCGAAGATGCCGACTCGAACTCTAAAGCAGCCTTCAATCGCTTCGCCGTCATGGTTAATGAGCGCATACCGCAACATTAAACGACAACCCAATTACACAAAATCGCGGATATTCCGGGCCCCACCTCAGCAATTCAACTGTGAACGCCACTACTTTGAATTTCATACGCACTAGTGCTCAACAGATAACCACTCCGATGCCACTGGCGGTGTTCCGTCCTTAGCGAACGCCGCCCAAGCCTGTCGCAGTTGCCGTCCCCTATTCTCAACCTCACTCCAAGGGACATTTCCCAAAAGTGGTGCATTATGCCAATGCGATTCATTCCCGCTCAAAAGAGGCAATTCTACACAATGACCCGCCCCAATTTTACTCCCACTTGGGCGCCAGTTAATTTGATAAAAAATTACGTTTGTCCCTGTCCGTTTCCAAGCCTTAGCGAAATTACGCGAAGGATTCTCTAGCAGTTGATGTGTCAACTTGGCGGATAACGGATTTTGCCACCAAATTTCAGATGACGTTAGAGATTTATGTTGCATCATCGCGGCGAACGGGGCGGCATCATCTTGATTCCAGCCTATCAAAATATCAGATGGCGAGGCGGTATTTTGAGGCGGGTTGGATAGAGATCCATCCTCAAATACAGGGGCAAATGGCGCCCCTTGCGTGTACTTCATTTGCACTTTTAATTGAGCTTGAAGTATTTGTTCTATCGTTGCGGTCATTGGATCAACGCCAAGCTCTTTCAGGAAAGCTTTGCTGTTGATCTCTGCCATTACGGGGGTATGCACACTGATATCAAGAAGGTCACTTTGCAGGATGGCTCGATGAATCAACCCTGGATTCGAAGACATGATGGCAGATATCGAAACTGCCCCTGCAGATTGTCCAAAAACTGTAATGTTGTTCGGGTCACCACCAAATTTTTCAATATTCTCGCTGACCCAATTTAACGCGGCAATTTGATCTTGCAAACCTAGATTCACAACGCCTTTTTCTGGTAAATACAGAAATCCAAGAGCCCCCAAGCGATAGCTTATACTTACAGTGACAATTTGCTGTTCTTGAGAAAGCTTTCTGAAGTCGTACTTAGCAAGTTCGCCACCGCCGTTGAGAAAGGCCCCTCCATGCAACCAAATCATCACCGGCAAACGCGTTTTCAAACCAGGAGTGTAGATGGAAAGATTTTGACAATCTTCAGAGGTAGGTAACGATTCGTCTTTACCCAATCCAAAATCTAGATTTGTTGGTTGCTGTGGGCAAAGTGGGCCGCTATTAATTGCCTCCCGAATGCCTATTTCATGGACTGGTGCTTCAGGTTGCTGGAAGCGCTTAGCACGAGCATAGGGTACGCCGCGAAAAATATTGACTGAACCTTCGCGCAGTCCCCGGACAACTCCCTGTGATAATTTTACGATAGGCTGCGACAGTTCATGCTCAGCATGATTGGGAATAAAATCGTTTGCCAAAACAACTCCTGGAAAAATTAAATATGCCACGGAAAAGAATACTGATTTAATAAAGATCATCATCACCCTCTATCAAAGAGAACACCAAAGCGCAGACATTTTTTTTGACTTCCACCGCGCACTAATTTTCTCGCATTTGGACAGTGTTGCTCCGATTCTTCGCCTCTGATCTCAATGTTTAGTACGTGAATTCCCTCAATGCCCATGAACGTTTAATTTACGGAAAATTCCTGATCTCAAAATTCTCGATAATTGCTTCGTACTCGGACCTTACCTATATAAGAGCTTTTGCTCCGCCTTACCGGAATTTACTGATAAAGAATCATTAATCTCATGGGATTAAACTCAAATTACACATCTGTTTTCTCGACCACAGCCTATATCAATGTCATACGCTTCGACAATTAATAGTGCTTAGAGACTATGACAAGGATCAGAAGCGTGTTTGTAAACCAATGCGCATGATGAACTGGTTAGGGCCGCTGGACGTATCGGTCGGATTAAGCAAGCCGTTGACCAGCGCCTGTGCGCCGGCATTGGTTCGTTGGTAGACCGTCTCCAGATACATGCCTGTACGCCTCGAGAACGCGTAGTTCAGTTTCGCAGTGACTTGGTGCGCATGATTATCGTTCAGGTATTTATTGCCCTTCATATACATATAGTCCGCGCCCAGCGCCCAAAATGAGTTGAAGTGATAGGTTGCGCCAAGCTCAACTTCGCCAATCACACCACCGTTGGCCGAATTCCGCACGGTCGTGAGCAGTACGGAAGTTACCCAATCGCCGAATCCATAATGCGCACCCGCACCCCAGTTCGTCACGTTGGTATCTCTGGGAACATTCCCGCCATAATTCACCTTGGTGTAAGCAACCCCGGCTCCGAAGGTGTTCATTTCATAGTTGGCCCCAGCGCTGACTGTGCTGTTGTTACCAAACGAACCGGCGATTCCGCCGAAACCATACAAAGTGCCAAAGCTAAAGCCATTAAATGTCGGGCTGACATATTTGACAGAATTGCTAACAGTCTCACCACTCATCCTGTCCCAGTCGAATGAGCCAGCGTATGGGGGATCACCTGGAAGTGCGATCTTACCGAACGGGCCGTTACGGAAGTTATACAGACCACCCACATACATCGCCGCGTCATTATGACCCAAAAATAAACTGTCAAACATAAAGTCAAGTTGGTTGCCCAAAGTGAGCCTACCGTACTGTGTACTAGCCAGGCCGACATATGAATCACGCCCGAATAATTTATTTTGCCCTTTTATGATAGCGCCGGTTCCAAGCGAAAACTGATCTACCAGGTTAAAGATCGTGTGCAATCCACCGCCGATATCTTCACTGCCTTTGAAGCCGATTAGATTGGGGAAATAAATACCGTCGTCAGATTTCAGGTTTTTGTGACCACCTTCATTACTGATAAAGGAAACACCAGCGTCCAGCAATCCGTATATCTCGACATTACTTCCGCTGGGGATCGGTTCGGCATAGACTTGATGTACGGTGACTGTCAACAGCACTTCAGCCATTAAGATTCTCTTTTTCATTGTCTCTCTCCATTTATTGAGTGCTAAAGCAACTGATAAATTGCATAGACATGCATATAATTTTTTTTAAACTTCATTGCGGCATGTCTTGTTCAGATTGCTTTCGCTATTTCGCTTACCCCGTATTGTGTTGTTTCTCGTTTTTTTCTCGGATAACACGGTCCTCGCCAAGCTTGTCGGAGACGCTTGACAAATGCAATTTTTAAGCAACATCGTCAAACCTCCATATAGCTATCTCTTCATTACCTCCGCCCTTGTATTAATAATTCAGTTCCGTTTTTTTTAAGTTCTTGCTATCGCTAATTCTTTCGTAGCATCAGCCTGTGTAAGTACTCGACAATTTCACCCCCGATTGAGCGTGCTCTTGAGTGCCTGCGCAAACGCCTCAGATTTCTCCTCGGGATGCACAAACTGCTTGACCACTAGCGCGGCCGCAGCGATCAATCCCGCAATGGCAACGATCGAGAAAATCGCGCTAATTCCAAACTGACGACGAACAAGCTCGGCGATAAGGAATGAACCGGCAATCCCGCCAAAGCGACCGATGCTCAGCATCCAGGCGATGCCAGTGGCGCGGCCCTGCGTCGGATAGAACGTAGCAGCAAGTGCTGGCATAGACACTTGCGCTGTGTTCATGAAGATTCCTCCCATCAGCACGGCGAACATCAACATACCGACATTGCCGACGGCCTGTCCAATGGAATAAATGCTGATAGCGGTCACCGCGTAGCCGGTCGCAATTATCCGGTTGGCGTTGTAGCGGTCCATCATCCAGCCAAAAAAAATCGCACCGACGCCACCCAGAGGAAACAAGGCTGCAATAAGCGTGGCGGTCCTCGGCGCCAATCCTGCATCCTTAAACAAGAGGGGCATCCAGTTGACGAGCGAAAAGAAGATCACCAAGCCCATGAAGTAGGTAAGCCATAGCATGACCGACCCTATAATGTAAGAGCGGGAAAGCACCATACCGATGCTGCTTTTGGCGCCGGAGACTTCCGTCTTTTCGGTCATAACAAAGAAGTTGGCGTTAGCTGCTGTCACGGAAATACGGCTAAGAACAGCGCGGACACGCGCTACCGGCAACCCCTTGGCTACCATGTAACACACCGACTCTGGCAGAAAACAGAGGATTAGCACGGCCAAAACTAATGGCACAATGCCGCCTAGTAGCAGCACGCTACGCCAACCCCATTGAGGAATCATCCACGCGGCCAGAAACCCGCCAAATGCTGCTCCTATGGGAAAGCCGCAAAACATGGTGTTGATGAGCATCGAGCGCCGGTGATTAGGGCAGTATTCACTCATCAGGGTGATTGCGTTGGGCATGGCGGCGCCCAGGCCTAATCCCGTTATGAAACGTAGAACTGTGAGCTGCTCAAGGTTAGGGGAAAATGATGACCATGTGCACGCCACACCGAACAACAGTACAGAAATTCGGAGCAGCAGTATGCGGCCCATCCGGTCCGCTAACGGTCCTGCTACAAGAGCGCCAGCCGCTAGACCAAGTAACGCCGCGCTCAATACCGGCGCCAATGCCTGCTTCGTCATACCCCATTCGTTGATAAGTGAAGGCGCAATGTAACCGATGGCGGCAGTGTCAAAGCCATCCAGCAAGACGATGGCAAAACAAAATGCGAAGATGAGCCATTGAAACCGGGAGAACGGATGCTGATTGAGGAAGTCCTGGACATTGACGCCCAGCGCTTCCACGCTCAGATCATTGAGATTTTTCTTCTGATGCATGATTTGTCTCCAATTGATAATTTTTCGGCATTAAAATGCCTGTTTTCAGTGTGATGACGCCACCTTGCTCTGCCGTTGCATTGGCTCAAACCGGGGGCATGGACCTACCACCACGCGTCAACGTGGATGATTAATTTTCTTTCCGATAAAAATCAGGATCAATCCTGAGGGGCAAGTTCAACCCGCAATTCAGTCAACGTTGGCTGCAGCAAAATTTGACAACTCAAGCGCGAAGTCTTCTCGCGGTAATAGTCCGATTCGGACAACAAGTCGATCTCCTCCTCATCGGGTGATGCAAACTTTGCGTTGCTTTCGCTGACATAAACATGGCAGGTTGCGCAAGACTTTGCTCCGCCGCACGTCGCCGCCACAGGAAGTCCGCGCGCCTTGAGTACTTCCATGAGTGTTACGCCGGGTGTGCACAGAATTTGACTGACATGGCCTTTGCGGTCAGTTATTTCGATTTGTATACTGGACATAGAGATTTCCTTTTGTGTTGCCACGTTGAGCCATTGTTTCCATTTCATTCCGCAGCCAGGTTCAGGCGAATCTCGCGCAGGCTGACATGCGGGTTGCATAAGTCATCGGCCGGGAACATGCGACGCTCGGCGATCATTTTTTTTGCTGCGGCGAAGTCATTCGATGCGTTGACGCATTGAATAGCCGTCATGCGAGACGTGTTCTGGTAAATAACACTGAAGTGACCGCTATGAGGATCGCCGCGCACCAGTTCGGTGTCGCCATGCAAGGGCAGTCCGGCCATCTGCAGTTTTATATTGAATTGATCTGACCAGAACCATGGCACTTCGTCGTGCCCTGCGGTCAGACCACACATCGCCGCTGCGGCTCGCCTAGCTTGCGAGGTAGCGTTTTGTACCGACTCCAACCGCTGCGGCGCGTCGAACCCATCGTAGTGAACCACCGTACAGTCACCGGCTGCGAACACATCGGGGTCGTTGGTGCGACCGTCGCGGTCAACCACGATGCCGCGGTCGACTAGCACACCATCGTTACGCGCCAACAGATCGTTGGCCTGGTTACCAATACTCATTAGCACCATTTCGGCAGGTAAGCGAAGGCCATTCGCCAAAACAACGGCGCTAGCGCGATCATCACCTTCGATCCGCGTCACACTCACACGCGTCAGCACATGCACGCCTCGTTTCTCATGCTCGCTTTGAAGATGTTCTGCAATCACTGCAGAGAGCGAACGTGACAGAACCGTGGCTTGACTCTCTAGCACAGTGACCGCGCAACCAGCTTGGCGCGCCGTCGCCGCAAACTCCATGCCGACATACCCGCCGCCAATGATGACGACCGATTTACATTCCCTCAGCTGAGATAACAAGCGATCCGCATCGTCGAGCGTCTTGAGTTCCGCCACGCCGTCGAGTTCCGCACCAGGAATCGTTAATCGCCGCGCCTCGCCGCCAGTAGCGATTAGCAGCTTATCGTAGTCAAGCATCGCACCTGTGTCCAAGCGTACGCAGCGCTTCGCACGGTCGATGGCGGTGACCTCCGTACCTAGGCGCAACTCTATGTCTTGCTCGATGTACAGTTCAGCAGGACGAATCCAGAGCCTGTCACGCGTCAAATCGCCCTTGAGGTAAGATTTCGAGAGAGGTGGCCGCTCGTAAGGAGGCCAAATTTCCCTGCCGATCAACACGATCCGTCCCAGATGCCCGTACTCGCGCAGAGCGAACGCGGCCTCAGCTCCAGCCAGGCCACAGCCCACGATAATAATGCTGGAATGCGTATTCATAAGGGCACAGCAAGCATGTTGTCGATGCTGAACGAGTCGACGATAACCAGCCGCTTACCCAACTTAAGTTCCCCATTGATCTCCAAAAGCGTGTCTTCATAGCTTCCGACTATATAGACCGAAGAATTACCCTCATGGTCGCTTTGCATGACAATCAGATTGGCGCTGGCCGTGATGGCGCCATTGGCTACCTTGTCGACACGCACGTTGGAGATGTAATGTCGCAAGTACATTTTGCGGTACGTTAGCGTGCCTTTGATGAGCATGGCTACGCGATCCTTCACCATACCGTGCGTATAGCAGCCCATTAGCGGAGCCGGGAGTCCGGCATCGTGATTTTCGCGCGAAACTATACGGTAATCGCAATCGTTGACCGAAAAAAATTCGGGCCACTCTGCGAAACGGCACTGGTTTAGAGCGTTCGCATAGTCAAAATTGAAGCGCGCTACGCGTTCTTGCAGAGAATGATTCATCATACCTTCCCCTGTTCGATCTTTGAGGCACCGGCTTGGGGAAATTCCATCATTCGATGGTAGTGTTTCCAAAAACCTCGGATTGATATCTCTTGGGATAAGTAGTCGGTATCATGCAACTCTCCGATGCCGCCCATCTCGAGCACAGAATGGTCGCCACGGCGCATCTTGCTCCCTTCTTGCACCAGACGCAGCGCCTCGCCGTCTTCCATCGAGATGTAGCCAGCCGGGCCGATGAGGTTGACCTGAAGCAGACGACTATGCAATTGCTCCGGGGTGTCGTCTTCAAAGCCCAGGTAAGTGATGTGCAGCTCCACTGCATTCGGACCTTTGGGGCGCAGGTGACGAATTGCGTAGGTATTGTCGACCTGAGCAACGATCAAGGTCGGGAACATAGAAAGAAGAGTAGTCTTGTAGTTGTCGCCGAGGTCTAGCTTAACTTCGAGCAGCGATGGATCGTGCAGCTCGAGATCTGGCATGAGCTTGCCTGTATCAGCGTAGTCGGTTTCGAGTTTGCCAAGGTTCTCCGCATCATCGGCAGTCATGATCGAATGGTTCCAGGTGTTCTTTCCATCCTTGTCTAATTTGATACCACCTTGCATTGCCGGTGTCTGGATGCCAAACGAAACTTGAAACATGTGTAGCAGCGAGGCGTGATAAGGATCACGAACGTTCTCATTGTAGAGCTTCCAGTTACCCTGGATCTTCTGGCGCAAGTAGCCTATGACTTTTGGCTTGCGTTGGCCGAGCAATCGTTCGATCTGCGTAATGCTGTGCGAACCGAGGTAGTCGTCCAATGTTTCGGTGGCATCGCTGTATGTTCCGAAGATCAGCCCACCTCGAGTCGCCACGCGCAGTGTGCGTAGGCCGTGATCTTTTTTTTCGAAGCATGGTGGCATACCACCTTTGCCAGCATACCCTTTCTCTAACGGCACGCCAGTAAGACTACCCGCGAGGTTGTAGGTCCATAGATGGTATGGACAGGTGTGGCGCTTAGCATTCCCACGCGTCTGGTCGACTATGATTGCTCCCCGATGGGCGCAGCTGTTCTCGAACGCATGGACTGTCCCATCTTTGGCGCGCGTCACTACAACACGAATGTCCCCAACCCAGGTGGTTTGGAAGTCTCCCCACTCCGGGATCTCGCATTCCAATCCCAGGTAGTTCCAGACCGGGCCACGGAACAACAGGTCCATCTCTCGGCTATAGATGTGCGGATCAGTGAACACTTCGTAGGGCACGCGAGAGAAGTCCGCCGCGGGCCATTCCAGTTCAATACCGGGCCGTGACGACGTTGATTTCGAAGCATTGTTGTTCATGTGATTTCTTTTCATTTCATTAAGCCATCATTAATTTTGTCCGTTGCTCACCAATTTTCCTCGACGGTTGCTTGACGGCGAGCGCGACGCTGCTTCGTATACGGGCGTTCGCTGTGCCTTTCAAGGCGTCGAGACCTCAATCCTAAGTTCTGCTGCATAAGCTGCAGCCATGCTTAATCCCTTCACGAATGTCAGACGCCGATGGATAATTTTGGTCATCGCTAGCTTCCTGTAAAAATAGTTTCGGCGCATCTTGCGACGACGGGGTGGTCATGATTCGGGAGGAGAACCGGCCCAGGCGCGTCGCAGAAGCCCGACAATCGCCTCACGATCCAGCGGACGCGGGTTCCAGTATGGGTTGGCGAGCGCAAGGTCAGCGATACGGTCGAGGTCGGCCACCACCACGCCCAAGTCGCGCAACCCGGTTGGTGCGCAGAGCTCGCTTACAAGTTCGTACAGACCCACACATGCATCAGGTCGCCCAATAGCGCGCGCTACACGACGCATCGCATCTGGAACGACAGGTGCGTTGTAGGCCAAGGTATGCGGCAACATCACGGCGTGGGTTTCCGCATGCGGCAGATCGAAGCTGCCGCCCAGGACGTGGCACAACTTATGATGTAGCGCCATCCCCGCCTGTCCTAGTACCGTGCCACACAGCCAGGCACCATATAGGCAATCGCTGCGCGCAGGAAGATCACGCGGCGCTGCAGTCAAGCACGGGAGGCCAGCGGCCAAAGCCCGAATACCCTCCTCTGCCATCAGGCTCAGCACCGGGTTGCCGTCACGCGCGTACAGTCCTTCGGCGGCATGCGCAATCGCGTTCAAACCGCTGCTTACCGACAGCGCCACCGGTAGTTCGAGTGTCAACTCCGGGTCGTAGATCACCGTGCGCGGCAGTACGCGCAAATCGCGTCCGGTTCGCTTGGCACCGCCCTCAGTCAACCCGTAGATAGGCGTCATTTCCGAGCCAGCGTAGGTAGTCGGGACAGCGACCACCGGCAACCCCATGTCGAGCGCAATCGCCTTGGCCAGGCCGATGGTCGAGCCTCCGCCAATCGCCACGACACCGTCGGCGCTCATCGAAGTGGCGTACGCGCATGCTTCGCGTGCCACCTCGATCGGTACATGCATGCGCGCACCATCGAACACCCCCCCGCAGCGCTTGTCCAGCAGGGTTGCGGCCGCCTCGCTCAGATCACGTTGATTGGGTGTGCACAGGACAAGCGCGCGTCCGATCCCCAGCGCCGCCACTTCGTCCGCGAGACGACCAAGACCACCGGGGGCGAACACCACCCGTGCAGCCGCAATGTTGTAGGCGAAATCAAGCATGATCAGGCTCCTCGTCAATGACATAGTCAACCTGAAAACCAGCCACCCGCTGGTCACCAAGTTCGCGCCTGACTCGTCTATGCTCTGAATGGTCTGCATAGACCTTGAGCGCTTCTGGCGAATCGAATTCGGTGTACAGAACCACGTCACAAGCATGGCTGGCCCCACTCACATCCAGTCCGACCTCCAGCGTGCGCAGGCCCGGGATCAGTGAGCGCAATCCCTCGAATTGTTGTTTAATCCTCTCACCGGTGGCACGCCGCGCATCCAACGTGTCGCCTCGAACCTTCCACATGACGATGTGTTTGATCATGGTGTCATTTTTCCTTGTGCGTCGGATTCATCACGAAGTCGAAGTCCAGAGTATGAAACGGAGTATCGAGAACCTCGCCATCAGGGGTGAGCCCTGCCGTATGACGTCTCCAGTCCGCTACAAGTGACGACCGCACGCCAAACACGGCATCCGAATCTAGATAGGGATCTAGGTCGCGGAATACATGCGTGACCAACGTTTCGAAGCCTGGTGCGCTAATTCGAAAATGCAGATGCGCGGGGCGCCAGGCATGGCGGTTCAGCAGTTCCAACATTTTCCCGACGGGACCATCATGTGGAATCTGATAGGGCGTCGTAACGATGCTCCGGAAGTGGTAGCCGCCATCTTGCGCCGATCGCAGCGTAGCGCGCGCGCGGTACTCGGTAAGTTCCTCGTACTGTACGTCGTACATGCCATTGGCATCAGCCTGCCAAACATCGATTACGGCACCAGAGATTGGCTCGCCAGTTAGACTGCGGACGCGGCCGCGTACAAAGCAAGGAGCCCCTTGGGCGCCGTTCGCAACATCAGCACCGAGCGAGCGTTCTGGCGCGCCTTCTACATGAAAGGGACCGAATACAGTGGCCTCGGTACAACTTTCAGGCTTGCGATGGTTTTGTGCAGACACCAGCATCGACAAGCCCAACGTGTCGGATAACAGAATAAATTCTTGACGTGTCGGACTGCAGGTACGGCCTACCGCTGTGAGGAACTCGATGCCCGCTGCCCACTCGACTTCGGTGAGGTGAATCTCCCGTGCGAATCCGTGCAGATGCTGAACCAGACTGGTCATGATCGTCTTCAGACGTTCATTCGAGGCATTCGCGTGGCGCGAGATGACAGCCTGGGTGATCGTTGTCTCGTCGAGGTTTCGCATGGCCTATGATCTCCTTGTACCTCCGACGCAGACAGCCTTTGCCGTGAAGTGCAGTAATATGATATGAATAGCGGCTATGGAATAAAAGGCCAGAACTGGAAATGACATTTCCTAAAAATGGAAAACTGATCATGGATCGATGGAGTGAATTTGAACTGTTCGTGCAGATCACCGAACTTGGCAGTCTGAGCAAGGCAGCCGAGGCACTGAGTTTGTCGAATGCCTCGGCAAGTCGCCTTCTCGCAGCGCTTGAGAGCCGCCTCGGAACACGACTGATCGAACGCAATACACGCCGGCTGTTCGTTACTGATGTGGGCCAGGATTTTTACGTCCGCTGCAAAGCTGCCATGGCCGATATGCAAGAGGCTATTGAGGCGGTCAACGTGACAACTGTTAACCCGGTGGGCGTACTACGTGTGACCGCCTCCTTGTCACTTTGCCTCCAACTTTCGCCACTGCTGCGGGGATTTACACAACGGTATCCCAACGTTCGGATGGAGATGGTCGCCGCCAACCGCTACTACGACATCGTTGATAACAACATTGATGTGGCGATCCGGACGCGAGAATACGAACCGGATTCGAACCTTGTGATCCGCCGTCTCGCAGATACGGGGCGTGTTCTTGCCGCTTCGCCGGCCTATCTAGATCGCCACGGTGCCCCCGGCGTGCCGCAAGCTTTGGCGGAGCACCAGTTGCTGCTGTACACCTACGCCAACGATTCCGATAAACTGACATTCCGACGCGGCGACGAAGCTATCACGATTCCGATCAAGGCGATGCTGGAAGCCAATGACGCTCAAATCCTTCGTGCCGCAGCTCTACAAGATATGGGTATTCTGGTGCAACCGACGTACGTGATTTACGATGACCTTGTCGCAGGCCGGCTGCTTCCGCTCATGGTCGACTGGAAGCTACCTCGGCTATCGATCAACATTGTTTATCAACACCGCCAATTGTTGCCGGCGAAGACGCGCGCCTTTATCGATTTCCTGGTTGAAAATTTTCATCATCAAAACTATCAACAACGTTGGGATTCAATCAGTTCCGGTGCAAACTCCTCGATCACGTAGACTGGACGGGTTTAACCGGAAAATGCAACGCCAACGACCAACGATGTCGTTTAGATTATCTGCAGGCGTCATGGAATCCAACGTTTCTCTAGGTCGTTGATTCAACTGCAAAGCAATACTGTATAGATCCGCCTGAGGACAGCTGGCCAGACTAGTGCCTTTGGATAAGTATTGCCGAAGCAGTCCATTGGTGCTTTCGTTTTTCCCTCGCCACCTCGGACTTAGCGGATCACAGAAATAGACCTTAACACCGCTGACCACCGTGACTTTCGTGTATGGAGCGAGCTCCATACTTCGGGTTCACCTGACCGACCGGCATAGTTCTACAGGCAGTTTGCGAACTTGTTTTCTCATCGAGGACACGACGCTTTCCGTATTCTTGCCTCATACCTTTACGAGTATGGTGAACCGCGAATGACACTCTACCAGGGGCGCGACGTGTGTATAGCTTGAGCTACTGGGAAAGTTCCCTCTCCAGTTATCGGGAACGGCCATGTCTTCGGCTTCCGCACGCCGTTAAAACATGATCTTAGGCCGCAATGCTTTGGGCAATCTAACCGAATCCGTGCATGGCGCCGATTCCCCTCAAGCACAGCGGATTCAAATCGCGCGCGGCGCTAAATGAGATGACAAGAAATCCGCGGCGCGCCGCTTGGCAGGGATTGTGTCAGAGTCTGATTTGGGCTAAGGTGTTAGGTTCAGTAATCGACAACTCAATCAGACCTCTACGGCCGCGCCACGGCGCTGACGGTATTTGGAGCACTACTCGCTGTAGGCATGGCCTTTGTGATTCAAGGTTTACGTGATGTGACTGACTCACCGTCCGGCACAGAAATCATCAAAGGTCCTTTGCAAACCTAATATGCGGGTCTGGAGCGCAATTAAACAGTGAACTGGGCTTGGGTTGGTTTCCAGCGATGCTTGCCGGCATTGCGCTTGAGCTCACGCATGGCGGTCGATTTGTCGCCCCCGTTACTATTTACAGACCTCGATTCTCGAGGTGTTGGCCAGCCAGGTCCGGCATGATTGCTGCCCCCCCCCCCAGTCGCCCATGATCCGGGGGGGTGTTGTCACCGGACCTGGTAGGTGGCTGGTGATCGCTAATAGGGGCTAGGTCCGGTCATACCGAGGCCGTCCGTAACG
>NZ_JBWKVC010000033.1:0-13080 GCF_059421505.1 Collimonas sp. GW821-FHT02H07
ACGTCGACAATCAGTTCACGGCGATCCGGCAGCGCATCGACGTAGAAGACATTCACGGCGCCAGCCGGCATCGCCTCCAGCGCCGGCACATCCTCGCGCATTTTTCCAATGAACGCATCGCCGATACCGGCGGCCATGGGATTTTGCAGCAGCGACTGGGGATCAGCGCCGTAATCCGAACCGAGATAGCCGTTAGGCGGCGTACTCAGCCAGTGGCTGACCATGGCTTGAATGTCTTGGGCGGTGATAGTCGGTTTCATGGCGATGATGATAGGGCCATCGCCGAGGGTGAGATAAGGGGGTTTTCCTATCGAGACTGCTACAAAGGCGCCGAAGTGCGGAGTAACTTATTGCCGCGAAAATTCGTAAATTTATACGGCGCAATGTTCTGATTTCTGCTGCTTTTTAACGACTTTCAGCACCAAATTGTCAAGCGAGTCCATTTCAATGACATACCCCGCTTTGCCATTTCGCGGCACAATCTGCCCCCAACAATAAACCTTCAAATAATAACCATCGGCTTGTGCCTGTTCAATTTTTTGCAATAACAACGTGCTACCTGTACAGGCACGAATGCGCGACAAAGGCAAATCAATGATCAGCGAGCGGCCACCTTCGTTATCAGCAAACTTCTCGCACTTATCCATGAAGTTGATATATAACCGCTTAGGTGCATCGGCAGGCCATACGCTAGTCCGCGCACCACCGCTTATAATCCGAGTACCATTTTCCGCTGGTGCAATCCAGTTCGGTGGCAATACAGCTTGCCGATAACTGAGTGTTTTTCCACCGATAGTAATTTGATGCAATTTTAGCGCGTCACCTTCATACTGTGCCCAACAGTCAATAAATCGCTCCAATCGTGAGGTGCTGGTGTAACCATCTCGCATACGGACACTTCCGCCTGAAATATCGACATCAACAGGTTCACGCTCGACTGGAGTTTTAACCAACTGTTTGGCAGTTCCAGGCTCCTTCAACGAATCAGCAGTCTTTGGATTAAAAACATCGATCACATTGGTTGTCTTGGCACGTTCCACCCGTGGCTCGCCAGGAACATCGCCACCGGAGTCAACTTCTCCTGGCTGATTCTGCACATGTCCTTGCACCCAAACGCAAGTGTCGAGATGCGGATTCCCCTTTGGAGCACGAAAATGAATCTGACGATATTTCTCGGTGTCTTCCACTAATTTGTTGTAATTCACTCCAGACACAAGCGGGTTATTTTTTTCCCGACAAGCGTCATCTGAGCATTGAAAGACAAAGCGCTTCTGTTGAGATTTGGGCAGATCGAAGAACGCCTTCTGCGCCTCATAAATATCAACGACCTTGCCCAGTTCGACACAATATGCTTCCAGTATCTCCATTAGTCCCCCTGTTATCAATCGACCTCGCCACGCAGGACGAGGTTTGTCAGTTGTTTACATATAATCCCTCGGAGGGATACTTTTGCCCTTAAATAACGACTACACGCGAATAGGCAGCGAAACTTGCGGCTGAATTGGCGTCAAAATAGAGGCATACGCACGCAAAATATCGTTATAGAGATCCGCATGTTTCGGGGCCTCAACTGTAATGACTAAAGCATATCTAATTTTCTCTGCACCGCGAGTCGCACCTCCAGCTTCTCTGGCATTGTAATGAATGTCGAACACCGGTCCATTGAGTGATGTACCAAGCATCCCTTTGTCACCGTGAAGAACTGTCTCCCATTTGCCCATGTCAGAGCGACGCTCCTCCTCAGAAGAGAATTTCTTCATATCGAAAAATCCCTTTGTTTCGGCATTGGTCTTACCATCTTTGATTCGTTCCGAATTTGGTCGGAACACAATATCCAATCCTGCCTTGGTATAAGCCGCAGCATCTTGAGGATCGGTGGGAGACGCATAACAAAATGTTGCCTTTAAACGGATGCGACCATTTAATCCGTCTTTTGGCAACGGCAACGCTGCACGAAGATATTTTCCTGGCTTGAGCTCGCCCTGATATACAACTCGTGCCACTCCAGATGGGCAGGTAATAATAGTCATGATGTCTTCGGGAATTTTTCCCCATCCAACCTCCACCTTATCGTGTGTAGAAACATTCGCCGCATGAACCAACAAAGCTTTGATCGCGAGCGGGGATAACTCGGTTCCCAAAATGGCGCGGATGCCCACAGCGCTACGTAACAAATATGGTGATGCAAAACTTGTTCCTAATTGCGGGGAAAGTGAAGGCTTTTTATTTGCAGACAGGACGTGGAAATATTTTGCGCTATCGCCACCAAAGGCCATCAAATCCGGTTTCACAACACCGGGACTCCGACCTGGACCAATCGCGCTATATGGAGCACGCGCCCAATTCTCCTCCGTCGTATTGGCAGCGCCGACTGCAACGGCATTGACACAATCTGATGGGACTTGAACGCGTGAATTTCCAGAAAGATTATCGAGCTCACCATTGTTTCCAACCGCCACCGTCATAAAGGTATCGCCATCGCTAAGAAGATCATCAATGACTGAAGTCCATGCATGAACGTCAGTGTCTTCAATAGGAAGATCAGGCCCTAGGCTTAAGTTAATAAATTCATATTGGCGGGATAATAATACTTGTTCGATAAATCCCAGAGTTCTATAAAGCTCCAATGGGTCTTCCGTAGTAATGTCATCATCTAACACGCGGAGATGGTCCACAAAGGCATAAGGGCGCTGTGCCATGCCATTAGGCTGAATAGGTCCGAACAAAAATGCAGAGGTGACTGCCAATCCATGCTCGAGCCCACCCGCATCATCTTGTGCTAACGGATCGAGTAATCTGTATGAACGCAACCAAGGAGCTATTGGATGATCCTTTGGAAGGCCGCCGTCCAAAATAGCCACCTTCGGCTCCGAGGACAAAGGCTGTTCAACTGGAAGATTGCAACTTAGCGATACCGAATTGGCTCGAACCACAGGCCGCATACCGCGCAGCAGAGGAACCGGCCGGATGATACGAACAAAAACGAAGGAGGACAATTTTTCGACATTTTCACGGGCTCCTTCAGCAGGAATAAACCACATATTTCCGGCTTGAAAACTGAAATCAGTATGAAGTTCGACATCAAATCCCTTGGCATACTTTTGAAAACCTTGTCGAATAAAGGAAGAGTCTTCATCAGGTAGCAAATGTAAGCCGATTTCAAAAAATCGTTCATCTTTTGAACCATATTTCCGGATGCGATCCTGCGCAGAAAAACTGGAAAAATTTTCAATGTGAGCTAAATCGAAAGCCACGTCTGAGCCCTCTTCGACAACATTCATCCATTCCGCAAGATGGTGAAATACATTGCGTTTTCCGGCAATAAACAATTCAGTCGTTGAGCATTCAGTGGGCTCCCCCTTTTTTTTCCATTTTTCGGGAGTAAGTCTGACTGTCCGGCTTCCAATAGACTCCAATCCCACGGTTCGGAGCAATGCGATTGGAAAATATGATTTGGCAATGTAGCCTGGATTTAGTGTGAGGCGCGCAACACCAAAATCACGAGGACAAGCGTCTGCCGGCAAACTATCCAAATCCGAGGCCGTCTGCACAAGCCGAGATTTAAGTCGCTTCTTGGCTACCGAAAATGGATACACCTCAATCGGATCGCCAAAGCGCTTAGGGCCCTTTATATCGTAAGTTAATAGTTCGCCGCGACCGATCAGAAAATTAGTTTGACTCATTTTTCACAGCTCCCTTTTTGATTTTCTTTTCGCTACTATATTTGCGAATGGTGTCCCTGCTAATACCGGTAATATCGGAGATCGCATGTTGTGTTAATCGAGTCTGCTTAACGAGTAGTACAGCCAAATCAATTCTCGATGGTCGATCCAGCACTAATGCCCTCGACTTAATAAAGTCTTCGATTAATTCAGCATCAGATGCCGTGCCAACAGCAAGGGAACGCCGAAAGCGCTGGATTGAACGCTCTATATCACTGAAAGATTCGCCATTAAAGGCGAACGTCAAAATATCAATCCAACGACCAAATACTGCATAGTCGGGCCCCAAGAATCGTTGAATGGCTTCTTTAACCACCGGCATTTCAGGAAGTTTAAATTCGACTACCAAATCAAAGCGTCGCCATAAGGCAGGATCAATTAATTCAGGATGATTAGTCGCGGCAAGGAGCACGCCCTCTGAAGGCCATTCGTCAACCTCTTGCAGAATTACAGTCACCAGGCGTTTTAACTCACCTACGTCTGAGTCATCACTCCTTCGCTTTGCTATCGCATCAATCTCGTCTAATAACAATATGCAAGGGCTACGTTTCGCAAAATCGAACGCGGCACGGAGATTGTTACCACTTTTTCCCAGTAAGCTGCTCATCACCGCCGTCAGATCAAGAACGTATAGCGGGACACCCAATTGCGTCGCCAGCCAATGCGCGGTCAGAGTCTTACCAACACCGGGTTGCCCCACAAAGATAGCAGAACGAGGGGGGTGGAGTCCCAATGCGACCAATTTCTCTGCCTGCTTTCGCTCTTGTATAAATTGTTGCAATGTCTCTTCAAGCTCACTCGATAACAATGGAGAACCGCGCCCCAAAGGAGTTTTAAATACCTTCAATAGAGACAGGTGCGATTCATCATCTACGGGCAATGTATGTTGCGCTATTGGATCGCTCATAGATTTACGCAATGGGGCCGATGCGCGCGCGGAAGGCTTTGTGCGCAAAAAAAGATCCAGTTGCTCGGCTAACTCAGGATTGGTATTACGGTACTTACGCACCAGTCGTGCAACGAACAGGCGAACGTCCTCCGTTTGCCCAGAAAGGGCCAAGCGAACAACTTGGGCTAAATTTGATTGCTCTTCATTCATTTCGTCCAACATTTAACTAACCCATTGATTTTAAACAGTTTTAAAAATACATTTTACGGACGAAATTATTTTCTCATGTTTTAACGCATTTGTGAAGCAGGCAGGGACAAACAATCATTAGCCGATAACATCTAAGCATTAGCAAACGCATCCTCAGCAGCCTTGCGCGCCGTCTCAATGCCTGACCGCCCAGAGTGATCGCCATCGGATCCGATGTAATGCGCGCTCTCCAAGAAGGCCATGCAAACGGTATCCCACAGGTCGGGCGACGGGATGCCCCCCTCTTTCATCTTGTCCTTGGGCTCGATGTGATATCGAGCCTTCTCATCGAAGAAATAGGGGATCTTGGACGCCTGATCGAGCAGGTCTTGGACGTACTGATTGGAGAACGTGATGCGGGCGTCCTTCACGGCCTCGGCGGCAAGCACTGAACACTGCGCGCGGAGGTTGAAGAAGCGATCCTTGTTTTTCTTTTTGAAGCATGGGTTGCCCCAGTTGATCTTGACGACGTTGGGGCAACCGAGGTTTTCGAGCATCTTGGCGAACTGGATGCCCTGCCCACCAACGTCGACCAGGATCGTGCAGTTGGATAATCGCTGCGTGTAGTGGAACACCTCGCCGGCGATGTGCTGCCAGTCCAGGGCGTTCGAGAAAATCGGCACGTCCATGATGTCCACGCGACGCGGGTCGGCATCGATACGGTCGCCGTTGCCAATCACCCGCGCATAGGTGCCGACGGTCTTGTCTCGGAACACGCCGGCGGCGACGTCGATGATGAACAAATTACCGTACGGTTCGCCAGTGCTGATAGTACGCTCGGCGCCAACCAGCTTCTCTACCTGGCTGCGGCCGAGCAGGAAGCGCTCAGACTGTTCGGGGAACAGGCCCAGCACACGGATCTGGTATTCGACCGAATCCCGCCCGCCGCTCTCTTTCTCGCGCTCCTTGAGCCATTTGGTGGTGGCGAAAGGCGAGCGCTCCGAGTTGAAGCGAAGCGCATGCCAGGAACCGCCATTGCGCGCCGACAGCTTGTGATGCGAGGCATGATGCCGGCCGCTGCTGCGAACGCCCTGGGAGGCAATCAGCGTGCGATTGCATGGCTGCGTCTGCGTGCCGTCGATCACGTCGAAGTGGTCATCGCTCACACCCGCGGCTTCATCGACAATGATCAACTGCGCCCAGCGGTGTTTACCGGCGATGCCAACGGACTGCCCTTTGGCGAGCGCGACACGGCCAACGAACCATTGTTCCTCGAAGCCGGTCACATACACGCGGGTCTTCGTGATGACGAAATAGTCGCACAGCCAGGCATGGGGGCCGTTCGCCATGGCAATCTTCGAGTCCTGCATTTCCTTCCACACGCCGTCCGCTACCTGCTGCAGGTTCGGCGCGCCGATGTAGGTGTTCGACCCAATCTCCAACTTGCCATCGTAGACCGCATAGGGATAGCACAGCAGATGCCAGAGTGCGATACGGCCGAACGAGTTGGTCTTGCCGGTCGAGGTCCCGGAAACCACACTAACCTTGGCGTCCATGGGCTCCATCGCTTGGTATAGGTCAATCTGGTCCGCGCTGGGCGATACGCCGCATACCTCGACGGCGAAGCGCAGCGGGTCAAATTGATACCGCTCTACAAACTCCGGGTAGCGCGGGTCATCCAGCAGCCGCTTCTTAGCCATTCTCGCCTAACCCACGTTCTGCATCCACCTGCCGTTGACGCTCTTGGGCACGCTGCATGGCGCCAGCGAACCTTTCTTCCAACGCTTCTCGGGTATAGCTCTTCTCGACAGCGTCAGCCAGCTTATCTTTGTATAGACCGAAGTGGCGGGCCAGCTTATCCAGAGCATCGGTCTGGTTATGCATCTGAATCTCCAGGCCGTCCTTGGTCTGCTTCACGCCAGCATACAGCGGCAGGCTCTCGCGACCAAGCTTGCGGGTATCAGTAAAGAATGGTCGCCCAACGCCCTCGCCCCAGCATTCCGGGCACTCAGGATGCGGATCGCGGTTGCCGATGAAGCCCAGCCCGCCCTTGTCGTCCCAATCCACCTCAGGGAGCTCGTCCAGTCTGCGCTTCGCGTTGCTTTCGGCGAGGGCCTGCTTGGCATCTTCCATTTCAGCCGGCGTGAATTGATAGCGATGGGCCTCGCCCCAGCAGTAGCGACAATTCACCCGACGATACTGCGTCAGGCTGTTCGGATTCGCCTGCGAGATCTCCACCCAGCGGGAAATCACCATATCACCGTCGAAGATGCCCTGCTCGATGCGATCGTTCATTACCGCATCGACGGCTTTTTTGACCATAAGTTTTGATAAGTTTTGCGACGACTGCTCTTGGGCAGTCTTTGCCGAATATCCCGCACGGATCGCCGCTTGCGTGCCATTCATATCTTTGGTGTATTCGACGATAAAGAGCTTCGTCCGGGGCGGAAGATCGAAGCCATTCACTATCTCTTGCGCACGGCGGAGGCGAGCCTGCTCAGCACTCTCAGCCACCGGAAGCTGATCAGCAACTTCGGGCGCAGCATCTTTCGCCGAATCCTTTACCGCCCTCTTGGTCGCCTTGCGCGCCGGAGGTCGGGACTTAGCTACCTTAGTCATTCACATTTCCTACGCCTGCATGGCCGGCTCGACTAGCCTGAACACGGCTTTCTATCCACGCATCAATGTCGCTAGATAACCAGCCGACAGCCCGGATGCCAACTTTAATGCATTGTGGAAATGTTCCCTTCTTCATGTCGAGATAGATAGAAGGACGGCTTCTTCCAGTTCTTGCCATGACGGCAGGCAAGCGCTCGATCGACAATTTAACGGGGGCTATTTGAGGATGAGGCATTGTGGGACTTCATAGGAGTTAGGCGGACCACTATTAGAATGCATAAAAAACCGCCTCTCCTTGCAGGTTTTCCATTTTCTGATGTAGCTTTCGACTTCCTGACAGGGGCTTTTACAGACATTGCCCTCTACGCTACCGGCATGTTAATCAAACCTGTCCAATTCAAACCAGCCAAACGTGCCACCGAGCACACCAGGCATAGCAGCTGATGATCCCGCCGCTTTAGGCGACGACTATTCGCGCGCCTTTTGATCGCCTGCCAATTGCGCAGCTTTGCCGAGCCATGCTCCCTTATTGCTACGCAACCGTTAATGACGCGATGACCATCTGGATAGGGGATTTTTCCAATGTCATGGTTTGGCAGCCTGGGGCGCACAAAAAAAATGAAGTGTTTTTCTGGTTTGTCAACACGCAAAATTTACAGCTATTAATCACAATGACGCGAATATTAAGATGTTCTGGCGTCGTTTCGGAACCATTGATGGCCCTGGCCAGGCCGAAAATAAGTTCAAGGAAACAACGGGCGAGAAACTACTAACCACTTGAAAAGGAGTTGAAAATGTCTGAGAAATTCATTCAATGGCAGGCGAACACCATTTTTGGCATGGGCGTGGCGGATCAAATCACCGGCGCGGCACTGGGACTATATCCTCTCGTAGGATCGGCGGCAAATTTGGTATGGAACATCGATCTCAGCAAGAACGTGATCCTCCTCGAGGCCGGCGGACAAACATTAGCGGTTGACTTCAAAGATGGGCGGGTTGCCGCCGAGGTGCCGATTGTTCTCTCCGTCTACAATGGGGCGCCAACGAAATCGCAACAATGGAGCTTTACTGCGCGGAAGGGCTACATCACGTCGATGGCGAACAATTCTCTGGTCATCGATGACAAAGACAGGGGCATCAATCCCGGCAATCCGCTCTGGGCTTACCCCTTCAATGGCTCTGTCGCGCAACAATGGAAACCCCAAGATCCATATGCGTTTCTCTGATCCACAGGATCAATAGGTTTTCAGTAATCTGAATTCAAAGTAGAAGTGCAACTTTGTAAAAGTTGCACTTCTAAATTCAGGATTTCCAACTAAAAACATAAAGCCTTAACTGCAAATTCTGCTCATGCCACTACCCACCCGCTCCTTTTATGCATCACCTTCTTTCGTAAATAATGGATAGCTGCCATCGTCCGTTTCCGCTTTCGCGCGGAAATTGGCAATCATCGACCGGCGCTCGACAAATTGCTTTGCCTTGCACGCGGCATCGCTGGCGGCGTCAACGGCACTCTCCAGGATCGAACCCGCCAGAACATCGTTCTGGAGCGCTTCATTTTTTCGGCATAGCACGATCTTCTCTTTGATTGATCAACATTGGCGTCTTTTCGGAGCAAGTTCTAAAGCGCATACGCACCCAATGACAGATTGCGATCCAAAGCAGAACTAGCCAACGCGGGAAAGCAGACGCACAACTGGCGACATTCAGCATTCGATAGTGATAATGTGCGCCTGAATCTTGCCGTCCACAGGACCAGGCCCGAACCGTTGGGCGATGGCTTCCGCAGCGATATCGGTTGCCTCACCAAGCCGTGACTTGCCACGCGCCTCGATTTCGCTACGTAGCGGCGTCCCGTGGCAGTATGCTATTGCAGGGATCCGCGGAGACGTTGCCTGACTGCGCGCCGCGACGGTACTAATGTGTGGTGATGAGCTGAAGCCACCGGCTTTCAGATCTCGCGCAATGGTTGAGAGGTCGTAGTAGCCATGGGGCGTGCGAGTCATGAAGTGCGGCGGATCCTTGGGAAAGAGAGACTCGAGTGCAGTCGAAACTGTGTGAGCGAACTCGTTCTCCTCGATTCGATCCCAAACGTTGAAAATGAGAACGCCCCCTGAGCTGAGAACACGAAGGGCCTCCGAAAACGCCTTCGACTTGTCGGGAAAGAACATGGCTCCGAACTGGCACACCACGGCGTCAAACACTGAGTCCTCGAAGGGCAGTTGCATAGCGTCTGCTTGACGCCACTCCACAGGGCGCGTGGTCCCGACCGCTGAAGCCAAGTCCAGCATCGGCTGATTCAGGTCCGTGGCAACAATGGAGGTGCTTTCCGGTAGCACGGATGCCAGCTTGCGAGTCACAATACCCGTGCCGGCGGCAATCTCGAGCACACGAGTAAGAGACCGAGAAGCTACCCGATTCACCAAGTCCGCAGCATACGGTTCAAAGATCAGCGGGACAAGATACTCTTCATAGAGCCTCGGGATTGAGCCAGTGAAGGCTTTGTCGATATCGGGACTGTTCAAGGTGTTCTCCTTTGCGTCACGGCCATCACGTTCTTACAGCTATTCGACGGACCAACCGACCTCCATACCGAATGATAATACGATCACGATGACAGGTGTTCGGAGAAATATTAGCCATCAACCGTGTGTGACCGCTATTGGGGAAATTTCCGGTGGTCCAGCTGTGGCCGATAGCAGCTGTCCGCACTCAAACATTGACTGCATGCTTACGTGAATTCTCTCGCGGCAGCTAACTAATCATATTCAGCCGTCTTGCCCCGGCAGAATACATACAACTGCCCGTTTCGTTTTCCTGGAAATGCGTAGCCATTGGCGTCGCCAACTTTGTTCAGCGTCACCATTGTTGTATCGCCCTTGATACGAACATTCTTAATCGCGGACTTTATCGCAGTGGAATCACCATCCACAAACAACGCCAAGAATCCGCCGTCGGCCTCAGAGAGATTCACAGATTGAATTGGAATGTCGCCAAACGTATAGCCGCCAGGCACAACAATCTCATGATTCCAAATCTCGTTTTGTGGCAGCCTGGTTGCCTTCCCGAGCAAATTCGCAATACCGTTATCGCTAAAATTTAGTTTTTGACAATTCAATTGCGCTGAAAGCTGTTTATTCTTGCCCGTGGCGGGACTTGCTTGCACACTGGTAGTTTTCTTTTCTTTCAACTGGTAGCGGCCATCGAATGGCACATCACCAAATAAGCCAGCACACGATTGGAGTTGTACTTGAAGTCCCGGTGACGTAGCGGTCAAGGTCATGGCGCAAGTTCCTTCTGCGTATCGCCACTGAGCTCCGTTGAAAACCAATTGCCCGCTACCTGAGCCAGAACGGAGATTGCCGGGTTTTCCTTTTTCCATTGCTTCGAGTTCGAATTTCCCATCCGGGTGAATGGTCAGCGAGCGTTCGAAGTTCCGATCAGTGGCATCATAGGACCCCGGCATGGGATAGCTGGCAATACTTCCGGCTTCTGTATTTGCAGACGAGTCGGGGGTTTTCTGTAGCGCTTTCTTGATACCGTCCTTGAGCATTGAACCTATATTGATTGTTTCAGCATGGGTTACTGATGCGGAAAGGGCCAATGTCAGAGGAAGGACATTCAGGATGATCCTTAGGTTTGATATTTTCATGAGGTTTCTACCTGAGAAAAGTAACTTCGAATGAGAGATCCTAGCGATGGCATTTGTTGCCCGTAGGAATGATTGCATATTTATCTCGAAATGGATAGGTGACAGTCTGTAGCTATTGGCAGGCTCAGATCGATCAATCGCATCGAAGCTCGACCTTAATTTTCCCTGGCGGCCGTGCCAGATCAAGTTTGAGCCAATACGAATAATGGATAGCTAGCATCGTCCGTTGCCGCTTTCGCGCGAAAATCGGCAATCATCGATCGGCGCTCCACAAACTGCTTTGCCTTGCACGCGGCGTCGCCGGCGGCGTCTACCGCAGTCTCGGGCGTGTCAGGTACGGATGACATTGGCCTTGAAAAGCTCGTGATCTTGCGCGGCATCCTGACAGCCATTAAAGAAGGTGATACGACGCCGGAACAAGCTTTCGCGAATGCGGACACTCCAGCCGCGCCGCCAAAGATGCCGCAATCCAAGTCGGCAAAGGCCGCCGAACCGGCCCACGCCCCCGAAAACGTTCCGCCACCAAAAACCGACGAGCTGCCTCTGCAGGAACCGAAGAACGAATCGCCGCTTTCCGAAGCGCAGTTCGACTACCTCAAGATGAAGCTGGAAACGGCGGCCCTGAGCTCGACTGACATTCAGAGGCAGTTTGGCTTTGCCATGGCAGATATCACGAACGCCAATTTCAATGACGTTCTGGCCTGGATCAAGAATCCGGCGGCCTGATGCTTACTTTCGACGAACCCAGCCACGTATATCGCTGGCACGGCGAAGTTGTGCCCAGCGTGACGCAAATTCTCAGCCCATTGGTCAATTACGCGATGGTGCCGCCCGGAACATTGGAGCGCGCCAGGTTGCTAGGCCAGGCAGTCCACCGCATGACCGAGTTGCACGACCTGGACGATCTTGATGAAGAGAGTTTGGCGCCGGAAATGCTGCCTTACTTGGCCGGATGGAAGAAGTTTCGCGCCGATACCGGCTTTGTTCCGGACTCCATCGAGAAGCGCATGTATCACCCGCTCCACGGCTATTGCGGTACGTCCGACCGCACAGGCGAAGTCCGTGGCCGGCGTGCTGTCCTCGACATCAAAAAGATGATGACGTTGGGACCAGTGATAGGTCCCCAGCTCGCCGCCTACCAGGCAACGCATAACTTGGAAGGTGCCGCGATTGTCGACCGCTACGCCTTGGGATTGCGGCCCGATGGGACATACCGATTGGTTCCTTATACGGACCCGACAGATTTTGCAGCATTTATATCACTTTTAACTTTACGAAAATGGAAAGATAAACATGGAATTAGTTGAGGAAATTCGTCCTACCACCCTACCCGCTCTGCCTCAGAAGGCAGCACTGGAGAAAGTCGCCGATAGCGTGAACGCCGTCGCGAACTCAATCACTATCAACTCGCCGGCCATGTATGAGATTGCGGTCGAAGAGCTAACGGACCTGCAGCGCAAGGTTGACGACCTGACCGAGCAACGCTTCAAGATCACCCGCCCGATGGATGCATCGAAGAAGGAAGTCATGGACCTGTTCCGTGGCCCCATCGAACGCTGCGAAGCCGGCATCGCGTTTCTCAAGAAACTCATGCTCGACTATGTGACCGCCGAAAAGAAAAGAGCTGCTGAAGCCCAGCGCATCGCCGACGAACAGGCCCGCCAAGAGCGTTTGCGCCTGGAGAACGAAGCGCGTGACCAGCAAGCAGCGGCAGACCAGAAGGTTCGTGAAGCCCAGGCCGCAGCAGAGAAAGCGGCTGCTGCTACCAAAGCTGCCGAAGAAGCTACCGCCGCCGGCGATATCGAAGCAGCAAACAAGGCCAGTGCTGAAGCACTCGCCGCCAACCAGGTGCAAGCAGCGGCTCACGCAGATGCCCAAGTAGCCCACGCGCGCGTCACGCTCAATCAAACCATCGCCAGCGTCATGAGCGCGCCGGTCGTCGCCAGCGCGGCGCCAAAGATTGCCGGCGTGTCGACTTCAGAGCGCTGGACCGCCGAAGTCACCGACCT
>NZ_JBWKVC010000034.1:0-12348 GCF_059421505.1 Collimonas sp. GW821-FHT02H07
ATGTGCTTTACGCAATGATGCGCGACGAGACACTTTATTGCCCCGCACCACTCGCAAGCGCTTGACGAACCAGATAGGGACACCCCCTCAGCTTCTTGGCGATCTCGCTGGCGTATTTATTTTTACCCGGAGCTCGCGAATTTGATATCGTTCGTCTCGGGTCAGGTATGTATATCCCATGTTCGTCAACTTTCGACTGGCTGTGCACAAGGCGCGAGTGCTCCCGCATGTGGCCTTTCAACACGTTAGCCAAAGTTGCGCTTCTTATGTGAATCTGCGTTTCAACAACTTTTATATCCTATCATTGTGACAGCGCCAATATTTGTGTTGCTAGTGGAAGATGATCTCGATCTGGCTGAACTCGTTATCGAGTATTTGGAGTCGGAATCCATAGAGTGCGACGTCGCCTATAACGGGGTTATGGCCTTAGAGTTAATTAAAAGCAATCAATATGACATTATCATCCTCGATATCATGCTACCTCGCATGGATGGGCTGATTTTTTGTTCAACGATTCGAAAGCAGGGCAATTCAACTCCCTGCCTAATGTTGACAGCAAGAGATACCTTGGAAGAGAAACTATCCGGATTTGCTCATGGCGCAGACGATTACATGGTCAAACCGTTTGACCTGCGAGAATTGGTGGCTCGACTGCATGCACTGGCACGGCGTCAATCCAATCCATCCAACGTAATCCAGGTCGCCGACCTCCTTCTGGACGTCACCAACCGTCGGGCAAGCCGCAATGGTCGCCAGCTCTCACTCAGTCCTATTGAGTGGAAGCTGCTTGAACTTTTGATGCGGGAAAGCCCGAAGGTTGTGACCAGATTCCAGCTTGAAACCTTGATATGGGGCAATGAGCCACCGTCCAATAATGCCCTGAAAACGCAAATTTTCCGCTTGCGGCAGATTGTCGATGGGAATAACGAAGTACAACTGCTGCACACGGTACGCGGTGTCGGCGTCGCCCTTAGGGCCAATAGTGCATACCACCGTTAGTATTGGCCGCCACATCCGCAGCCGGGTCGCGTTACTGGTTGCGGCATTTATCATCATATATTCAGTGACGATAAATGTCGTTTATAACTGGGGAATCTTCGACTCCACGCACTATTTCCTGAGTCTGGAAGCGGATCGAGTGATCGACGAGCTTGAACGCACTGGACGCCTTCCGCCCGAAACCAGTAAGGACACGCATTATTTCAAAAACAGGGCACAGCTCTCTGAAAAACTCAGCAGACTGTTTCCTTACAAAAAGCATCAAGATGGCAAGCTGTTAAGCTATGAAACCGATGGCGACGTTATCTATTTGTTACCCTACCGGTGCCCGAAAACCGGTCAGTTCTTCTATGTATCTCACACCTACAAAGCCTCGGAAGATGTCTACGAGCCAGGCCTGACCATTTCCCAATTGCAGTTCCTGCTCGCCTTGTGCGTGCTCATTATCGTTATTGTGCTGGCCAGGAATATGGCATGGTCGATCACCAAACCGGTTCGCGCGCTTGAAAAACTGACCTCGGCCATCCGGCCTGAAGCGGAAGAGCGCGCGACCTTGAGGTCGCAATTGAAGTTCACAGAATTAGTTTCGGTTGCCGACCGCCTGGCGGAGTCGGTCGCGATCATCGAAAGTCGCAATCAGCGAGAGAAGAGTTTCCTGCGTACGTTGAGTCATGAGTTGCGCACCCCCTTGGCGATCACAAAAGCTGCGCTGAATCTTCTGGAGAAGAATGCGGATGGACTCGGCGCCTCACACCTCCGCAAACTGGAGCTCGTACAGCGCGCCAATGACAACATGCTTTCGACCACAGAATGCCTTTTGTGGCTATGGGGAGGTAAAGACAGACCCTTGGCCAGGGAAGACGTATCCGTATGCGCGATAGTCTCCGACATCATCTCGAACAACGCCTACTTACTGCAAAGGAAATCCGTGGACGTGACCCTCGATATACATCAAGATCTCGTCTACTGCATTGAACGAAATCTGTTCGAAATGACGATCGGGAATCTGGTACGAAATGCGTTCCAGTATACCGACATGGGCACCGTCGAAATACTGGCTGACAGTCGGCAAATAACCGTCAACAACCCGATTTCCGGACAATTTGACGATCATGAAACCCCCGCCCCAATTTCATCATCCATCGAGGACGACTATGGCTACGGTATAGGGCTATATCTCGTTGAAAACATTTGCGCCCAGCAAGGTTGGCTGCTGGAGATCGGCCGGCGTGAACAAGTATTTTCGGTTCGCATTGCACTGTCACCCGCAGCCGTTTGACCACGCATTGAGCTGGCGTTCCTGGTAAGCAGCGGGCTCCGCAATGCCCTTTCCGCCCCTTTTGGGCAGTTCCAGCGCAAGATCCGGCTGTTACCTTTCTGTTACCGAGGCTTTGTTACGCTTGCGAACCACCGTTCAGGCATCGTGGCAGGCGGTGGCGGCATCCACGCACCACCTAATAACAGCCGCTCTGAGTTGAACTTAAGCGTTTTTTTTCCAGCCAACGGGGCTCCGCCTGCAGTTGCCAGTTACCACCCATCCAATTTTGCGAGCATTCCTCCATGTCCGAACACATTTTAAAAAAAAATCCCGCTGCGACCGGCTCAGTTTTTGACCGTCGCAAATTCTTCCGGACTGCCGGCGCATTTGCCGCATCGACGCTGGTTTTCCCTCTGAGCGGTTGCGGCGGTGGCGGATCGGAAGAAACCCCGGCGCCGGCGCCAACACCCGCGACGCCGACTCCAACCACCTGGTTGGCACCCAAAGAAGGCGCACAGCATGCCGCAACCTGGATGGCTTATGGTGCGACCGTATCGGCGTGGGGAACGCCTTCGGTGCCGAATAGCCAACTGGCCATCGATGATATCTCCAACAGCAGACCGGTGGCGCGCGAAGATCTGATGCGGATCGCCGCCCAGTTGTCGCGCTTCGAAGTCATCAATGTATTGGTTGCCACAGAAGCCGATAAAACCGAGGCCAACGGCTACCTGGATTTAATGTTTGCAGCCAGTCCCGTCAATGCAAAAAATCAAATGTTCAAACGCAGCCTTGCCGACTTGAGCGATGTCAGCAAGAAATTCGGAACCGATGGCAGCATCAATTATCTAGAACCTGCAGGCATGCTTTTGCCCGCCATGAATCGTGCCAATATCGTTCTGACCATTCAGAACGTGAATGACTTGTGGACGCGCGACACCGGACCGGTTTTTGTCAAGGGCTCGGACAGCAAAATTTACGGCGTCAACTTCAACTTTAACGGCTGGGGGCAGGAAAATGTCAGGACCGGCCTGACAGGTTGGGTCAAAGATCCGCTGAAGGCAAAGAACGGTATCGTCGATCAGAATATCGATGGCGACAAGCTGGTCGCTGCCTCCATCAACAGCAAACTGGGCGTGCCTGAAATAAAAACCTGGGTGACGATGGAAGGTGGCGGCATAGAACTCAACGGCCGGGGCCTGGCGGTGGCGACGGATAGCTGCATCATCAATAACAACCGCAATCCCGGCAAGACCAAGGCTGATTTTGAAGCCGAGATGAAGCGCGTGCTGGGGGTGGAAAAAATCATCTGGGTTCCCGGCGTCAAAGCGCTGGAGATCACCGACGGCCATATCGATTTTTCTGCGCGCTTTTCCAACGACAACACCATTATCTACACCTGGGACGGCGGCACCGTATCGGCAAGCGACCCTACCCCCAGCAACGACGCTAAAGTGAAGGTGGCACTGCTGGCGTATCAACTCCAAGTGGCGGGCTGGAGCGCGGCGGACAAACTCAAATACCTGGGTTCCGCAACTGCCGCACTCAATCTGGTGGAACTGCCGTCGCCGGATCCGGTGCTGGTAAAGAGCGCGGTAAACAGCAGGAATCCTGGCGTTTCGATGAGCAAGCGCGCATCGTTTGGCGACACGTTTGCCGCCGGTTATGTCGGCTATTACGAAGCAAACAACTGCATCCTGATGGCGCAGTTTGGCGATCCGGACCTGGACAAGGCGGCCTTCAACAGCCTACGCCTGCGCTATGCAAACCGCATCATCATCCAGATCACCACCGATGGCATCGCCAACGGCGGCGGCACCATCCACTGTGCGACTCAGCAGCAAATTGCCTAGGCCAGGCTGGCACCATGGCCTGCGACAGCGGCAAGGTTTACTCAAATGATAGAAACCTCTCGCCGCAGAGGCGCAGAGGTGTCATTTCCTTCTGCCTCTGTACAGCGCGCATCTGATCTTGCGCCATGCCTGCTTAAGCCACGAAATTTCTGATTTTTTTGCGATGAATGCCGACGGTCAATCTGAGGCTGTCTTCGCTTTTACTTATTTGACTGGCATCCAGCTGATGCCGTGTTCACGGCACAGTTCAGGGACGGGGGAGCTGCCATCGGCTTGCTTGAGGATGGCGATGATTTGGCTGTCGGCAAAGCGGGAAGTCTTCATGCAGAACTTTCAAAAATCTCAGTTTAGAAAATTCTACTTTTAAACGCGATCATTTAGTGGGGGGGATTACTCTTACAATTTGCACCAGAACCGGCTGGATCAATTGTATCGGGCTAAATTAATCTACCAAGATATGAATAAATATACTTAATTGATGGCGTTAATTTCATCAATGAAGATTGTCAAGGTGCACTAAGCTTATTGGGCATCTCTGATGGGGGACAGGAATTAATTCCTTGTTCTAGACACTGCAATTCAACTGGAAGCAAAATATCTCGATTGGCTAGGCTGCCGGAGTGATCAGGCATACAATTTGATGACTACCGCGTTCAGACTATGTCCTGTAACCGCAAATTCTCAATGCCAATCGTGTCAGTATCCGAACAGTGTCGGCGGTTGGGGTTGTAAGTAGCTTCGGCTATTTGTTATTGTCATTGACAACTCTTATATGACCGTGGCCGCAGTTTTTATAGACTTGTACCCCATCTCGAATATTGGGGCTGGCATTTTAAATATGACGGGAATGACATTGTGACCATTTCACCGATTGCCACCACCAATATCGAGGCCATCTTTGTTGAGCATCATGGCTGGCTGCGCGCACGTCTTCGGCGTAATGTCGGTGATGCATTTGTTGCCGATGATGTGGCTGCCGAAACCTTCGCACAATTGCTGGCCGCTCCGCTTGCGCAACATATTCGTGAACCTAAAGCGCTATTGACAACCATTTCGCAGCGCATCGTCTATGAAATATGGCGCCGGCGTGACCTTGAACAGGCCTGTCTGCAAGCGCTGGCGCATACCAGCGGCGAGCAATATGCAAGTTCGCCGGAGGATCAAATACTGTTGCTCGAAGCGTTGCGTGCCATGGACCGCGCGTTAGCCGGGCTGTCTTCCCGCGAATGCGTCGCGTTTTTGCTGTATAAACTCGACGACCTGACCTATCCGGAAATTGCGCTACAGTTGGGGATATCGGCGAGTGTCGCAAGAAGATACGTCGCGAAGGGACTCCTGCAGTGCTACCGGGCCTGTGCCTTTACGCCTCTGACCTGAATTTTGACTATGACCGAAGAAAAGATCGTCGAACAAGCGATTGAATGGATGCTGCGCCTGGAACTTCCTGATGTCACCAGCGCTGATCGCGCCGCTTTTGAGCGTTGGCGTGCTGCAGAGCCACGCCATGAAATCGCCTACGCCAACCTGACACAGTCGGTTCGTCAATTTGATGTGCCGCGTCAACTGGGGGCGACAACGACGGTATTGCGCGCCACATTACAACAACAGAAAGATCGTCGCAAAACGTTACGGCGGATCGCTGCCCTGGCTGGTCTGAGCGTCGGCGCTGGAGCGCTTGTCAATCAGGTCACGCCGATCCTGGACATGAACGCCGACCTTCGCACCGGCACTGGCGAGCGTCAAACCTATACGCTGACGGACGGCAGCATCGTGACATTAAACGCACGCAGTTCGGCCGACCGCTGGGTAGACCAGAATCGTCGCTTGATCAGGTTGGCGGCCGGCGAATTGCAGGTCCAGGTCGCGCCATTAGCGCAGCGTCCGTTCCTGATCGAAACAGCGCAGGGTAGTGCAAGCACTCTGAGCGGCACGCTATTGGTTCGTTCTGTGGCGGAACGCACGGAAGTCGTATCTCTGCAATCGCTTGCCAACTTAACGACGCGGAATGGGCAGAGCGGGCAGCTGCAACCAGGTCAGCATACTTGGTTCAACCGGGACGCAGTTGCCCCGATTCAGATCAATCGCGGTAGCGAGAACTCATGGGTCGACGGCTACTACACGGCATATAACGCAGCTTTGATCGATGTGATTGCTGCCTTGCGCCCCTATCGCCGCGGCGTGATCCGAGTCGATCCTGCGGTGGCGCAACTAAGAATCAGTGGCGCTTTTCCACTGGATGATACCGATCATGCGCTCAATGCGCTGGCTGCCACTCAGCCTGTCGCGGTTGCGCGCTTTACCCCATACTGGGTCACGATTTCTGCGTTGGCGTAGCAGTCCACCGTACCGTTGATTGCGCGAATACTCCCCCTTGATGACGCTGTCATAATCGCCGAAAACGACGATAGTCCATCATTTTTTAAATCTCGCTGATCGCAGCAGCAAGCGGCTTGGCTCAGACTCTTTTCCTCTTATACGACCATGCAATATCGCTGTGCAACCAGAGTCATGATGTCTCCCCTTGCCGTATCTCTGCTGGTCGTTGCCACTACTTCGGTTTGGGCGAATCAGGCATTCGCTGCACCGGCTCCGTCCGTCAAATCCAGCTTCAATATTCCTGCCGGCCAGCTGGCACAGGTACTGGTGGCGATTGCCAGGTCCGTCAGAGGCATTATCCTGTTTGATCCGGCGTTGGTAGGATCGTTGAAATCTGTCGGGGTCAACGGAAGTTTCACCGTCAACGACGCGCTGCGTGAGGCCATGCAGGGAACCTGCCTGGAAGCTATTGCCAATCCCGACGGATCATTTGGGGTGCATCGGGCTGCGGTCAAAACAGCGTTGCCGGCCGCTCCGGAAATTCTGCCGGCACCAAATGTCTCCTCCGAACCTGCACCGTCGGTACTGCCGCCGATCGTCATCACTAATTCTATCGAGACCGGCCACGGTTACCACGACACCGGATTCATCCCACGCAACACCCGCTCTGCCACGCGCACCGACACGCCGCTGGCCGATATCCCCCAATCGATTCAGGAAGTGACAGCGGATCTGCTGGAGAGTCAGCAGGCGCAATCGGTTGTAGATGCCTTGCGCAATGTCAGTGCAGTCACGTTCGCGCGCGGCAGCGGCGTTGACCAGGCCGCGACCATCTACGTCAGAGGTTTTGTCGCGCCCGTCATCAAGAATGGGGTGGCGGACCTGGTCTCACTGACCAATGTGACGAATGGCCGAGGAGCAGGATCGCTGTCCATCACCTCGTTGGATATTCCGATGGCGGCGGTTGAGCGCGTGGAAGTGCTTGGGGGAGCCGACTCCATCATTGCCGGCGGACCGATGGAGCCGGGCGGCGCCGTCAACATCCTCACCAAACGGCCGCAGGCAAATGTGATCAGGGAGGCGACGTTAGAGATAGGTAGCTATGGCCACCGGCGTGCAGCACTCGATCTGGCTGGCAGCCTGTCGACAGATCGAACCTGGACTTATCGTACGGTTGTCTCCGCCACAGGCGATGCGCATACATTCGATGGCTATGACGGTGCGCGCGAACTCTACCTGGCGCCGTCAGTAGGCTACCAGCATGACGGTACTTCCATCGTGGCGGGCGCAAGCCATCAGCTCACTCGCTCCCCGTTTGGCGGCTACCAGAGCGCGCAACTGACTGCGCAGGGACCTGGACCAGATCTACACACTAACCCTTGGGGACGGCCTGACGACCACAGCTATTCCGCAAAAACGGAATTTTTCTACGATCTTGAACAACGCTTATGGCAAGGCTGGGCGTTCCTCAGCAAGGCACAATATGCCAAACTGCGCTATGACGCGGCGGGTTACGATAATTGCGTCCAATCCGCACTGGGCTCAAGCACTGGAATTTGTTTCCTTGATCAGTCCAGCATTACTAGCTACAGTCGAAACATAGAAAACAGTGTGCGTGGAAAATTTCAAACCGGACCGTTGCAACATACGATGTTGATCGGCATGAGTTATGGCCAGACACGACTGGGCGCATATAGCGATGCGAGCTGGCCGGACAGCGTCATCGTTCCTTGGCCTCTGTCTCAGTTGCATCTACCGCCTGTCACTGGTCCGAAAAACCTCGTCACAAGCGATGACACGTTCTATACCACCAATTTTTTCTTGCAGGACCAGCTGACTTGGGGCCGCTGGCATATGCTGGCCAACGTAGGTTATGAGCAGGAACGAAATAATTTTTCCTCCGATATGGATAGTGACGGCAGAGTGCACGACACGTCACCGCCTAAGAACGTGCCCGTCTATAACATTGGCATCGCCTATCGGCTCAGCGAGAATGCTACACTGTACGCAAATACTTTTCGCAGCTTCACGCCGGGTAACACAATTCTTGATTCCACCCTGAATGGCGGTCCCCCAGGTGTAATTGTCGCCCCTCCGACTACCGGCAAGTCGGCTGAAATAGGTGTCAAACTCAATCTGCTAAATAATCGTGTGACATTCTCCGCTGCAGTTTTTCGGGCGACACATGCAAACGTGCTACAAGCTATAAGTGCACCGACTGTCACGTCCACTTATGCCGATTACGTGCTACTTCCTTCCACCGTTAGTCGTGGAATTGAATTGAACATTGCGGGACGGCTGATGGCCGGCTGGAATTTGACGGCGAGTTATAGCTATATCGCCTTTCAGTACGCCAAACCGCCAGGCCAGGATCCCCAAATTTCGCAATTTCCCCGGCACCGCGCCAGCCTGTGGACCACCTATGATTTGCAGTCAGAAGCCTGGCACGGCTGGGGGGCAGGTCTTGGCGTCACCATGCGCAGCGCGTATGCGGCGTTGGGGGACACCGATGCGCCCGGTCACATAGCGGGCCAGACGCGCACCGATGCCAGCGTCTACTATAAATCACGATACTGGACAACGACACTTGGCATCAAAAACCTCTTCAATCGTCGTCTCTATAGCGACTTTGCCACATCTACGGTGGGCGTCGAACCAGCCCGTACGCTGCTGCTGACCAATACTTTCGAGTTCTGACCGAGGCTGATATTTCCCATAGATCGGAAAATACCGTCACCGTAGCCGCAGAATGAAAAAATAATTTGTAACAGACCGTCACTTTCTTCATCCCGTTGCACATACAGAACATAAAGATCCGATAAATTTCTTTTTGTTCTGACTTGACGATGCGATATAAATATGGTCCTGGACCGGTGCTGCCTCACATGGCGCTATTACCTTTGCTTCTGGCAAACGTAGAGTCATCGTGGGCATGTTATGTACTATCCACATTCGCTCTGTTTTTTCATTTTCTGTCCCGTAGACTTATGCGCGCTTTGCGCCAGGCATATGCATTAACGGCAACGACCGCTGAACGCCATGGCCTGTTTAATTGAGCGTTCCTTCGCCAGCTTCAATCCGCCCGCGCTAAATCTGCATTGGTCGCTAACGGTGGAAGCGGCGACATATTCACGCGCGTCGGTCGAATGATCCGATTCGACAACGCTCATCCGCAAAATCTGGCGTTATCGCCAAAATTCGCCATGTTTGCCAGTCTGCCGTCTGGTTTACACAGCGGTCGCCGCGTCAGCAAGACCATCCCCGTCGATTTACACACCTGCCTGGCGCATGCACGGCCCGGCCTCTCTTTTGTCGCAAAACAAATCAAACTAAGCGTCAGAGGCGTTATTCACTATCATCAGACGCGGCGCTGGCTCGCCTATTGGAACTCAACGCCAATGCTCGCCGAGCTGGCCAAAGCCACTCCCAGGCTGTTGCAGAAAATCTACCGTCCTTATCAGTCACTACGCTTGCGCAGCCAGGACCGGTTCAATATCCTGGTGAGTCAATACGATTTCGTTGCCGTGCTGAACCAAGCGGTTGCTATCGTGTATCAATTATTTCCCCAGCTGGCTACAAATTCCCTTGCTGACGGGTGCCGCTTGCCTGTCTGATGTAAAAATTCCGGAGAGCGCAATGCGCAGTTCCCTCTTTACCTCGTTGTTTGCCACCGCTTTTTTATCGACGCATTCGCACGCGGTCGACCCGCTGCAAACTTATCAGCAGGCGCTTGGCAAAGATCCGATATATACCAGCGCGCGTTATGCATTCAGCGCTGACAGCGAAGCCAGTGTCCAGGGGCGTGTAGCCTTGTTGCCCACCATCAATCTTGGGGGCACTTATAGCCGCGCAGGGGACACCGGGCATATCGTCAATGACAATTACAACCTTTCATTTACTTTGCCGCTTTTTCGGCCAGTCTATTGCAGCTCGACGGTACACAAGTTGCGTGGCCATCGATCAATAGCTCGAGCAGCGCTGTCGGGTGGTGCGTGGCCAAACCCTGTCCTCGGTAGGCTCACGTCGGCGCCGACAAATCCAGTTGCTCGATCACCTCCGCAATGAAGCGCGCCAAATACCTCTCCGGCAACCACTCCCATACCGACGGCGCCAACAGATATTTGGTCTGGAATCAACTGAAATGAGCTCGTTCATGTTTTTCTCAGAGGACTTGTTATTGGATAAACGTAATTTAACGTTGTAAAAAAATAGGAGTTTTAGACATGATGAAGCACATACTTAAAAGTATCGCTCTGATCTTCGTGATCATTCAGCCGATGTTGGTGCATGCCGAATATGTAAATACCTATACCTGGGCGCTGGACGACGAAAAAGGGCACAACAATTCGGGTTTTCCTCTGCTTTCTAAATATAAGCCTAGCGACTCTCTTTCGAATGATTATGCGGCTCCGTCGGGAAGGCCTTTATTATTAGTAGAAAACAATCAATTGACCTTAGATTGGTATGACGGCGTGAACGTCACTAACTCTGCCCCCAACGCCAAATCCAAAGAATTTAGCGCAATCTATCGTGCTCGAGCTTCAGCAAAGTACGTGAACACCGATGATCCTGTGACGTTTCAGAACTGGGCATTCATACGGAAATTTATTTTCTTCGGTGGAGATGTAGGGGTGGGTGCCCATGTGCTCGCTCCGGACCCGAAATGGGTCGACGCTGCACATGCAGCTGGCGTGAAAATCTATGGCACAGTTTGGCTGGCTCCACTGGCTTATGGCGGCTCCGTAAAGATGGCGCGGGCAGTGTTTGGTACTCACGACGACAATGTCAAAGATCCCAAGGATATCAGTGGCTATAATAGATAATATCAAAAATTTAGTCCTGATAGCGCAGCAACTCAATTTGGATGGATGGTTCATTAATTATGAAAGCTATGACTCTACTTATGATTCGAGGGGTGTGAGCGGGCAAGTTTCTCTCCTGATGAAAAATGTGTTCCCTGACTATAAGAAAATGTTCAGGGGCGTGGAATTTATTGTCTATACTCCGCGCGATGTATGGTTTGGACCGCATAACTGGAACCGCTTCGAGGGCGATGTTATGGACAACAGGATTGCTAATTTTGGCCGGTCGGTAGATCCTGATTCTGCAGGTTTATGTCTCAAAGATTGGGCCGTTAAGAGTCCTGGCGTTGAGAAATCTTGCAGCGGTGTTGCCGCGATGTATGCCAGCAAAGACTACTTAATGTTCCTGGATGCCCCATTCTGGAATAACAAATACAGCACACGCATGAATGCTGCCAAGGCAAGCGCCTGTAAATTTTTTCAAGGGGCGAAGGACGGAAATGACGTGTGGGAGGGTTTTAAGTATTACACGCAGATGCGTTACCCAAGTCGCAATGAAGTAACAAATCTTCCAACAAATAAAAAAGATCAATTGTGCAATGGAGACGTAGTCTCTTTGGCCAAACCAGATCCTAAGTTGGTGCTTGCTCTATCGTTGCCATTGAATGTTTATGCCAGCGTAAAGGCCCCTGGAGACCAAAACTATCAGTCTTATTGCGGCACGAACTCCAGTGACGTGTCGGATCAGACGTTCCGTCCAACTTGTGACATTTCGTCTAAGCAAGGTAGTGGAAAATTCGAAATCAGATTTAACTTCGCAGCCGAACGGGGATTCAGAGAAACGGGAGAACTCCTGGCTAAAGAGTCGCTGCAAATACGTCGCGCTGTTGCTGGAAGTAAAAGAAAACCTGTCAAGTGCGAAGCTAAATATGACAAGGGGGCCGGGACCAAACTGGGAGGTCAAAATATAATGACTACCTATGCCACATGTGAATTTGTTGTAGAGAAAATAGTTGGATCGCCGCGGATCGAGGATGTGCTGCCGGGAGGGTGTAATTAGTTTTGTGTAAACGGTCATTTGGCAAGACACTGCCACCATAGAGGAAAAAATGACCTACGTAAA
>NZ_JBWKVC010000035.1:0-10854 GCF_059421505.1 Collimonas sp. GW821-FHT02H07
AGGTCGGTGACTTCGGCGGTCCAGCGCTCTGAAGTCGACACGCCGGCAATCTTTGGCGCCGCGCTGGCGACGACCGGAGCGGTCATGACGCTGGCGATGGTCTGGTTCAGCGTAACGCGTGCGTGGGCCACCTCGGCGTCTGCCTGTGCAGCTGCTTGCACCTGGCTGGCGGCATGCGCCTCAGCGCTGGCTTTGTTTGCTGCTTCGGTGTCGCCGGCTGCGGTTGCTTCCTCGGCGGTCTTGGTAGCCGCTGCCGCTTTCTCCGCTGCGGCCTGGGCTTCACGAACTTTCTGGTCTGCGGCCGCTTGCTGATCGCGGGCTTCACTCTCTAGGCGAAAACGCTCTTGGCGGGCCTGCTCATCGGCGATGCGCTGGGCTTCAGCAGCTCTTTTCTTTTCGGCGGTCACATAGTCAAGCATGAGTTTCTTGAGAAACGCGATGCCGGCTTCGCAGCGCTCGATTGGACCACGGAACAGATCCATGACTTCCTTCTTCGAGGCATCCATCGGACGGGTGATCTTGAAGCGCTGCTCCGTCAGGTCATCAACCTTGCGCTGCAAGTCAGTCAGCTCCTCGACGGCAATCTCATACATGGCCGGCGAGTTGATCGTGATTGAATTCGCGACGGCATTCACGCTATCGGCGACTTTTTCCAATGCGGCCTTCTGAGGCAGGACGGGTAGGGTGGCGGGGCGAATTTCCTCAACTAATTCCATGTTTTTCTTTCCATTTCCGTAAAGTTAAAAGTGATATGAATACTGCAAAATCTGTCGGGTCGGTATAAGGGACCAGCCGGTACGTCCCGTCCTGACGCAATCCCAATGCGTAGCGGTCGACTATCGCCGCACCTTCCAAGTTGTGCGTTGCCTGGTAGGCGGCGAGCTGGGGACCTATCACTGGCCCCAACGTCATCATCTTTTTGATGTCGAGGACAGCACGCCGGCCACGGACTGAACCTGTGCGGTCGGACGTGCCGCAATAGCCGTGAAGCGGGTGATACATGCGCTTCTCGATGGTGTCCGGAACAAAGCCGGTATCGGCGCGAAACTTCTTCCAGCCCACTAGATACGGCAGCATTTCCGGCGCCAGACTTTTCTCATCAAGATCGTCCAGGTCGTGCAACTCGGTCATGCGGTGAACTGCCTGGCCCAGCAGTCGGGCACGCTCCAATGCTTCGGGGGGTACCATCGCGTAATTGACCAATGGGCTGAGAATTTGCGTCACGCTCGGCACCACTTCGCCGTGCCAGCGATATACGTGGCTGGGTTCGTCGAAAGTAAGCATCAGGCCGCCGGATTCTTGATCCAGGCCAGAACGTCATTGAAATTGGCGTTCGTGATATCAGCCATGGCAAAGCCAAACTGTCTCTGAATGTCAGTCGAGCTCAGGGCCGCCGTTTCCAGCTTCATCTTGAGGTAGTCGAACTGCGCTTCGGAAAGCGGCGATTCGTTCTTCGGTTCCTGCAGTGGCAGCTCGTCGGCTTTTGGCGGCACAACGCTTTCTGGCACTTTGGCCGGTTCTGCCGTTTTTGCTGACTTGGATTGGGGCATCTTCGGAGGCGCTACTGGAAGATCCGCATTCGCGAAAGCTTGTTCCGGCGTCGTGTCACCTTCTTTAATAGCTGTCAGAATGCCGCGCAAGGTCACGAGCTTTTCAAGGCCGATATCATCTGTACCTGACACGCCTAAGGTTGAGCAGATCTGTTCTTGCGTCACACCGTAGGACTGGAAGGCTTTGATGGCATCCGCGCGCCGATTCGCCAATGTCTTGAAGTCACCCATGACCGTGGCGCGCGCCGCGTCGTACATATCTGCCCAGAATGCCTTCGGTACACCCTTCAAGATGGCGTTCCGGAGCGCGATAGAGCAGGCCGCGTTCGCCGTGACGCCGATCATGTCAGCGTTGTAGCGCTTCCCGCGGCTGTCGGTAATGCGCCGTTGCACCTCGTAGGTGATCGCAACGTTCTTCTCTAGGTCGTGGAAAACACCCTGCGTCGTGACAAACTCGCCCTGGTCACTAACGACGCGGGCGCCGGCGCGGCTATTGCCCCATGCTGACGCGATCACCTCAGCAAAGCGGGCACTCGGGCCTTCGATGGTTTTTCCGGCGCGGGGCAGGGAATAGATGCACTCGCCGGCCACCTTTTCCGTCAGCGTCACCATCTGCATGGCTTCGTCGCGAAATTTCTTGATGGAGCGCGGAAATTTGTGTGCGGTCGTGACCTGCTGTTCGATTTCCGACTTGTTCAGCAACGCAATCGTGCCGCTTTCAATCGTCATGATGTCTTGGACTTCCATGTAATTACCCTCGATTTATTGATTTGGTGACGCTAGGGCGTCGTGAAGTGAACAGGCGCTGTTACTGGCTGCGCTTCAGTTCGGTTTGGCACGCGCGGCGAAACGCCAATCTGCTGTTTTCGTCGTCCGGCCAGCCTTGCGCCTCGCATAAGTCTTTCAGTGTGGGCGCAGCATAGTTATCGGCGTCGTTACTGATTGCATAGGCCGACAAAACAAGCAGAAAAAAGCAGCCTGCAAGTGACCAGGTGGTCAATGTGGCTCGCGTCATTGCTGCACCATCACGGTTACACCAAGCGCGCCGGCGTCGTAGGCCGCGTCCATCAGTGCATCGCGATCACCGATGCCGGAGTAGGTTTCCGTGCCACCCTCCTGTGTTTTGATCGTGATCTGGAAGCTCATGCCGGCTCCTTATGCGTATCGCGCATGTGATCTGGCAATCCTGTCGGCTTGACCCTGCGTCCACATACAGCGCATTTGGCTTTCGGCTTTGGCGGTTGATAGGCTGCTGCTTTAGCCTTCTTTTCGTCGATTCTGCAACCGCGACAGCTGCATGGATAACCAGGCGCATCTTCGTTAAGAAACACGCCGCAGCCTTGGCAAAGCGTTCCATCCAGCATCATGTCTGCTATGTCACCCATCGCAATCTCCCTTGTTCGAGTGTTGAGCTGACGAAAAGTATAGATTAGCTAAACTACGAAGTAAAGTAAAAATATACTTTTAAGTACATATTTTCTATACGAAATTTGTTTGCATAAACTATTCGGGTACGCGGATGAGCCAGAGATGGCTTTGAATAGTCAAATATGGGATTAGAAAGAAGAGGCCAAGCACGTATAAGCGCGGCAACGACGTACGGGAAATTTTGTTAAATGCCAGCTCTTAGGGCATTTACAAACTCAAGACGGGCGTAAAAAAGCCCGCGCATGACGGGCTGGTAGAGTTGGTGTTACGGTGTTTTTTCTTTGGCGCAATCAGCGTGATTCTTATATTCGCTCACTCTGCTTATGCACGATGCGACCAAGGATAATGCAGGCATCGCCACTGCATAGTTTGCGCGGGTAGCGTCGCTGATCTGGATTATCGGAGGATAACCACCATTCCCCAGCATCGCGAACTAGTCGTTTAATAATCGCCTCGCCCTCATAATTGATGGCGAAAACCTCGCCATCCCTGGGCTCTCGGTCAGCAGCGTTTAATACGACTGTATCTTTATCGTGCATGCCGGGCTCCATGCTATCGCCCGTTACGGGGGTGGCTATCAAATTTTGGACTTTGTAGCCGCGAGATTCCAGCCAGTCATTGCGGAAAAATATTGGGTTTCCATCCTCTTCAACTAATTCCACATTAAAACCAGTAATTCCCGCCGACAATTTCAATTTAACCTTTCGTATGCTGGATAGATCAGAATATTCCTTTCCTGCCTCAACGGCACGAACATTGGACTGGTGATATCCCGTCTCTCTCGTTGATAAGGGAAGTTTGCTTAAAAGCACTTCTGGCAACGGGATTGTAGTTATTTTGCTAATAGCAAGCAACTGTTGAATGCTCGGCTGATGTTTTCCGAGTTCCCAGTGGGAAATATTGCCCTTTGAGTGGCCTCTCTCAGTTTTAAGCTCAAGCGCCAACTTCGCGCCTAATTCTTCGCCTGACAATTTTGCCGATTTTCTCGCGTCGCGCACCCAGTGCGCGATTGTGTCTTTGAGTTCCATGTGCATATCGTATAGAACATCTATACCTAAGTGGGGTAGAAAAACTTGACTTTATCGTATAGAAAAACTAGACTAATTTTACCTCGAAATTGGAAATACAAAATGACTCCTAGTGAAGCACTTGATAAAGCCATTGCATATATGGGTTCGATGCAAGCCCTTGCCATCATTCTCGGTATTACCAAGGGGGCTGTCAGTCAATGGAAAAACGAGGATCGGCGAGTGCCATCCGAACATTGCCGGCCAATTGAAGCTGCAGTGAATGGGCTTGTAACTCGCTTCGATTTGCGACCAGACATATTTGGCGAACGGCAGGTCCCAAACGACAAGTAGTTTGCTGGGCAAAGAATATTTTCTTTTATTAATACATAGCACGCGATTTTTCATAATCGAAGAATAGCTGCAATTGTGCAAAACAAACACCACCGAAAAAAGGAAAACGTTGTGAGTAGAAGGCAAGCTTATTTAAAAATGATCAAAGCATTCCCCGGCGGTTGGGACGCGATGGCTGCTGCCATGGGCATCACTCGTAACGCATTGGAGAATCGAACCTATGAACGCCAGGGGCAAACAATGAGCGTCGACAAGGCAATGCAGATGCAAGTTTTTTCTGACACTGCGCTTTTTGCACAATGCATAGCAACTGAAAGTGGCGGCGTGTTTGTCATGCTGCCGGCGCCACATGAAATCGACAACGAAGCGCTGTTGAGCAAGTTCAACAAGCTGTATGCCCACATAGGTTTGCTGTCGCGCCGTTTCAACGAGGCGACGGAAGATGGCGAGATTGATAAGCGTGAGCGAGCTGACCTGGCTGCGATAGGCGACGAGATTAACCGCCATACTCAGGAACTGCTCGCGCTGACATTTCGCATCTACTGCCGTAGTGGCGATGAGAAGGTGGAGGCGTGAGCGAACCGATTGTATCCATCGCCGGCATCATCCAGCACGCGCATGAAGCGGCGGAGCAGGGCAGGCCGGCAAGCGTGTGTCGATATCCGTTCCATTCTGAAGCGGCGGAGCGCTGGCATGTTGCGTATCACGCGCGCCAGAAGGAGCTACGTGAAATGGTCGCCGCATGATTCCTGTTTCTGTAGGTGATCCACGGCATGCGGCTGATCGTTACGCCGAACGTACGGCGAAGATGGTTGTTTTCAATCATGCCCAGCGAGTCTGTAGAGGGGCATGCCGCAAGAGAAAGAGCGTCGGGCAGTTCGCGCGCGGGGACAATTTGTGCAGGACGTGTAGGTTGCGTACATGAAGAGAAGCCTCATGAAGCGTTCGGCGAAGCCAATGCGCCGAACGGCTATGTCCCATGGTCTGACCGGCGTTCTGTCCTCCTCATCCTTTCAGCGATCAAAGCAGCCGAAGCGCATCAAGACCCGGCATAAGCCTTTGACCAAGATTCGTGCCTCCGCGCGCGACCAGGAATGCACATTGCGCTTTCCCGGCGTTTGTAACTACCGCATCGACACGACTGTTCTTTGCCATTCCAATTTGCTGGAGGACGGCAAGGGCTACGGCATCAAGGCGCCAGACGAGAAGGGAGCGTATGGCTGCTGCCGCTGTCACGACGTCCTAGATGGTCGTGCGCGGCGTCCGGAGGGCTTCTCCTACGACTCAATGATCTCCCTATTTAAAGAAGCGGTGGCCTTGACGCGCGCGCAGTTGCGGCGTCTAGGCTTGTTGATGGATGACTAATGAGTATTAATTTAATGTCTCTTGCATGGAAGACTGATTTGCCGTCAGGTCGAAAAATGGTGCTGCTTGCGCTGTGCGACAACGCGAACGACCAGGGGGAGTGCTATCCGTCGGTTGGCGCGATTGCGCAGAAGTGCAGCATGGGCGAGCGCACGGTGCAGCAGCACATCACCGATATGGAAGCGGCCGGCATTGTGAGGCGCGGCCTGCGTAATGGGCGCAGCACCGTCTATAAAATAGACCCCCGCAGTTTTAGCACCCCCGCAGAATTCGCACCCCCGCAGATTCGGCACCCCGCGATATCTGCACCCACCCCCGCAGAATCTGCACCAGTACCCCCGCAGATTTCGCACCCCACCCCCGCAGATCTCGCACCCAGAACCATCAAGGAACCATCAATAGAACCATCAAGTAAACGTCAGAGGGCACGCGGTTCCCGCTTGCTCGAAGACTGGACGCTTACGAAGTCGTGGGGAGACTGGGCGCTGGAGACGCATTCGACCTGGACGCCTGAGCATGTTCGCTTGGTGGCTGACAAATTCCGAGATCACTGGATTTCGCAGCCAGGACAGCGCGGGTGCAAAACCGATTGGCAGGCCACGTGGCGCAATTGGTGCCGCAACGAGAAGCCCTTGGTCGCTAGCAAGGCCGGCGGGCAGGGCGCATGGTGGGCAACGGACGCGTCCACCATCGCCAAAGGAGCGGAGCTCGGCCTGATGCCTATTGCCGGCGAGTCGATGGCGGCGTTCAAGGGGCGGGTACAGGCTGCTATCGACAACGGCGGGCAAGCGCCATCGCCGCCGCGCAGCAGGATAACCAGGTCTGACCGCGCCGAGGAGGTGAGGGGCAAGAAGCCGGAGGGATTGAATTTGAAAGCGTTGATTAAATCGAAAGGAATGTTGGATGACTTGCCTTGAGCGCACGGAAGTGAAATTGGGGGCATCGAGCCCTCCAGCGGCTGTGATCAATTTCGTCGTGGACGGCCAGCCGGTGGCGAAAGGCCGCCCGCGCTTTGCTCGCGTAGGGAAGGGTGTCAAGGCATACACCCCGGCCAAGACGGCGACTTACGAGCAGCAGGTGAGCTGGGCGGCGAAGGCGGCGATGTGTGGCGCCAGTCCGCTGGCTGGGCCTGTTGAACTGTTCGTTATTTTGTACATGCAGATCCCTGCCAGCTATTCCAAGGTGAAGCGTGCCAGGGCGATTTCCGGCGACTTGCGGCCAACGGGTAAGCCTGATCTGGACAACGTGGTCAAGGGCATCAAGGACGCCTGCAACAACATCGTTTGGGGTGATGACTCGCAGGTAGTGAAAATAGTCGCCAGTAAGCATTACGCCGCGCGTGCGTCTGCCACTGTTATTGCTGCGCCTGTGGAAGGGAGTTCGTAATGGCCGGCACCAAGCGCCCCCGCAAGGCATACAGGCCGAGGGGCGCATTCGTTCCAATGATGCGATGCACCCGCAACGACCTGGCGCTGGAGCTGCGGCTGGCCATTGAACTGCTGATTGCCGAACCCAGTCCCGATGCTTACAACCAGCTCTCGAAGATGCTGCTCGCCATGGGAAATACTGGAGCCCGCGGCGAGTCGCTAGCAAGAGCTAACGACACTATGCTGGCAATCTGTGACCGCTTCGATAGGGTTGGGAAGGTTGGCGTGTCAGCAGATGAGGCGGCATCGCTTCGTTATGCAGCCGGCGGGTTGGATGAAATGCTCAGTCACATTCCTATCAACGTATTTAGCGCTGCAGTCGCCGTAGTGAGCGCTCAGTGCCTGGAGCTGGGTGTATGAACAACTTGAAAAAGCTAAATGAAGGCGGAGGGCACTATGGGATACGTTAATGACATTGCAGCGTTTTCGGCATCGGCGGACAGGCGTGCTGGCGTGGGCGCTCAGGCCAGCGATAAAGGGGAGGAGATCTGCCGCCGGCTCATCCTGGCCAGAAAGCTCAACCACCTCGATCAGCGCGAGGCGGCGAAGACTTTAGGTTATAGCAATTCGTCGCAGCTATCCAAGATCGAAGCCGGCCAGGCCAGCGTGTCCAGGGAGTTCATTGTGCGTGCGGCCATCGCCTATGGGGTGAGCGCTGATTATCTCCTTGGGCTGTCGAATGAGCCTGAGCGGGATCCGCGCACGGCTGAGCAAGTAGCAGTGCTGCGGTCAGTGCAGGGAACTGTAGAGCAGAACGTTGCGGCAATGGTCACTGTATTGCTCAAGAACGCCGGGGAAGTGGCGCCATTGTGTTCGCACCTGGAGAGCTTGACCCAGCGTGTCAGCCAGTTACAGGAAGCATACGACAAGGTGTGCCGAAAAAATGAGGCATTCCAGAACGATGTCCTGGCCGGCTCGATCCTGGAGAGTGCGGTGGATTCCGCCGGTGACGCCGCGTGCAAGGCAAAGCAATTTGTCGAGCGCCGGTCGATGATTGCCAATTTCCGCGCGAAAGCGGAAACGGACGATGGCAGCTATCCATTATTTTCCGGGGCGTGCTGATATACCAGTTATCGCATGATGAAATACACTGCGTGTGGTCGAAGTGCTACACAACAAATGTCACGTATTGTTAAATATTGGGAAGATGATTAGACCAGAATTGCGGTATTCGAGAAAACTCAAATATTTCTGATAAAGTCATCCAACTTGAAAGGCTGCAATTCAAAAGCGGGCGTTCGAGGCTGGTCTTCAGTATTGGCTGGATTGCTGGGTCAAGCGAACCTGACGTGATATTTTGTGCGCATAACCCCCAGTACTCTCCCAGCACGTGGCATAACGGCCAGAAGCAGAACTTTCACGTCAAAGAATTTCGGCATATTGAAGTTCGTTCAAAAAATAATGAAGATGAGATATGACAGTGGGGGAATAGTGATCAATATAAAAAACATTCTGGCAGCATTGGCGCTTGGCACATGCGTATCACTAGCTTTGGCTCAAGCACCAATTCCACCTGGTACACCTTGGATTACCGCCACATTTCCTCCTCCTACTGCCGCCCAGTCTGAGGCTGCGAAAGCGGCCGCGGAAGTCAAACGCATTGAATTTGAGAAAATGTTGCATCAACGCTTCGTTGTTCACGGGAATGAGGTTTATGACAAGAAGACCGATTTGACATGGCAGCGGTGTAACTACGGCCAAACATGGGACAACGAGGCCCAATGGTGTCGGGGGGTGACGAAACGCTTGAGCACGAACCAAGCTTTGGCTGAGGTCGAGAAGGATCGCGGTGGATGGCGGCTACCAGACGTTGGAGAAATAATTAGCTTTCTCGAAGTGGCCTGTACTAATACGAAAACGACAGATAATTCTGTGCCTGTTTTTCCTGATGTGTTGCCCAACACGTACTATTTGTCGAGTTCTATGCGAGATGATCAGAACAACGTTAATGTTGGTCAATGCTTTGGCAGCATGGCCAATAACGTCGGTGTTGGCAAAGGGTATGTGAGTGTCACTCGCCTGGTCCGTAGCGGGCAGTCGTTTAAATAGGCTCTGTCGAGGTTGAGGTGGGACGCGGCGCTTTGCTGATTTTTCCAAGCGATCAATCAATGTCTGCCACAGGCTGCGGACATATACGCGGCGCTTAAATTAGGTCTTGCAGAAAATGGAAGCCAACAAATGAGTTATTACGAAATGATTTCGCATAGTTGTGCGAGGCGAAATTAGGGGGCGAGCCTAGCGCCGCGTTGTCCGTTTCCTCAGGACGTTGTTTTTGTTATTACGGGTTGTCCTCTACTTTTTTTGGTAGGGGTGCTTGGTTTGGCATTGAATATCACATGCTTCGATCCGTACCATTAGTACCTTAGCTTAAGGTACTGAAATTCGGAGCTAATAGGGGACTTGATACATGATTAAAAATTATAAGAATCAAACTTCATCGAATGCTGTTTTGGGTTTTCTGATATTTTTTCTGAGTATCGGTGTTGCTCATGCTGATTTGTTGACGAACCCATATAACCCGGAAACTGACAAGGCCAAAATTGTTGAAAATATTGGTATCCCTGAAGGCTCAATGAAACTGGATAGAAGGTGCGTTTATTCCAAAACAGAAAAATGGTTGGCGACTGCTCCGAGAAATGCATTTCAGACATGCGTGCTTGTTGTTACTGATGATCGGCTGATTCTTGTGACATACAATGAAAAAGAGGACAGCTACAACCGCCCGTTTTCATACTTGTTTTCGGAGATTCAGGAAATTTCCGTATCAGAACAGGACGGTGTTCGGTTAAATGCGGAAGGAAAGAAAATTCAATTTCAGTTTTTAACAAAAGATGGGTTTTTCTCAGTAACGGCGTGGCGGGGAAAAATGGGAGACAGACCAATTGACAGCCGCGGCGGACAAGATGCCTTTGATATGATCAAGGCAAAAGGAGTGGCCGTTACTCCATCACTAGGATTTGTAGATATGCGCATGCCAAACTCGTTTCTCCTTTTTCGCCAATATAAGTGACATCTTGGAAATGCGAAAAATAGCGATGCTGCGGTCGGTACGGGGGACTGTGGAGTAAAAGGTCGCGGCGATGGTGACGGTCCTGCTGAAGAATGCGGGAGAGGTGGCGCCATTATGTTCGCACCTGGAGAGCTTGACCCAGCGCGTCAGCCAGTTACAGGAAGCATACGACAAGGTGTGCCGAAAAAATGAGGCGTTCCAGAACGATGTCCTGGCTGGCTCGATCCTAGAGGTTGCTGTGGATTCCGCTGGCGACGCCGCGTGTAAGTCAAAGCAGTTTGTGGAGCGCCGGTCGATGGTTGCCGAATTCCGTGCGAAGGCAGCAACGGACAATGGTAGTTATCCATTATTATTTACTTCGCCGTGTTGATATTTACATTCGCCACAGCATTGAAGTGGCGAGATAGTGCGTATCCCAGGCTATTTATTCGTGCCAAGCGGCATTCAACTGGAAGAGCTGTAATGCTCGTGTTTACTTCGCTTGTCTTCCAGCACATCTTGCAAGCGCGCGTTTTCCAGCGTCAGCTCGGCCACAATTTGTTTTAGCTTGGCGTTCACTTCCAGCAGGCATTTCAAGTCTTGCGGATAGTCAGGCAGGCCTCCGTATTGCCGCTTCCAGTTAAGGAAGGTGCGCTTCGTGATTCCTGCTTGCTTGATCACATCGGCCAACGGCATGCCCAGTTCCTCCTGCTTCAGGGCCGCAGCGATCTGGT
>NZ_JBWKVC010000036.1:0-10345 GCF_059421505.1 Collimonas sp. GW821-FHT02H07
ACGTCGACAATCAGTTCACGGCGATCCGGCAGCGCATCGACGTAGAAGACATTCACGGCGCCAGCCGGCATCGCCTCTAGCGCCGGCACGTCCTCACGCATCTTGCCAATGAATGCATCGCCGATGCCGGCGGCCATGGGATTTTGCAGTAGCGACTGGGGATCAGCGCCATAGTCGGAACCGAGATAGCCGTTCGGCGGTGTACTCAGCCAGTGGCTGACCATGGCTTGAATGTCTTGGGCGGTGATCGTCGGTTTCATGGCGATGATGATAGGGCCATCGCCGAGGGTGAGATAAGGGGGTTTTCCTATTCACTAATAAAAAGCCCGTTAACCTTTCTAAGCGGATTGAAGTCGAATCTACGTAACATCAACAACGTCTACTCGCCATCCAAATCAACGCAATGCTCACGCGTTCTCCGTGTCTCAAAATCTCCAGTTTTTGAATGACGACAGACAATGGGATTGAAACTAACATTTATTAACATTCACATCTCAAATAACATCGAATTTTCCAATTCCATTATTTCAAAACGTTCAGCACAACGGACTTGAATCACAACGTTATATTGAAATAAATCCCAGAGCTAACAACTCAATTTTTCAATTGTTCACATTTTTTGCGTCAACAGACGTCAGCCCGTTCACGTTAGTCGAGCTCGTAGGGAATTCATGCAATACAGGGCCTTTTTGTTACATCACAGATTTAATCACACGTTTTACGCAGCTAAAGAATCTTTACACTTTATATAGAGAGATAATGATGAATCTAAACAAAATTAGCACGGCAATTTTTATATTGCTCAGTGCCTCTGCACTTAATGCCTCAGCACAAAGTGCTCCAGCATCGACATACAATCCATCCTGGTATGTCGCACCGAGCATCAATCTGATTGATCCAGATGCCCGCTTCCTAAGTGGCAATGACAAAAATGGTCCTGGGGCTGGCCTTCGGTTCGGCCGAGCCATTTCGGAAGACTGGGACGTGCAGTTGGGCGCAACCTATGGGCGTGCCAAAGATAAAGACGTAGGCATCACCTATAAGCAAACCACGTTGGGCGCTGATGCTTTGTATATGTTTTCCCGTGGCACATTCCAGCCGTTCCTGCTTGGCGGAGCCGGCGTCGAATACGATAAAGTCAACAACGGTCTTGGCGGAAGCGCCTCCAAGACAGCGCCATATCTCGAACTCGGCGCCGGCTTACGTTACGCAATCAATGATCAATGGGGTGTGCAAGGCGATGTACGTCGCTCTGTCGGATTCCTTGGCAGCAACAATAATTTCGGTTTCAAGCGCGACAACAACACCACATTCGGCCTCGGTTTGATTTACACCTTCGAAAAAATGCCAACCTCAGTCGCCGTTACACCACAGCCGCCAGAACCATCGCGGGTAGTCGTGCCGCCACCGGCACCACCGCGTTTTGAGAAGATCACGCTGTCATCGACTCAATTGTTTGGTTTTGATAGCGCCGTGTTACGCATGCCGCAACCAAAATTGGACGAAATTGCGAGCTCGCTGTCTGCTAATTTGCAAGTCAATAACATCGTCATTAGTGGCTACACCGACCGCCTCGGCTCCGACCAATATAATCAGAAATTGTCGCAGCGCCGCGCCGAAGCAGTTAAATCATATCTGGTCAACAAAGGTGTCGCTGCCGATCGTCTGACCTCTGTCGGAAAAGGCAAAGCTAACCCGGTGGTCGAATGCAATCAAAGAAATAGAACTGAACTGATCAAGTGCTTGGAGCCGAATCGTCGCGTAGAGGTGGAGCAGATCACGATTGAGAAGCAGGTGCGCTGATCACCTTTCAAGCCCAGATGCGCTCGTCATATATTCGAATGACTTTTTTCTGCCTGAAAATATGACGAGCTTTCTCGATACGATTTTTTTCGAGATTAGGCACAGCAATTCAGCCATGTCCGAAGTAGTACCACACGTCTTGTCAGGCTGCCGAAAATCAGTGTATCTAGCGACAGGTTGATATTTGAGTTGTTGATTGTCGGCGCTACTTCGCCGCATGTGCGTCGTTAGGTGATTTGCGACGCCGCAACAGAAGTGAGATGGTGCACAATGATTTTTGTAAAATTTCCAGCAGCCATTCTAATGGCTGGCTCGTTGCTTATTGTCCCCCCACTGCACGCAGAGGAAACTGGGACATCTACGAACAATGATTATTGGGAGCTGATGGTTTCTCCCTATGCATATCATTATCAATACAGCTCCGAGCATAAAAACGTAGTTTTAATCGGCATAGAACGCCATCGTAGCAATCAATGGTTCGTTGGAGGAGCGCTGTTCTCTAACTCCTTTGGGCAACCAACAGGTACGGCATATATCGGATATACCTGGGATCAGTTATTTGGACAACCCACCTTCTATGCAAAATTAGCTGGTGGATTAATGTACGGATATGTGGGGAAATACAAAGATAAAGTCCCCCTTAATTACAATGGGTTATCGCCAATCTTAGTACCTGCGGTCGGCTGGAAAATAACACCAAGCGACGCAGTGGAAGTTTCTCTACTCGGAACCGCTGGGCTTCTATTTTCCTACAATCGAAAATTTTAAATTGGCGTGGCGCCATTCCTGTGCATGCCACCATTTGTGACGATTCTCTTGCCAGTGGTGTCACGCAACGCATTTTTACACAGCAACCACGGGAAAATTAAGTTGAAATATATCGCATGTTCCCACTGTCGAACATTGATCATACGTGGTGCTGTTGTTTGCCGAAACTGCCAAGCTGAAATTGAGTACGGCGTACCTCTGATCGTATATGCTGTAGTCGCCATATTGAGCGTTGCTTTAGGTTATAAAATATCAAGCATTGTTCCTGCTGAACTAGAATTTTTCGCATGGGTCGCGGGGATAGGAGCATTCTTAATAGGGAGCATTGCTCTAAGAAAAATGTTCAGACATCGCGTATTTTTCAAAGGTGTTCCCGCACAAAAAAAATCTGGCACCGTTCTTTGAACCTATTCTATGCATCAGAAAACGCACCCTCTGCGGCCTAGCGCATCGCTCTCAAGCCAGACTCAACAGAATGATCGCGATCAGACCCCATGTAGTGCACGCTCTTCAAGAAAACCATCTTCCTATCATGGACACGCACCATCCTGCGAGGCCTAAGTAAATCCTAATTCTAGATCGGTATAACGTCTATGGGCCATATACGTAAAACAATACAATGGTGCCGCCAAATACAGTTCATTCGCAATAGAAATACCCCGGCTAGTAAATGCTATTCGCCGACGTCAAGCATGTAGCGCCGTACGCTTTGATGGCAACTTCTACAATGTCAATTCGCTGGTGATTATGTATTAGCACGACTTTTCAATTTTTACTGGTTCCATAACGAGACGATCATATGAAAATTATTTTTCGATTCATTACTATTCTTCTTTTCATAGCGTTTTTTGGATTCGCTTTGCAAAATAACAGCTACGTTAATCTTCAGTTTATTCCAGGTACAACGATGAGCGGCCCGTTGGTATTATTTCTCCTAGGATTCTTTGCTTCGGGTGCCACTCTTGGCGTGTTGTTGATGGTTCCATCAGCATTACGCCATCGCATTAATGCATCAAAAGCAAAAAAAACGTTGGCTTCAATGCAGAAAGAGAAAGAGTCACAGCGACCTCCGCAAACTCAAGCATCTCAGTCGGAGTCCTCCCCCTTCAAAGATCACTAAGAGTTCATGCGACCGTATTTAAATCCAAATTCGTATTCATCTTGCGGCAAATCACTTATTTGCAGAGCCTTTTGAGCAGACATTAGCGCAAGCATTACCAGCCCAGATCAGCAGCAACGCGTAGTTAAGAACAACACACCAAAGGAGAACTTCCTTAATCTCATTTATTGTCATGGCGCACCCTCGTGGCATTACGCTTTGGCATAGAGCGACGGCTTTGCACTATAATTCATGCGCCTGCTCCCACACTTGACACGGCTACTTCGTTCCTCAAGCAATCAGCCCCTTAATCCGAACCGATAGCAGACTGTCGGCAACGCTTATATCTGCAAGTTCCGACCAGAGGTGTGGCTGGTCCCTTAATCGGCGGCAATAAGGGGGAATCGCTGCCCATCCTTTGTGCTGACAATACAATCGCCGTCCAAGTGTCCAGCAGGATTCCCGCTAACTAGTTTTCCACCACTATTCATTACAAAATAGTAGAAGTTCCCATCCACCAATTTCCCCACTGGTTGCTCATTCGCCCCCTCATAGTAAATACCGTTGAGCAGATATCCGAGGGGATAATTCAGCTGAGCATCAGAAAATAACGTGTATTGAACGTTCTGAATCAAATTTAGATTCTTAATAGTCATTGCTCAATCCTCCGATTTCCACCACGATTTTCGTCGACACGCTCACCCGTTCGAAGACGACTAAGGGTTCGTACGACCGTATTTAAATTCAAACTCGTACCCACTTGGTGGTAAGTCATTTGACGGCGCATCATTTTGATGCTGCGCCCGCAGATTTTATTGCGATCGGATAACCGGCACCGTCATTCCAGGTCTATAGCTCCTATTACTCGGTTCGCCCCATTGCCCCATTATCGCTTTCGTCCAAACTGTATAGTTACGGGCTCCCCTGCGCCCTCATTTATGAATGTCGCTATCAGAATAAGGGGTGAGCAAAGATTATTTCCCTTGCTTATTCAAAGCAGCACAATCTTTACACAATGGCTTATTTCCAGTCCCAGACTGACGATTGTGGGCTGGTATTTCACTTCCCGGACCGCATTTAGTGTTGTTATGATGCTCCTGTTGCTTAATTGAGTACCAAGGGCTAGTTATAGGCATTTTGTTATCTCCAGTTCTTATGGCGAATTGCCACATAACAACTATAGCTGTTGCCGGTCGATCTACAATGTCGACAATGACAGCTTCCCTACCCCATTTGTTTCGTTCAAAATTAACGCCCCCTATGGACGGTGCGGCGCTACACACCAGCAAACGCTTCCGCTGCAGCTCTGAGCGTCGCGTCAATGCCTGAATGCCCAGAATGATCGCCATCGGATCCGATGTAATGCGCGCTCTCCAGGAAAGCCATGCACACGGTGTCCCACAAGTCGGGTGATGGAATGCCCTCTTCCTTCATTTTGTCCTTAGGCTCAATGTGATACCTGGCCTTTTCATCGAAAAAATAAGGAATCTTGGACGCCTGATCGAGCAGATCCTGGACGTGTTGATTAGAGAAGGTGATGCGGGCGTCCTTCACGGCCTCGGCGGCAAGCACTGAACACTGCGCGCGGAGGTTGAAGAAGCGATCCTTGTTTTTCTTTTTGAAGCATGGGTTGCCCCAGTTGATCTTGACGACGTTGGGGCAACCGAGGTTTTCGAGCATCTTGGCGAACTGGATGCCCTGCCCACCAACGTCGACCAGGATCGTGCAGTTGGATAATCGCTGCGTGTAGTGGAACACCTCGCCGGCGATGTGCTGCCAGTCCAGGGCATTCGAGAAAATAGGTACCTCCATGATGTCCACGCGGCGCGGATCAGCATCAATGCGATCGCCGTTGCCGATCACCCGCGCGTAGGTGCCAACGGTCTTGTCACGGAAGACGCCGGCGGCCACGTCGATGATGAACAGGTTGCCATAGGGCTCACCGGCGCTGATGGTGCGCTCGGCGCCAACCAGCTTCTCGACCTGGCTGCGGCCTAGCAAGAAGCGTTCAGATTGCTCGGGGAATAAGCCCAGCACGCGGATCTGGTACTCAACCGAATCTCGGCCGCCGCTCTCCTTCTCCCGCTCCTTGAGCCATTTGGTTGTCGCAAACGGTGAGCGCTCGGAGTTGAAGCGCAACGAATGCCAGGAGCCACCATTGCGCGCCGATAGCTTGTGATGCGAGGCGTGATGCCGGCCACTGCTGCGGACGCCCTGAGAGGCGATCAGCGTGCGGTTGCAGGGCTGCGTCTGTGTGCCATCGATGACGTCGAAATGGTCGTCACTCACGCCCGCGGCCTCATCGACAATGATCAGCTGGGCCCAGCGGTGTTTACCGGCGATGCCCACTGACTGACCTTTGGCGAGTGCAACGCGACCCACGAACCACTGCTCTTCGAAGCCAATCACATACACGCGAGTCTTCGTGATGACGAAATAGTCGCACAGCCAGGAGTGTGGGCCGTTCGCCATGGCAATCTTCGAGTCCTGCATCTCTTTCCAGACGCCGTCCGCCACCTGCTGCAGGTTCGGCGCACCGATGTAGGTGTTCGAGCCGATTTCCAGCTTGCCGTCGTAGACAGCATAGGGGTAGCACAGCAGATGCCAGAGCGCGATACGGCCGAACGAGTTGGTCTTGCCGGTGGAGGTGCCGGAAACCACGCTGACCTTGGCATCCATGGGCTCCATGGCCTGGTACAGGTCAATCTGGTCCGCGCTGGGCGATACGCCGCATACCTCGACGGCGAAGCGCAACGGGTCAAACTGATACCGCTCTACGAACTCCGGGTAGCGCGGATCATCCAGCAACCGCCTCTTAGCCATTCGCGACCGTTCCGCGCTCTTCATCCACCTGGCGTTGGCGCTCCTGCGCGCGCTGCATGGCGCCGGCAAAGCGTTCTTCCAGCACTTCTCGGGTATAGCTCTTCTCTACAGCATCGGCCAGCTTGTCTTTATATAGGCCGAAGTGGCGCGCCAGCTTATCCAGAGCATCGGTCTGGTTGTGCATCTGGATCTCCAGGCCGTCCTTGGTTTGCTTCACGCCGGCATACAGCGGCAGGCTCTCACGGCCAAGCTTGCGCGTATCAGTAAAGAACGGGCGTCCGACACCCTCGCCCCAGCATTCCGGGCACTCAGGATGCGGATCCCGGTTGCCGACGAAGCCCAGGCCGCCCTTGTCGTCCCATCCCAGCTCTGGCAGCTCCTCCAGCGCGCGCTTGGCGTTGGCATCAGCCAGCACCTGCTTAGCATCCTCCATCTCAGCCGGCGTGAACTGATAGCGATGCCCTTCTCCCCAGCAGTACCGGCAATTGACACGGCGATACTGCGTCAAGCTGTTCGGATTCGCCTGCGAGATCTCCACCCACCGGGAAATTACCATGTCGCCGTCGAAGATGCCCTGTTCGATGCGATCGTTCATTACCGCATCGACGGCCTGTTTGATACTAAGTTTTGCTAAGTGCTGTGCAGCTTGCTCATTAGCCGTCTTTGCTGAATAGCCAGCACGAATAGCAGCCTGCGTGCCATTCATGTCCTTGGTGTACTCGACGACGAACAGCTTTGCCTTGGGAGGCAGATCAAAGCCGTTGACGATTTCCTGCGCACGACTGAGGCGCGCTTGTGCAGCACTGTCATCAGCTGACGCCTCGAGCGCCGAGTCTTGCGTCGAAACCTTTACCGCCTTCTTAGTCGCCACGCGCGCCGGAGCCCCGGACTTAATTACCTTTGTCATTCACACTTCCTACGCTCGCGCGACCGACTCAGCCAACTTGGCAAGTCCTTTTGGCAATATCCGCACTTGCTCTACAATTTTCTCCGTACCGTCCGAGCGCTCGACTGTAGTTACCTTGTGTTCTAGGAACCCATTTTGCAGCCGCTCCTGGTAGGCAATCCAACCCGACCTCCCTCTCCTGCGATGCGTCCATTTATGCCGGTGCAACCAGTCAAACAAGTCCTTGGGACGCATTTGCAGCAACTTGGCAGCATCCGTAACGCACATGGAACCGTCCGCAGTGGCGATTCGATCCAGCGCTTCAACCTTGGGGCGCATGGCATTGTTCTGTCCCTCCAGGGCAAGGACTCTTTCGGAATAGCCCAGCAACAGATTGCGCATTGTGGCGGGGTCATTGAGCATGACCACCGGATCAACTTCCGCTTTTGCTTTGCGTTCGCATTCAAGGAAATATTGCCGCGCCTCTTTTCCCTTTGCGCTGCGCTCAACCATCGACAGCTCTTTTGCCATATCAAGTGTCAGATGGTATTCAGTTTTTGATTTTGCTCCGCTTGGCATCTGCTCCATAAATTTGTGGAGTAGGTAGTCTGCACCCTCCACAAATCCGTACTGAGCTATTCGAGCCTTGATCCAGGTTGAAAAATCCTGCTTGCTTTCGAGAAATCCATGAAGATCGCGCGCATTCGCGGTTTGAATGATCGCCCCATTCAATTTCCGCTGATCGATGCTAATCAATTCAATCATGATGTCACCTCAACCTTTCCGACCAGCTGAGCACGGCTATCTATCCACGCATCGATGTCGCTAGACAACCAACCGACAGCTCGGATCCCGACCTTAAAGCATTGTGGAAAGATGCCCTTCTTCATGTCGAGATAGATTGAAGCGCGACTTCTTCCGGTTCTTGCCATGACGACAGGCAAACGCTCAATCGAAGACTTAACAGGCGTAATTTGAGGGTGGGACATTGTGAGGCATCATAAGAGTTAGGCAGATCGCAATTAGAATGCATAAAAAGCCACCCCTCTTTGCGCGTTTTCCATTTTCTGATCCAGCATCCGACTCGCAATCATCTGCTCGCCTGTCCAGTAATTGCGATCACGTAAAAATTCACACGATTAAGGCCGATGCTCACAGTAAAAAACGGCACAACACCTCGCCACACAACCCGCTTCGCAGGCAGTTTCAGCGAAACCACCCGGAGTCTGCGCATGTTGTTTTACGCCTTGTCAAAAACGGACATCACATGCTCTCGACAGTTTTCCCATACGTCATCATTCGCAGTAACGCCATTCAGGCGCCAAGAAGGAAATGGCATTTTATATTTCTTGTTAGCGCTCCCAAGATGCGGCACGGAAAAACACTAGCCAAATCGGCCAAAGTATCTGTCTGATGCTGACAATATTTTGTCGTAGACACTAGATTTTTGCACTTCTATTATCAGACCAACGTCAATGCACTCGCTCGACGCGTCCTGCGCTGGTCGCATCCAAAGCGCAATATTTTTGTCGTGTTTTACCTTATCGAAAAATGACACTTCGATTTAATTCGGTGAGACATTCGCAACACTTGTTGCTGCATAGACACTCACTCCAATCCGACGCACCTCTTATGCACAGCATGCTGCCGACATGATCCTCATCTGTGGCAACGCTTGCCTGTGGCCAGGGGCACACGGGTAAGACAATCTGGTGAATGATGCCCCCACCTCAAGGAGAAACAGAAATGAAAAAGCAAATTATTGCCGCATCCATAGTTTCACTGTTTGCCGTCTCTGCATTCGCTGCAGGTACAACTACAATTACAATGACAAGAACCACCACCACTACTAGTACTGCAACTGCGGCATCGGTCGGTGGTGCAGGTGGCGCAGGCGGCTCGGCAACTTCAGGCGGCGCAGTCGGCGGAACAGCCATGGGCGGCACATCAACAGGCGGCAGTGCGACTCAAACCATTACCGGCGGCGCAGCAACCAGTGGCAACAACTGGACTGGCGCTGGCGGCGGCTCGGCAACAGGCGGCGCTACTACTGCCAGTGGCGGAACTGCCGGTGGCGGCGCCAGCGGCGGCAATGCCGGCAACACCATGCATGGCGACTCGACTGGCGGCGCAGGCGGCACACCAAGCACCTCCGGCAGTACACAGGCCTATAACGGCAATGCGCTGGCAAGCGGCGGATCGGCCTATTCCCACACCGGCAGCTCTAACGCATCGATCGGCGCCACCAATACCGGTGGCTCAGCTGGCAACTTCGTGTTCGCCGGCGGCGCCACATCCGGCAGTGCTTATGCCGGGAATGGCGGCAGCGGCGGCAATGCATACTCAAAAGCACTCGCTGGATTTTAATAACAACAGGCAACGGCTCGGTTAGCTATGAGTTGCGAGAGGGAAAAGAAATCTTTCCCTCTCGCTTGTAAAACCAACCGTTATGATGGAGAAGCCATGAAACGCATACTTATAGGCATCCTGGTAGCCTCGACCTTCACATTGCCTGCGCTAGCACAGACAACACCTACTTCTACATCCACCGCAACCGCGGTCGGCGGCGCCGGCGGTGTCGGCGGCTCGGCAGCCGGCGGCACGGCAGCCGGCGGCACCGCTTCCAATTCGATTTCGGGAACATATGGCGCATCTGCCACCAATGGCGGCAGCGGGACCGGCGGCTCAGGCACCGGCGGCAATTCAACCGTGAGCGTATCGGTCTCCCTGCCAACGACATCAGGAACATCCGGCACCGGAACGTCCGCAGGAGCAGGGGCCAGTAGCGCCGCAGGCGATCCTGGCAGCAGCCCGAACAACACCAAGACCACGGTCGACTACGGCGGCACGTACTCCATCAAGACCGTGCCGAATATTGTTGCGCCATCACTGACGACCACCTTGTCCGACACCTGCATGGGTTCAGCATCGTTCGGCTTGTCGTTCACAGGTTTCGGCGCCACCGG
>NZ_JBWKVC010000037.1:0-7778 GCF_059421505.1 Collimonas sp. GW821-FHT02H07
GTAAAACGGCCGCAGTCGCATTCAAACTTCAAGGGGCTGTCCTTGACCAGCCATTTCGCCAGCGCCTTGGGATCGGTCGGCGACGCCACCGCCGCATCGAAATTCATGATCTCCACCGCCACATAGTGCCGGGTCACATCCGAGTCAGCGGACGCGTCCGTCACAAACCGAATATCCCCCCTGTTCGTTCCCGCCGGCACAGCCATCCTGATCTGCTCATTGGCCCGCTCCCGGTCTTCCGGCAACGACAGGTTGATAATTTGCTGTGCCGTCAGCCCAGGCTTAAGCTTACTGCCCAGCGTCTTGGCATTCTTCCTGAACACGACCAGGTCATCGTTGGTAATCAGGCGAACCTCGCCGCCCAAGGAGGTCAGCAACAGGCGCTCAGCGCTGTATTCCCCTTTGACCTCATGCGGACGGAGGAGATTGACGGCCTTGGCACGACGCTCAGCATCGGCCTTTCGGAGCTGATCCGCTGCCTTCGCTGAACCACGAATGCCCAGCACTGCAGCTAGTTTTGCACTGTTGATTGTCGCCATTAGCCAAAACTCCCAAAGCGTGCGCTGGTTTTCAGTGTCAACAACTGAGACTCGGTCGGCAGCACCAGCAATTGCTCCGGCAATTCCTGTTCGACAGAATCCAAGCCGGCCGCCGCCATCACCACCAGGAACTCGTCCGGGCGCCCATAGACGCGCCGGGAGATCAAGGTCATATCAAAGCGCTCGTCTGGCTTCGACTGGTAGCGAATCGCCATACCCCATACTGGCGTCTTTTCCACGAAGTCCCGCACCTGGCGATAAAATATCGCGGTTGATGCTGTGTTCTTGTTGGCGCTCATGCTGCAACCAATGCTGTGCTGACGTCGTCAGGTGCAACCGGCCAGACGATGGGATGCGGGAAATGCGCTTGCTCTGGGACGCGATTCAGATTCACCCTATATTTCTTCCAGGCTTTCACCTGAGCGACATCCGCGTCACTAGCCTCGTCCACGTCGACGCGATCCTGATATTTCGTCACCTCGCTATTGGCGCGGCGCAGTTCGCGCGCTATACGTGCTTGCGCCGCATCCAGCAACTCAGCATGGGTCGGCAAGTAATCTGGTATTGGACCGCGCTTACCTGACTTGCATTCGGCATGGATCGCGCGTCCATGGGCTTCAATATCATCTGCGCACGCCAGGAAGGTTCGATAGTCGTCCCAAGCATTAAACTTGACCGAGCACTGAAAGCCATTGGGCATGCGAACAACATCTTTGATGTCGGAATAGGCAAACGGATCTACCGGTTCCGGCAACTTGGACGGCACCAAGGCCGGCGCAGGCTGCGGGGTAGTCAATACGGGGGGCGGTAGATCCGGTAGATCGAATACAGGCGTATTCGTTTTCTCTTCAATGGCATTAACATCCATCTTCGCCATTTCTTTGTTTGTCTTCGCTGTCATTACGCTACCCTTTGCCATAGAACTGAACTCGATTCATTGCCTTCCACCGCACCCGCCCCGTAGTCATACACCTGGCCGCGCTGTTCCCAGATGCCAGGAAGGCCGGTACCATCTTTTCTTTTGTTTAATATGTAACCGCCGATACCTCCATGCTGCAAGCCTTGGCCGGAAAGCTGATTGGCATACATGGCGGATACGCAGGAACCGACAGCCATCGATGTACGGTGATAGATAGAAAACTCGCTGTGACCGGCCTCAATACCCAGAACGTAATAGGGTTGGACGCCAGGATTTTCTGCAAAGCGCAACGGAAAGCCGCTCCAGGTGCGCGCATTGCCGACGCTGAGATTGCCGACGACGGACAGACGCGCTGTGGTTGGCCCATCACTACCCCATACGTAAAGGGTCTGGCCTCCGGGGTCGGACCACTGGAGTCGCATATAGCTGTTGCCGTTGCTGATGTTCTCAGCGTTTTGTGCGCCACTGGCATTGGTGGCGTTTTTGACGCTGAATTCAGCCGGATTGAAGACGCATATATCGCCCGGGCTGCTGCCACCCAATACCCACGGCGGCTGACCAGGTTGGCCCACCCAGCGCATGCGCATGGGCCGGTCACCAAACACAAAATAACCCTGGTCGGTGACGTCGACGGTGGCCTTGAGGCCATCACCAGCCGCCCAGCCAATTTGCACCAGATTGGTGTATTGACCGATGCCACCGCCTTGCCGAACTGGTGTGTAGTCAAGCTTGTTTTGTTTGGATGCTGGATCGAAATTCCCGGAGTGCCAGAATTTGTTCCAGCCGTTCCAGGTGACGCCGGTCCCATTGCGATACCAAAGATTGCCGTTGACGGAAAAGCCGAGCTGGTGCGCTGGGCCGCCAGAAAAGTCGGTGCCATCGCCATACTGACGGAACGTCATCCGGCCATGGGTAATGCCGCCGTCATTGAGGCCGTCCGCGCTGTTGCTGGCGAAGTCAGGGTACAGGCCCAGATCGCGGTCTTTGGGAAAGACTGTTCTATCACGATCGGAAATATCCACACCGATGCCGTAGCTACTGGTGGCCGCTGCCCTGGCCGGGACATAGCCGATGGTATTCTGCTTGCTGTTCGGCTCAAAGTTACCTTGATGCCACACAGACCGGTCACCGACGGTCATCACTGACGTGGCATTGATACTGCCAACCTGCAATGCGCCGTATGACGCACCGTCGCCTGCAACCACTTCTAAAACATTGTCAGCAGTCAGTCGGAGCTGAGACACGCAGACACCGCCCCAATGGAACACCATTTTGGGGGCGTAACTAATGTCTCTGCCCTTGGTGTCGGTGGCTCGTGTAGCCTCGCGAATTTCGAGCGCGAACGCGGTATACATCGAATCAGGTTTTCCAGCGGCCACCGAAAGCGGTCCCATGGCATCACCCGTCTTTTTGACGTAGATCGCATCCCCGCGCGGCTTGGTCAAATACTGCGGATGCGGATCGCCGGCGGTCTCGTGGGCGCCGATGAGCTGGATCGCCGTATTGACGTTCGGATCCACCAGTACCGTCACTGAATCGGCCGGCAGCGCCGTCAAGCCCAGCGTGTAAGAGACGGTGGTCACGCTATCATCTGCAAAATACAGGATGGGCTGATCGGACTTGCTGTAGACAGCGAACACGGTGTCGCCAGCATAAAAGCCAATTTCACCGCACCAAAATGGCGAGCCAACGGGCGCGATCGCTTCGGCATGGACTTGGATTTGGGTTGGCGACACCTTGCCGCCGCCGGCAATCGCCACACGCATCATTTCATGCTGCAAGCCAGTTTCGGCGCCATTCGGCTTGTATTTACCCGTACCGAAAGCAATATGGGTAACGGCCACCTCAATCCCTGTTTTGGGGACATTGATCGCGGCCATCACGCCGGCCCCGGTGAGAGTCGGGCTAATCGTTCTTGGTTGGGTCTTGATTTGGGAGCTCATCGAATGGAGAGCGGTCATGCTGGCCGCCGTAGCTGAAATATTGCAGCTATTTTCTGCTACGCCGTCCCCTGCAATTGGCGGGGTTTTCCATTTAGATCGTGACGAACCCGTCCTGGCCGGCGTCGAGAAACCAGTCCTGCATCGCCATCGCACTGCCAATTCCCAATGCCTTCTTGACATATAGCGCGGTCGCCAGCACCGCCACCTGCCCGCACGTGATGTCCGGCGACACCCGATACAGGCGTCTGCCAAAGTCGCTCATGCCATCTGGTTCCAGCTTCTGGCGTGGATCACAGCGCGCCGCCTTATCGTCAATCATCAGCGTCTTACCGTTAGCCCGGATGAAAAACTCTTCAATCGCATCCATGAAGTCGAGATCAGTAAACAGACTGTCCCGCTCGGCCAGGCCGACGCCACCGATCAAAATGGCATCGCTGAAGCGATCGGTGCGAAAGGCCGTCTCTTTGCTGACCAGCAAAATATCGGATTCCGCCTCATAGAAGGAATATACGGTCGCGGGCGCCATGCCGTAGCCGGAAATAGAGGCTTGGATTTTCATCGCGCTGACACGCCTTGATGCCACAGTATGTCTGGCGCACCATCAACGACATGACTATGGACGTTCTGCACCAGGTCGTGCGAGACCACCTGCCCTATCGCCGGATAGCCATGCGGATTATCGGCGCTGCCATCACCCTTCCCGTCGTTCTGTTCCCCCGCCTTCGGTCCTGAGAACAAGGGAATCGTCTCTTTCAGCGTCAGATCGATCGCCAAGATCGTCAGGTTCTTCTGTCCAGAGTCGATATTCATGGCTGGAACGTCAGTCGCCTCCAGCATCACCGGCCAATGGTGATCGATGCCGGCAAAGCGGTACGTCGCATCAAACCGGCGATTGACAACCGCCGCGATAAACAAGGTAAATTGGGCGGCCATACTGCGCGCGGTCTCATCCTCGGCGGCGCAAATGACGATCTGCGCGCGACGTTCACCCTGCATCTGCCGTAGCTGAAATATCCGATTGTGCGGATCGCCTGGCAGCGTCACCCAAGCCGGCTCCGGCACCTGGCGCGAAAAATCCCCCAGCACCGGCGAGTAATCCTTGCCGGTTGCCACAATCATGACCGGCAGATGCGCACTGCTGCCCGGCCCGCCGTCGTTATCGTTCTTGCGCCAGGCGGCTAGCATGTCCTGCACCTGGTCGATCATCCGGTCAGGCGCCCAGACGATGCTTTTACTGATCCCGCGTTCGACAAACGACTTCATCGCCCTGGTGGTTGGCGTGAGCGAGGCGTAATGGCGTCCCATGTAGCGGCCAAAAGCTTCTTTCAATTCAAGCATGGGATCCCTCAGCGCCGCAGCAGACGATTGACCAGGTTGTCGACGCAGCGCCCCGCTGGCTGATCCGGTACAACGATACTAGGCAAGATCGCCCGTTTAAATTCAGCGGCATTCTCGCACATCGCATTTAACCCGGCCTTGCTGACCATCATAGGGAGCGATCCCGCCGAATCCAGCGAGAACTGCCTACCGGCCAGCATGGTGAGGTATTGCTCGTTTTCTTCCTCCAGCCTGGCAATCACCGTCAGCGCGCGCTCATGATCTGCCCGCGCATCCCCGAGGCTAGCCTGGGCGCTATCCAGCAATGCCAGCATGCCGTGCAAATTCTGGTTGTAGTCGGCAATGACAGCATCGTCCAGAATCACCCCGTCATCTGCGCTTGCCGCATCCAGCACATAGCCGCGGTTGTCATCGAAGTTGGGCTCATTGACGTAATCGAAGCCAAAGAAGCGCCCTTCGACCTCGCTCAGCGCCGAGGAGAAGCCGCCCTTTTTACTCTCGAACATCTTTTGCGCGGTACGGCCGGCATCCGTCGCCAGGAATTCTTCCTCATGCTCGATCGTGCCGTCTGGGAAGGCCTTTAAATGAATGGTCGAGATCGCCGGCTCTAGTTTCACTAATTTTCCCTGATAAATCCCACCTTCCGGTGGCATCATGCCAAATTTGACGCGCGGCCAATGGCCGTAATAGCCGAACATATCGCGCTTTTGAATACGCTCCTGTGTCCTGGCGCCATTGATAAAGGCGGCCACCTTGTCGATATTAAAATGCCGCGGCTTCCCCGTCAGCTCGCGACCGCGATCATTGAGGTTGTACTGAATTACACCTGTTCGCATCCTGCCCTCTCCTGTTCTAGTGTTGCGAAGGCAGTATCATTTCGCCTTCAGCCCGATAAAATTGCTGCGCCATGGCGCCGTTAAAAAGACCGATTTCGTTCTCAAAGCGCTTCAGCAGCGATAGCTGCAGCACGTACTTGGCGGCGATCACCGCGCGCAACGCGGGTGCTACCATCGGAATGTTCATTCCCATTTCTCCCTCATCATCGATCGACACCCGGATCCGGCTGGTCAAATAATGCGTGGCGCTCGGATCTGCGCTGCCAATGCTGCTGGCGCTGCTCAGGGCCGTCGGATAGGGCTTGCTCTTATCCTGCCAAAGCTGCTCCACGATCCAGCCATTCGGCCAGAGCAGTTGCAGATACATGCGCAGGAAATGCAGCCCGCGCTTGGGATTGCGCGCGCGCCAGGCTTTATAGAGATAGCGCATGGCCGGCTCTTCGGTACGAATCAGCGCCAATCCCTCCCGTTTGACGTGCCTCTCGATCAAGGGCAAGGAACCCAGGTGCGGCACGCCATAGACGTTCAGTTCGCGCTCGGCGTCCCGCAAATGGGTCTCGAACAGGAACAGCACCAGCTGCTTCAGTTCCGCTTCCAGCGCGTTGGCGTCGTGACTGTGCTGGAGCGGCGCAAGCGAGGGGATTCTGCTGTCGACGGCCATTACTGCCCCCAGGAGCCGAGATTGTAGTTAGCCAGCGTCACGGAGACATTCAGGCTTTCTGGGGTCATGTAGCGGAAATGTTCAGGCAGCTGCTTGCCCTGCATCGGCGTGATCGTCACGGAAAAGTCACTCCCCGAGTCCTGGAGCGCCTGGACGTTGTTCTTCAGCAGCGCATAGATCGCCTTGTATTTCACCACCAGCATGCCGGCGCGGATTGGCACCGCCTTCTCGCCGTATTCCTGGAGCAAGACATCCAGAATCTGCTTTTTGACGGCAACGGCGTCGTGAATGCGCGCCACCTCGGCGACGATGGTCATGCCGATAGCAAGCATGGCCGGCGTGATGAACACGATGCGATAGGAGTCATCAGCGGCCTTGATCACGCGCACAATCTCTTGCTCGATCGATTCGCGCGTAGCACCATCGGGCGGCACAAAGGAGACGAACAGCCGGTTGATATTGTCCAGACTCGGCCCGCGCACCAACTCTTCAATCGTTTCGTTCCAGATCGAGAGAAATTTCAGCCCGGCGATATTGCGGCGAACCAGGAAATCAAACTCCCCCAGGTACACCGCTGTCTGGTCATAGGCTGACGGATATTTGCAGAGCTCCCGCAGCGTCGCGATATCGATAGGTGCGGCGCCCGGAATCAGCAGCGAGTCCATCGTGATCTTGATCAGGCCGTCTTGCGGTGCTATCGCATAATCCAGGGCGAAGGGGCTACCGGCGTCCGGACGCACATCCCCGGTCGTCTCATACACGGTCAGGGTCAGCACCTCGCCGACGCTGGGTTGATAACCCACATAACCGGCATAGCCAAACACGACGAACAAGCGCCGGTATTCGTCGCATTCGACATGGAATACCTTGTCGCCGTTGGCCACATTCGTAAATTCCACACTGTATGTATACGGTGTGCCAGCCGCGTCGGCGACGGAGATCCCACTGACAAAGCGCCCGTCGCTAGGCTGCGGCACCTCAATCTTATAGAACGGCTGCGAGACGGTCACGGTATGCGCGATGGCGCGCACCTGCTTTTGCACCAATTCAGCATGCCCCACGCCGCCGGCGGGCACCGTTACCGGCGAATCGGCAACGTACATGCGGCCGCTCGAATCGAGCAGGCCGCGACCGGCGCCAATGGCAAACTCAGCATTGGTAGGATTCTCAACTTTGACCTTCACACGCGCCGGTGTCGCCATCGGCATCAGCCCCTTCAGCGCGGCATCGGCCAGCACCGTCGAATCCCGTACCTTATCGAAGGGTTCCATCGCGCCGAGCTCGATCTGCTGCGACATCATCGCCATCATCTGGGCGATTGCGGACTGCGCCTGCAACAGTCGCGGATCGCCCACCTGGTACAACGCCGCCAGCTCAGGGAACTGCGAGACGGAATTGACGATTACCCGATCAAAATCTTCCTTGGAATAAGCCATGTCAGCTCACGCGCTCCTGCCAGCCAGCCACGTCGACAATCAGTTCACGGCGATCCGGCAGCGCATCGACGTAGAAGACATTCACGGCGCCAGCCGGCATCGCCTC
>NZ_JBWKVC010000038.1:0-7067 GCF_059421505.1 Collimonas sp. GW821-FHT02H07
GAGGTCGACAGCGAAGTGACGCTGCTGTTGGTCGTGCTCAGGCTGCTCGACAACGAGGCCACGTTGCTGCTGGCGGTACTCAGGCCGGTCGAGGCCGATGTCGAGAGTGATGTCACACTGCTGTTAGCGGTGCTCAGGCCAGTGGAAGATGAAGTCGACAGCGAACTCACATTGCTGTTGGTTGTGCTCAAGCTGCTCGACAAGGATGTCAGGTTACTGCTGGCCGTGCTCAGGCCGGTGGAAGTCGAAGTCGACAGCGAGGCCACGCTGCTGTTGGCCGTGCTCAGGCCGGTCGAAGCCGAAGTCGACAGCGAAGTCACGCTGCTGTTGGTCGTGCTCAAGCCGGTCGAAGTCGAGGTCGACAAGGACGTGACGCTGCTGTTGGTGGTGCTCAAGCCGGTCGAAGTCGAGGTCGACAAAGAGGATACCCTGCTGCTTGTAGTGCTGAGGCCGGTCGAGGTCGAAGTCGACAGCGAAGTGATGTTGCTGTTGGTGGTGCTCATGCCGGTGCTCAATTGCGCCACGGTGACCGCATCCTGCGGCGCCGAACCGTCTGCGACATTGGTAATGCGGCGCAGTGCCGCAGCCGAGCCCACCGACACTTCCGACAGCGGCGCTGCTGTGCCGGTCAGGAAACCGGTGCCGGTAGGCGCTGCCGCACCGGTCGTCGAACCGGCGCCCAGCGCTACGCTGTTGGCATATGACGCGGTAGCGCCGCGTCCCAGCGCAACGCCGGCAGTCGCGCCGGAAGCGACCGACGACTGGCCGCCGATTGCCAGGCCGTCAGCGGCCAAGGCCTGCGCGCCCATGGTGGCATTGCCGCCGATCGCCACGGCGCCGGCAGCAGCAGCCTGGGTGGAATTAGCTACGGTCGGCGAGCTGCTGCTGCCGCCCGAGCCGATGGAAACGGTATTGACCGCACTGGCCTGGCTCAACAAGCCGATCGCCACGCTGCTCTGCCCGGATGCATTTGCCTGCACGCCGACAGCCGTCGCCAGATTGCCGGCCTGGCTCATGAAGCCGAAAGCGCTGCCGTAGGCGCCGGTAACCTGAGTGCCGGAACCGAACAAGGTCACGGCAAGAAAACCGTTTCCGTTCGCGCCGCAACCTGCCACCAGGGAGGTATAAGTACTGCCATCGGTAAAAGTGCCGGTAGTCGCCGTGCCATCCACGCCGGTGAAAGCCAGGCCGATATTGGTGTTACAGCCTGTCGGGGTGATCGTGGAAGCGTATCCGGACAAGGGCAGCGCCAGAAGCAGCGCCACCACGGAAATCCTCAATCGACCTCCGCCGCCATCGGGATCATGCAACGCAGTGCCGTCAAGCGGCACAGGCGTACCGCTCAGGCGACTCGATCCGGAGCGCTTGCCTTTGGCGGCAACCAGCTCCGAGACCGCGACCCAGGCGCCCAGGACTTGGCTATATACGGTGCGGTAAATATTATTCATAGTTGACTCGATACAAAATAACTACGGTTTGCGAGAAGAATCAGATCGAAACGGCTTATTTCCACTTGAAGCCGTAACCAACACTGAAGCCCGTCGCATTACCGGTAGTACTTGCACCTGCTCCCCAGGCACTCTTACCGGTCTTGCTGATCTCCTTGAATTGCAAGGCCAGCGCGCCATATCCCTGGTAAGTACCAAGGCCAACACCCACGCCCTTGTCGCCGGCTTCCAGGTTCGGCATCACCGCGCCTGACATGGCCATGCTCATGGCCACACCCGAGTAGGCAATGCGCCTGACGTCGCCCAACTGGTTTTGCACGTTGTTGAGCTGCGAGACATTCACGCCGTCGGTCGGATTGATGCCCGGCGCCACATTGGTCAGACGACGCTCGCTGCCGACGGAGCCCACGGAAACCGTGTTCGCCTGGTCTGCCAGCGAGCCAGCCCCCAAAGCCACCGAGTTGGCGCCGGTAGCCTGGGAATTCGCTCCCAGGGCGACCGAATTATTGCCCGATGCCAGCGCATTCTGGCCAATCGCCACAGTCGGATCGCCAGTGGCGCGGGCGTTATTGCCGATTGCCACCGAACCGGCCTGCGAAGCCAATGCCCGGAAGCCCACCGCCGTGGTGTTGGTATCGGTCGCCTGCGCGTTGGAGCCGATCGCGGTGGCGCCGTCCTTGGTCGCTTGCGCGCACAGGCCGGAACCGGTGGCGTCGACGCCGTGAACGCTGGTGCAGGTCGCCGCCACCACATTGTTGATCGCTGTGCCGCTGGTGCCGCGCGTCTGCACCGTACCGTCGCCATTGGAGCCGCCGATGGTGGTGCCGCCTAATGTCGCGCCGTTAGCCGTTGCATTCTTCGAGGCATCCACCAGCGAAGTCAGAGAGGTCGACAGCGAATTGGCGCCATTCGTGACGTTGCTCAAGCCGCTTGAGAGCGACGATATCTGGCTCAGGCCGGTCGACAAGGATGAGATCCCGGTCGACAAGGAGGCGATGCCGGTCGAGCTTGAAGTCGACAGGGACGTGACGCTGCTCGTGGTCGTCGACAGCCCCGTCGACAGCGAGTTAACGTTGGAGGTGCTGCTCGACAGACCGGTCGACAGCGAATTGATGCTGCTGGTGTTGCTCGACAAACCAGTCGAGGTCGACGTCGACAACGAGCTCACGTTGCTGTTAGTCGAGCTCAATCCCGTCGACAGCGAACCCAGGCCGGTCGAAGTCGAAGTCGACAACGATGATAGCTGGCTGAAATTCACTGCGTCAGTTGGGTTCACGCCAGCAGCAACGTTCGTGAGGATAACCGGTGTGGTTGCCCCAACGCCACCCAAAGTGACGCTTGTATGGCCCGGGTTGTCATATTGAACGGCATTCGCAACCCCGCTTGATAACGAGGCCACGTTGCTATTCGTCGTGCTCAGCCCGGTCGACAAGGAACCTATGTTGCTGGTGTTGCTGCTGATGCCAGTGGAGGTTGACGTCGACAGCGATGACACGCTGCTGTTGGTCGTGCTTAAGCCACTCGACAAACTGCTTACGTTACTGTTTGTCGTGCTCAGGCCGGTGGAAGTCGAGGTCGACAGCGAAGTCACGTTGCTGTTGGTGGTGCTCAAACCGGTGGAAGTCGAGGTCGACAGCGAAGTCACGTTGCTGTTGGTCGTGCTCAGGCCAGTGGAAGTCGAGGTCGACAGTGAACTCACGTTGCTGTTGGTGGTGCTCAGGCCAGTCGAAGTCGAGGTCGACAGCGAAGTCACGTTGCTGTTGGTCGTGCTCAAACCGGTGGAAGTCGAGGTCGACAGCGAAGTCACGTTGCTGTTGGTCGTGCTCAAACCGGTTGAGGTCGACGTCGACAAGGATGTGATGTTGCTGTTGGTCGTGCTCAGACCGGTAGACGTCGAGATCGACAGCGAAGTCACGCTGCTGTTGGTCGTGCTCAGGCCGGTCGAAGTCGATGTCGACAGCGAACTCAGGTTGCTGTTGGTCGTGCTCAGGCCGGTTGACGTCGACGTCGACAGCGACGTCACGCTGCTGTTGGTCGTGCTCAGGCCGGTGGAAGTCGAGGTTGACAGCGAGTCTACGTTGCTGTTGGCGGTGCTCAGGCCGGTTGACGTCGAGGTCGACAGCGAGGCAATGCTGCTGTTGGCGGTGCTCAGGCCGGTGGAAGTCGACGTCGACAGCGAAGTCACGCTGCTGTTGGTCGTGCTCAGGCCGGTCGAGGTTGATGTCGACAGCGAACTCACATTGCTATTGGTGGTGCTCAAGCCCGTCGAAGTCGAGGTCGACAGCGATGTGATGCTGCTATTGGTCGTACTCAAGCCCGTCGAAGTCGAGGTCGACAACGAGGTGATGCTGCTGTTGGTGGTGCTCAGGCCAGTCGAGGTCGAAGTCGACAGCGAAGTCACGCTGCTGTTGGTCGTGCTCAGGCCGGTCGAGGTCGACGTCGAGAGCGAGTCTACGCTACTGCTCACAGTGCTCAGGCCGGTCGAAGTCGATGTCGACAGCGATGTGATGCTGCTATTGGTCGTGCTCAGGCCAGTCGAAGTCGAGGTCGAGAGCGAACTCACGTTGCTGTTGGTCGTGCTCAGGCCGGTCGAGGTCGAAGTCGAGAGCGAAGTCACATTGCTGTTGGTCGTGCTCAGGCCGGTCGAGGTTGATGTCGACAGCGAGGTCACACTGCTGTTGGTGGTGCTCAGGCCGGTGGAAGTGGACGTTGACAGCGAGTCTACGCTGCTGCTCACCGTGCTCAGGCCGGTCGAAGTCGAGGTCGAGAGCGAGGTGATGCTGCTGTTGGTGGTGCTCAGGCCGGTCGAAGTCGAGGTCGATAGCGATGTCACGCTGCTGTTGGTCGTGCTCAGGCCAGTCGAAGCCGAAGTCGACAGCGAACTCACATTGCTGTTGGTGGTGCTCAGGCCAGTCGATGTCGAGGTCGAGAGCGAACTCACGTTGCTGTTGGTCGTGCTCAGGCCAGTCGAAGTTGATGTCGACAGCGAACTCACGTTGCTATTGGTAGTACTCAAGCCGGTGGAAGTCGAGGTCGACAGCGAGGTGATACTGCTGTTGGTGGTGCTCAGGCCGGTGGAAGTGGAGGTTGACAGCGAGTCTACGCTGCTGCTCACAGTGCTCAGGCCGGTCGAAGTCGAGGTCGATAGAGAGGTGATGCTGCTGTTGGTCGTGCTCAGGCCAGTCGAAGTCGAGGTCGAGAGCGAACTCACGCTGCTGTTGGTCGTGCTCAGGCCAGTCGAGGTCGAAGTCGACAGCGAACTCACGTTGCTGTTGGTGGTGCTCAGGCCGGTCGAGGTCGAGGTCGACAGCGAACTCACGTTGCTGTTGGTGGTGCTCAGGCCGGTCGAGGTCGAGGTCGACAGCGAACTCACGTTGCTGTTGGTCGTGCTCAGGCCGGTCGAAGTCGAGGTCGACAGCGAACTCACGTTGCTGTTGGTGGTGCTCAGGCCGGTCGAGGCCGAGGTTGACAGCGAGGTGATGCTGCTGTTGGTCGTGCTCAGGCCACTCGATGTCGAGGTCGACAGCGAACTCACGCTGCTGTTGGTCGTGCTCAGGCCGGTCGAAGTCGAGGTCGACAGTGAAGACACGCTGCTGTTGGTCGTGCTCAGGCCAGTGGAAGTCGAGGACGACAGCGAGGTCACGCTGCTGTTGACGGTGCTCAGGCCGGTCGAAGTCGAGGTCGACAGCGAGGTCACGCTGCTGTTGGTCGTGCTCAGGCCAGTGGAAGTCGAGGTCGACAGCGAAGTCACGCTGCTGTTGACGGTGCTCAGACCGGTCGAAGTCGAGGTCGACAGCGAACTCACGTTGCTGTCGGTCGTGCTCAGGCCGGTCGACAGCGAGGTCACGCTGCTGTTGACGGTGCTCAGGCCGGTCGAGGCCGAGGTCGACAGCGAGGTCAGCTGACTGACGTTGACGGCGTCGGTCAGTTGCGTGCCGGCCGCCACATTGATGATTTGCCGTTCCTTGCCGACATCGCCTACCGACACCACATTAGTACGGGCGCCATCAAACGAATTCGCACCAATCGCCACCGAGTTGGCGCCGGCGGTCACCCGCGCATTGTCGCTGCCATCGAGCTTGCCGTCGGCTTTAAAGTAGTTGTAGACACCCGCCGCCTGCAAGCTTGATGAAGCGGTTGACAGGGATGCCACGCCGCCGCTTACTGTGCTCAAGGCGGTCGAGGTCGAGGTCGACAGCGAGGTCACGCTGCTGTTGGTCGTGCTCAGGCCGGTCGACAAGGAATTCACGTTGCTGCCGGCGGTGCTCAGGCCAGTGGAAGTCGAGGTCGACAGCGAACTCACGTTGCTGTTGGTCGTGCTCAGGCCGGTCGACGTCGAGGTCGACAGTGAAGCCACGCTGCTGTTGGTGGTGCTCAGGCCGGTCGAAGTCGAGGTCGACAGTGAAGCCACGCTGCTGTTGGTGGTGCTCAGGCCGGTGGAAGTCGAGGTCGACAACGACGCCACGCTGCTGTTAGTTGTGCTCAAACCGGTGGAAGCCGAGGTCGACAGCGAACTCACATTGCTGTTGGTCGTGCTCAAGCCGGTCGACAGCGAGGTCACGTTGCTGTTGGCGGTGCTCAGGCCGGTCGAAGTCGAGGTCGACAGTGAGGCCACACTGCTGTTAGTCGTGCTCAGGCCGGTGGAAGCCGACGTCGACAGCGATGTCACGCTGCTGTTGACGGTGCTCAGGCCGGTTGAAGCCGAAGTCGACAGCGATGCCACGCTGCTGTTGGTCGTGCTCAAGCCAGTCGAGGCTGAGGTCGACAGCGAGGTGACGCTGCTATTGGCGGTGCTCAGGCCGGTCGAGGTCGAAGTCGACAGCGATGTAATGCTGCTGTTGACTGTGCTCAGGCCGGTCGATGCCGAGGTCGACAACGAACTCACGTTGCTGTTGGTCGTGCTCAGGCCGCTCGACAGCGAGGTCACGTTGCTGTTGGCGGTGCTCAAGCCGGTCGAGGTCGACGTCGACAACGATGCCACGCTGCTGTTGGCAGTGCTCAAACCGGTGGAAGTCGAGGTCGACAGCGAGGTGATACTGCTGTTGGTGGTGCTCAGGCCAGTCGAGGTCGAGGTCGACAACGAACTCACGTTGCTGTTGGTCGTGCTCAGGCCGGTCGAGGCCGAGGTCGACAGCGAATTCACATTGCTGTTGGTCGTGCTCAGGCCGGTCGACAGCGATGTCACGTTGCTGTTGGCGGTGCTCAGGCCGGTGGAAGTCGAGGTCGACAGTGAGGCCACACTGCTGTTGGTCGTGCTCAGGCCGGTCGATGAAGAAGTCGACAGCGATGCCACGCTGCTGTTGGCAGTGCTCAAACCGGTCGAAGTCGAGGTCGACAGCGAGGTCACACTACTGTTGGTCGTGCTCAGGCCGGTCGAAGCCGAAGTCGACAGCGAAGTCACGCTGCTGTTGGTCGTGCTCAGGCCGGTCGAGGTCGAGGTCGACAGCGATGCAATGCTGCTGTTGACTGTACTCAGGCCGGTCGATGCCGAGGTCGACAGCGAACTCGCGTTGCTGTTGGTCGTACTCAGGCCGCTCGACAACGAGGTCACGTTGCTGTTGGCGGTGCTCAGGCCGGTCGAGGTGGAAGTCGACAGCGATGTAATGCTGCTGTTAGTTG
>NZ_JBWKVC010000039.1:0-5998 GCF_059421505.1 Collimonas sp. GW821-FHT02H07
AATTTGTAGCCAGCTGGGGAAATAATTTGAAACACGACAGCAATCGTTGCATCACACTTTCGACCCTATGATGCCTGTCAACTGCGTGCGCGGCACTGGCTTACGCGGCCTAATTTCTGGCTTATAGAGACACTATTTGCAAAAATCGGCAATGAAGACGGTGGAGCTCAGACCCGAGAAATGATGGGATGGATGATGAAATTCGCAAGCGGCTGAGATGGGTTCCGTTGTGTAATGAACTCGGGAAACGCCGACATCGCATGTCTGCATTCGCATGTCTGCATTGCGGCATCTCGAGACCTACAATGCGTAAGTAGTAGTCTCGATATCATGAGCATGGGTAAGATCTTCAGGAGGAGAATCGCCGGCCAAAGTTTCCACCAATCAGAAAAACTCAGCCAACACATGAGCAGTTAATTGCGGATCTACGCAAACGCAAAACTGGGATGCCGACAGATTCAAAATAAACTGAGGCGTTTGCATGACATTTCGTTGTCAACAGCGACCATTCCTAGGATTCTGGAGCGCTGACAGAAGCCCCTATTGAAACACAGACGGACCTTTAGCATACAAGCCATCAGTTTCGGGCGACTACCGTCAGGGAGGGATGAAAATGGGCGTCTACAATATCTCGCCTGGGATCTATCCGTGCACGGCGATTGATGACGGCACGCGCCAATTGCTAACAACGCCATAGACTTACCTGATGTCGTAGTCGACGGCCCCAAGAAAATTGAAACAACTCCCGTGAATCGCACACCTTATGCCGCGGATGCGCCGTGCTCGTGTTTGGCCTTGGCGCTATGTTTACCAGACCCATCACCTCCATTATGCCTAGATCCGTTTGCCGTTTTCCACATGACCATCATCAGGAGCTAACGCACCATCTTGCTGTGTCGATTGAACAGTCGCCGCGTGTACTCCTCTTATCCAGAAAAGATGCGCTCGAAATTCCGTCGGCGACATACGAAACCAACGCTTGCAACAACGATAGAATGTGCTTTGATCAGAGAAACCTAACATTGCGACAATCTGCGTCAACGCCAAATGCGATTGCCCTAGATATTGCTCGGCCATGTCCCGTCGGGTAGTGTCGACCAGATTTTTGAAAGACACTCCCTCTTTACGCAACCGTCGCTGCAAAGTGCGTTCACCCATGCACAATGTTTTCGCAATATTGCCGCGTAACGTCTCTCCATCCGATAGCCGATGGGCGATTAAACTTCGTATCTTGATGCAGATTCTGGCATCATCCAAGCGCTTGAGATGCTGGATAGTGTATTTCTCGTGCAGTACTGCTAAATCTGGATTCGACGTCGGCAGTGGTGCATAAAGATCGCAGTGAGAGAAAAGCAAGCGATGGATTGGTGCGTCAAACTGCAAAGGGCAACTAAACACTTCCGCATACGGCGACAGACTGACTGGTGCGGGATTGGCAAATTCAACCATCAACGGATTTATCTCGCGCCCAGTAATCCAGCGACATAAATACAAGATACTGACAAACGCATGCTCAATGCGTTGGCGCGGTACGGGATGGCCATCCTCGCATACTTCCAAGGTAATACTGTAGCCGCCCATTCCTTGGTGCAGCGCAAGATGCACCGCGCCGCTGAAAATGGGCAAGTAACGAATCAAATGACCCAGACCGATAAGCAAATTAGAACTTGACATCATCAGGAACGAAATTGGACCGAAGTTCGCCGGATTTCCTTTCAGTATTTTTGTCAACCCAATTGCAGGATTATTGGCTCGGATCGTCGCAATTTCCCACAGAACGCTGATTTTTTTTGACAAGAATCGCGCATCCGGATTGTTCAGTTCTTGGATATCCAATCCTGCTTCTGTAAATATTGCCGCCACATTCAAACCTGCATCTTGAAATACTTCAGCGATTCCGTTAACCCACGCTGCAGAGATTGTTTGCGCAGTCATTCATGTCTCCCCAACCCTTTTCTTTTCTGGCAATCATCTAAGTGAACCAGCGGTTTTTATTAATGCTCTTGCAAATGTTATCTCCGCAAGATCAACCAGCCTTCAAAGCGAGTAAGGCGGGCGTGCAGCGCGCCCGGCAATTTCGCCAGTGTGTTAAAGTCCCTCCCCTCTAGCATTGGCCTTAAAAAATACTGATAATTTTTAGTTCGAAGGTGGGTAGACGTAAGGATTGCGGTCACGCATAATCCGACCGAAAACGGCTTACAATGCTCTATAGGTACGCCCGATACATCCAGCATCACCACACAATCCAGAATACGAGGTTCTAATAAAATGATTTTTGAGTTGCCGCCAGCAGATGCATGTATCATGCGATCTTTATGATGGTTTCGTGAACAGTGGCAAGGCGGTCAGCTCCAACATTAGGGTGTATTACAATCCAAGATAACGGCGCACAGCTTCAGCAAATAGCTATCGCCGATACGCCGCCAGAATCAATATTTTCAGCTCCTGAACAAATTTGAAAACTGTGGTGATCCATTTCCACGAACCTTCGTTGATCGCTACGACTGAATTGCGGCAAGTTCTTTTTGCTCATAGGTCGCTTGGTTAATTTTTAACTTACCGCTTGGCATGTTGAAAAACCCATCAACGCGGCTTGAATTGCTCGTTCTGTCAGTTCAATTCGCTTGCGCGCTTCCGACCGCTTGTGCGAAGAAATTTCTTGCAGGTTGGGGGCGGCAATGGCGTCGCACGAGAGCTGGTATTCACCATCTGGTCGACGAACGGCCCCAATTTCTTGCCAAAAATTATCATAATCGGCAAATACTTGACCAGTGCGGATTTGATGGAACAGAATCCGATTGTGATTCCCCACAAGTATCAGTTTTTTACATCCATAGGCATGTCCGATTTCCCTTACCAGGCGCACCATTAGACTTTTCGGTCGTAAGCCAAACATGTCGCGTGTAGCGTGACGCACCCGTGCCTGTGCATCGCTGCCGCGCGGTCCTTGTAGGCAGCCAATCCCGATACTCGGCACCAACTTGTCACAATAAAAAGTAAAGGCGATCGAGAATAGATGACGTTGATCACAGCACAGCACCAGGGTCAACTCGCCCTCCCGATCAAGACCAGCCACCGCCGTCAGCCGGATCTCATAGGCAGTCCCGGATTTCCCAATGAAGCTGCCGAGCGATACCGGTGATGTGGCTGCCCGCAAGACCAGCGGGCCAAGACCATGCTGGAATATGAAATCGTAATGACTCGCAAGCAGATCCAGTCTGTCTTGGCGGTGCAAGCGTAGCGACTGGTATGGACGGTAGATTTTCTGCAATAGCCTGGGAGTGGCTTTAGCCAGTTCGACCCGAATCGGAGTTGCGTTCCAATAGACTAGCCACCTCCGGGTCATATGGTAGTGCACAATACCTCTGACGGTGAGTTTGATGTACTTCACCCCTCGCGAGAGGCCTGGGTGTGAATGCGTCACACAACTGTAAAGAGTGACACGTGACGCGTTACCCGATCGGACCCCACCGAGAGACACCAGTCGCAACGCTAACAAATGCGGCAATTTAGAGAATATATTTAGGCTTTGTGCACGCAGATAGGAGAATCCGGTTGCTCGACGGTTACTGTAGACGTTCGATGCACGTTCGGCAGCAGCGAAGCTCCATCTGGTAATCAAGTTCAACTGATTCGCAGGCCCACCTCCACAGTTGGTGCTTGCCGGGGTCCGCTTCAAAATACTAACCGGGATATTGAACAGCCATGGGCAAATCATGAAAAATGTTGGGACTGCACAGCCTAACCATACGGACTCTATGTGCGCAAACAGTAATGTTAGTAGCGCAATCGAGGACAACGCTCGCTTGTATTCAAATTTGAAATGCAAAGTCATATCAGAGCAAAGAGATATTTATCGGATCTATCTATTCTGTATGTGCAACGGGACGGGGAAAGTGACGGTCTGTTACAATTTTTTTTATTCTGCGCCTATGGTGACGATATTTTCCCGATCCATAGGCAATATCTGCCTCAGTCAGAACTCGAAAGTGTTGGTCAACAGCAGCGTACGCGCTGGCTCGACACCCACCGTCGACGTTGCAAAGTCGCTGTAGAGACGACAATTAGGCACCTCGAAAAAACCCTGCGAATCTGGCATGATGGCGGCGCCTCGAATCTGACCTGAATTTTCATGATCAAGACCAGTCTGTTTGCCGACCAAGAGCGCGAATCCAAGCTGAACAAGCTCGGCGATGCGTTACGGGTGATGGAGCAGCATGTGGACTTCACTGCCCTAGCCGCCGAAGTCGACAGTGCGGCACCGCGCCCCAGCCGGGAGCGCGGCGGCCGTCCGCCTTTCCCCACCGAATTGATGGTGCGCGTGCCGTTGATCCAACAGCTCTTCAACTGGAGCGATGAGCAGATGGAATTCCAGTTGCTCGACCGTTTGAGCTTCCAGCGTTGCGTCGGCTTGCGCACCAGCAGCCAGATCCCGGGCCGGACGACGATCTGGAGCTTCAAGGAACGCTTGATCCAGGCCGGTTCCAGCGAGAGCGCTTTCGATGCGGTCAATCGTCAGTTGTCCAAACACGGCTACATCGCGCGCGGTGGCCAGATGATCGACGCGAGCATCGTGCAGGCGCCCAAGCAATCGCTAAGCAAGGAAGAGAAGGCACTGGTCCACGAAGGCGCGATGCCGGCGGACTGGGTGCCAGCCAAACGCCACCAAAAGGACACTGAGGCGCGCCGGACGAAGAAGCACGGCAAGTCCTATTTGGGCCACAAGGTCTCGGCCAACGCCGACAAGCGCCACAAGCTGGTGCGCAAGATTAAGGTCAGCACGGCTGGCGAACACGACACCACACATTTCGAGGACGTGCTCGATCGTGCCAGCACGCATCGGAACATCCTAGCCGACAAGGGCTATGTCGATGGCGAGCGCGAAGCACAACTGAGCAAGGATGGCGCATGCACATCCAGCGCAAGGGCAGTAAGGATAAGCCGATCTCCGAGACCTAACAGCGCCGCAACATCGGATCCCCAAGACGCGTGCACGCATCGAGTACGTGTTCGCCGGCTTGACCCAGATGGGCGACAAGGCGCTGCGTTCCATTGGCCTGGCGCGCGCAACACTGCACTTAAACTGGAAGGTTGCTGCCTACAACTTGCAGCGCCTCGTCTACTTGAAGGAGGCCGGGATCGAGGCGTTCTGACGCCCGAGGTCCGTCCGGAGCGCCGAAATTGAGGCCGCTGCCTGAAAAAGGGGGCGGGAAACAGTCCTCCTCACGCATTGCCGCGCGCAGTTCAAACCTTCGGCGCGCTGGCTCCAGCGAAATCATCGGTTATTCGAGGTGCTCGATTGAAAAAATTTTTGATGCCAAGTGTTGTCGACCAATATCTTGATTTGTAGTAGACACTGGCATCGGTGCGCATTTGACACGCCATTTGGTACATCTTCACTCCGGCATTGACACTGTCCAGTATTTCTGCAAATTCTACGCGGTTGCGATGTGCCAGCGGGTGATCGTCGCGCATAACCAAGACTAACTAGTCGCGCTTGTACAGTTCAGAGTGCAAATCGCGGCTACCGACGTCGCCCGAGCAGATGCCGATGTCGGCCCAGCTGTCCTCGAGGCCCTTGACCACGCTGCCGCTGGGCCGCTCTTCGAGGTCGAGCTTCACCTGCTCATGCAATTAGATAAATGCCCTAAAATCCTCGGGCAAAAGTTCCACGATGGCCGACAGATTAGCGACCATCCGCACATACCCCCTTACGCCTTGCGCGTATTCGGCTAGCTCCAGGCCGATCCTTTCGACACTGAACAACATGCGCTTGGCATGCGTTAGCAGTGTCTCACCCGCCGGCGTTAGCTCCAGGCCTCTGGCCTTGCGTACAAACAGCGTAACGCCGATCGCCTGCTCCAGCTCAAGCAGCCGCCTGCTGGCGGCCGAAACGGCGATCGCTTCACACGCCTCCGCGCGGGTGAGGGTGAGGGTGAGGGTGAGGGTGAGGGTGAGGGTGAGGGTGAGGGTGAGGGTGAGGGTGAGGGTGAGGGTG
>NZ_JBWKVC010000040.1:0-5804 GCF_059421505.1 Collimonas sp. GW821-FHT02H07
GAGGTCGACAGCGAAGTGACGCTGCTGTTGGTCGTGCTCAGGCTGCTCGACAACGAGGCCACGTTGCTGCTGGCGGTGCTCAGGCCGGTCGAGGTCGAGGTCGACAGCGACGTCACGCTGCTGTTGGTCGTGCTCAAACCGGTCGAGGTCGAGGTCGACAGCGAAGTGACGTTGCTGTTGGTCGTGCTCAAACCGCTCGACAACGAGGTCACGTTGCTGTTGGCGGTGCTCAAGCCGGTCGAGGTTGAGGTCGATAAAGATGCGATGCTGCTGCTGGCCGTGCTCAGGCCGGTCGAAGCCGAAGTCGACAGCGAAGTCACGCTGCTGTTGGTCGTGCTCAAGCCGGTCGACGTGGAAGTCGACAACGAAGCGATGCTGCTGTTGGTGGTGCTCAGGCCGGTCGAAGATGAAGTCGATAGCGATGTCACGCTGCTGGCGGCAGTGCTTAATCCTGTCGAAGCAGAAGTCGACAGCGAAGTGATGTTGCTGTTGGTGGTGCTCATGCCGGTGCTCAATTGCGCCACGGTGACCGCATCCCGCGGCGCCGAACCGTCAGCGACATTGGTAATGCGGCGCAGTGCCGCAGCCGAGCCCACCGACACTTCCGACAACGGCGCAGCTGTGCCGGTCAGGAAACCGGTGCCGGTAGGCGCTGCCGCACCGGTCGTCGAACCGGCGCCCAGCGCCACGCTATTGGCATAAGACGCCGTAGCGCCGCGTCCCAGCGCAACGCCGGCAGTCGCGCCGGAAGCGACCGACGACTGGCCGCCGATTGCCAGGCCGTCAGCGGCCAAGGCCTGCGCGCCCATGGTGGCATTGCCGCCGATCGCCACGGCGCCGGCAGCAGCAGCCTGGGTGGAATTAGCTGCGGTCGGCGAGCTGCTGCTGCCGCCCGAGCCGATGGAAACGGTATTGACCGCACTGGCCTGGCTCAACAAGCCGACCGCCACGCTGCTCTGGCCGAATGCATTGGCTTGCACACCGACCGCCGTCGCCAGATTGCCAGCCTTGCTCATGAAACCCAAAGCCGTGCCGTATGCGCCAGTGACCTGGCTGCCGGCGCCGAACAAGGTCACGGCAAGAAGATTGCCGCCATTGGCGCCGCAACCGGCAACTGTCGAGTAGTAACCGCTACCATCGGTTTGCGTCGAGGTGATCGACGTGCCATCCGCGCCCGTATAGTTGGTGCCGCAACCTGAGCCGCCTGTATTGGCGATGGTGCTGGCGTATGCTGAAAACGGCAGCACCATTGCCAGAGCCAGCACGGTGCTTCTGAGCGGGAACTCACCTGTCAGGAATGCTCCCCACACCGAGCGCTCTGCCATGGCTGGCGCGCCGACGGAGCAGCTGACTCCCGATCGCTTACCCTTGGCGGCAACCAGTTCCGAGACGGCAACCCAGGTGCCCAGGATTTGGCTATATACGGTGCGGTAAATTTTATTCATGGTTGGCTCTATGCAAAAGTGAGTACAACTTGCTCTAAGGGATCGAATCGATCACGCAGAAACAGAAAATTCGGAAAAACTAGATGGAAAACAGGTAGCGGACGGCCGCCAGCAAGCGCTCTGCAGTGCTCACGGAAAACACCATGGCCAAGGGGAACAACAAAGCCAGGCCAGCAAGGGCCTTGCCGTTTTGTCGGACAAAGTCAGGAGTCATGTTTGAAGCCAGCAACGGCCGGACTTTGACCGCTTGATGCAATTTGTTCATATTTTCCCCTCGAAAATTTAGCGTTGACCTAACCGCAAAGAACTCTTTAATCACATCAAGGGCGACGGGGTGAACTGACCTGATTTGGTTTTTTTGATTTGTCGTATCCCTGCTGCCGCTTCAAACATCAAGAGCTCAGCTCTCAGATAAATCTTGAGACAGCCGCAATTTATCACCACGCCGTGTTCTATTTTTCGCAACTTAACAATCTTTGACAATGAGTAACATTTGTTCACATTTTATTTGCCGCAAACCAACTATTTGACTCCTGCCGGCCACTTAAATTGATAAACGGCAAGTAAAATCCCGATTTGAAATTTTCTGAAAGCAATTGTTAAATAGCCTTACGGAAACACTCATTAAAATCCAGGCGATAAAAACCCCGTAACGACTGAGTCATTGCGTTTTTTGTCCCGGGCGTCTTATTGCTTACGTCACGCGGTCCCTGGCAAGCTATCCGCCGGCAGGATTACCATAATTTGAAATCGACGCCGGCCGATACACCCCAGGCGCTGCCGGTGGTGCTGACGCCAACGCCCCAGGTGTTATTGCCAGTACTGCTCTTCGCCCGGAACTGCAAGGCCAGCGCGCCATAGCCCTGATAGGAGCCGATGCCGACCCCTACCCGGCCCTCACCGCGTTCCAACGCGCTTGTCACCGCGCCCGACATCGCCATGCTCATGGCCACACCGGAGTAGGCAATGCGTTTGACATCGCCGATCTGGTTTTGCACGTTATTCAGCTGAGACATATTGACAGCGTCGGTCGGATTGACGCCCGCCGCGACATTGGTGATACGACGTTCATTGCCAGGAGAACCGACCGATACCGTATTCGCCTGGTCCGCCACCGAATAGGCGCCCAGCGCGACCGAGTTGTTCGCCGTGGCTTGCGCACCGGCTCCGGTCGCCACCGCGTCGTTGCCCGAAGCCAAAGCGTTATTACCGATTGCCACGGTAGGATCGCCAGTCGCCCGGGCGTTATAGCCGATCGCCACCGAACCGGCTTGCGATGCCAGGGCGCGGAACCCCACCGCCGTGGCGTTGGTGTCGGTAGCCTGGGCGTTCGAGCCGATCGCCGTTGCCCCGTCCTTGGTCGCCTGCGCGCACAGCCCGGTACCGGTGGCATCCACACCGTTGACGCTGCTGCACGTCGACGCCACCACACTGCTGATTGCATTGCCGCTGGTGCCGCGCGTTTGCACCGTGCCATTGCTGTTGGCGCCGCCGATCGTCGTACCGCCCAGCGTGCCGCCATTCGCAGTCGCATTCTTCGACGCGTCCACCAGCGATGTCAGCGTTGTCGACAAAGAGGTCGTGCCGTTGGCGATGTTGCTCATGCCGCTCGAGATCGAAGTAATCTGGCTCAAGCCGGTCGACAGCGACGAGATGCCGGTCGAGAGAGAAGAGATCCCGCTCGAAGTCGACGATGACAAGGAGCTGACATTGCCGTTGGTGGTCGACAGCCCGGTCGACAGGGAATTGACGTTCGAGGTGCCGCTCGACAGGCCGGTCGACAGCGAATTGATGCTGCTGGTGTTGCTCGACAAACCGGTCGAGGCCGACGCCGACAACGAGCTCACGTTGCTGTTAGTCGAACTCAATCCCGTCGACAGCGAACCCAGGCCTGTCGAAGTCGAAGTCGACAACGATGATAGCTGGCTGAAATTCACTGCATCAGTTGGTTTCACGCCAGCAGCAACGTTCGTGAGGATAACCGGCGTGGTTGCGCCAACGCCACCCAAAGTGATGCTTGTATGACCCGGATTGTCATATTGAACGGCATTCGCAACCCCGCTTGATAACGAGGTCACGTTGCTATTCGTTGTGCTCAGCCCCGTAGACAAGGAACCTATGTTGCTGGTGTTGCTGCTGATGCCAGTGGAGGTTGACGTCGACAGCGATGACACACTGCTGTTGGTCGTGCTGAGGCCGGCGGACAGCGACGTGACGTTGCTGTTGGTGCTGCTCAGGCCGGTCGATGTCGAAGTCGACAGCGACGACACGCTGCTGTTGGTCGTGCTGAGGCTGGTGGACAGCGACGTGACGTTGCTGTTGGTGCTGCTCAGGCCGGTCGAGGTTGAGGTCGACAGCGAAGATACGCTGCTGTTGGCAGTGCTGAGGCCACTGGACAGCGAGGTGACGTTGCTGCTCGTCGTACTCAGACCGGTCGAGGTCGACGTCGACAGCGACGACACGTTTGCTATTGGTCGTGCTCAGTCCGCTGGACAGCGAAGTAACGTTGCTGTTCGTCGAACTCAGGCCAGTCGAAGTCGAGGTCGACAGCGACGATACGCTGCTGTTGGTGGTGCTGAGGCCACTGGACAGCGAAGTAACGTTGCTGTTTGTGCTGCTCAAGCTAGTCGATGTCGATGTCGACAGCGACGACACGTTGCTATTGGTCGTGCTCAGTCCGCTGGACAGCGAAGTAACGTTGCTGTTCGTCGAACTCAGGCCAGTCGAAGTCGATGTCGACAGCGACGATACGCTGCTGTTGGTGGTGCTCAGGCCTGTCGACGCGGAAGTCGACAGCGACGAAACACTGCTGTTAGTGGTGCTCAGACCGCTGGACAGCGAAGTGACATTGCTATTCGTGCTGCTCAAGCCTGTCGAAGTCGACGTCGACAACGAGGACACGGTGCTATTGGTAGTACTCAGGCCGCTGGACAGCGAAGTAACGTTGCTGCTCGTCGTGCTCAGACCCGTCGAAGCCGAGGTCGACAGCGACGAAACACTGCTGTTGGTGCTGCTCAGACCACTGGACAGCGAAGTGACGTTGCTGTTGGCCGCGCTCAACCCCGTCGAAGTCGAGGTCGACAACGACGATACGCTGCTGTTGGTGGTGCTGAGGCCACTGGACAACGAAGTGACGTTGCTGCTCGCCGTGCTCAGACCCGTCGAAGCCGAGGTCGACAACGACGATACGCTGCTGTTGGTGGTGCTGAGACCGCTGGACAGTGAAGCCACGTTGCTATTGGTGCTGCTCAGGCCCGTCGAGGTCGAGGTCGACAGTGACGATACGCTGCTGTTTGTCGTGCTCAGGCCACTGGACAACGAGGTGACGTTGCTGTTCGTCGAACTCAGGCCAGTCGAAGTCGAGGTCGACAATGACGACACGTTGCTGTTGGTGCTGCTCAAGCCTGTCGACGCGGAAGTCGACAACGAAGACACACTGCTGTTGGTGGTGCTCAGACCGCTGGACAGCGAAGTGACATTGCTGTTGGTGCTGCTCAGGCCGGTCGAGGTTGAAGTCGACAGCGACGATACGCTGCTGTTGGTGGTGCTGAGGCCACTGGACAGCGATGTGACATTGCTGTTCGTGCTGCTCAAACCGGTCGAAGTCGAGGTCGACAATGACGACACGTTGCTGTTTGTGGTGCTGAGGCCACTGGACAACGAGGTGACGTTGCTGTTGGTGCTGCTCAAGCCGGTCGACGCCGAGGTCGACAGCGATGATACGCTGCTGTTGGTGGTGCTGAGGCCACTGGACAGTGAAGTGACGTTGCTGTTGGTGCTGCTCAAGCCGGTCGACGTCGAAGTCGACAGCGACGACACGTTGCTATTCGTTGTGCTCAGTCCGCTGGACAGTGAAGTAACGTTGCTGCTCGTCGAACTCAGGCCAGTCGAAGTCGAGGTCGACAATGACGACACATTGCTATTTGTCGTGCTCAAGCCACTGGACAGCGAGGTGACGTTGCTGCTCGTCGTACTCAGACCGGTCGAGGTCGAGGTCGACAGCGACGATACATTGCTGTTGGTGGTGCTGAGGCCGCTGGACAGTGAAGTCACGTTGCTATTGGTGCTGCTCAGGCCCGTCGAGGTCGAGGTCGACAGTGACGATACGCTGCTGTTTGTCGTGCTCAGGCCACTGGACAACGAGGTGACGTTGCTGTTCGTCGAACTCAGGCCAGTCGAAGTCAAGGTCGACAATGACGACACGTTGCTATTTGTCGTGCTCAGGCCACTGGACAGCGAAGTGACGTTGCTATTCGTGCTGCTCAGGCCTGTCGACGCGGAAGTCGACAGCGACGATACGCCGCTATTCGTTGTGCTCAGACCGCTGGACAGCGATGTGACATTGCTGTTCGTGCTGCT
>NZ_JBWKVC010000041.1:0-5698 GCF_059421505.1 Collimonas sp. GW821-FHT02H07
CGCAAAGCAAAAACCCTCTGCACGATGAGATGCAGAGGGTTTTTTAATAAAAGCCTGACGATGACCTACTTTCACACTGGTTGCAGCACTATCATCGGCGCAAAGTCGTTTCACGGTCCTGTTCGGGATGGGAAGGGGTGGTACCAACTCGCTATGGTCATCAGGCATAACTTGTAACCGCTGCTTGTTCTCCAGTTGGAGCAACAAACAACGCAATCTAGAAGAAGTAGTTTTTTATACCGAGCTCACTAGGGTGGGTGAGCCCGGTTGGGTATGAATGTCCAAACGGTGTTGCTATCTGTTGAGGATAGTCACCTAGGCAAACAAAAAAGCTCATCATATAACCTGCTAAGGTTATAGGGACAAGCCTCACGGGCAATTAGTATCAGTTAGCTTAACGTATTACTACGCTTCCACACCTGACCTATCAACGTCCTGGTCTCGAACGACCCTTTAGGGGAATCTAGTTCCCGGGAAATATCATCTTAAGGCAAGTTTCCCGCTTAGATGCTTTCAGCGGTTATCTCTTCCGAACTTAGCTACCCGGCAATGCCACTGGCGTGACAACCGGTACACCAGAGGTTCGTCCACTCCGGTCCTCTCGTACTAGGAGCAGCCCCCTTCAAATTTCCAACGCCCACGGCAGATAGGGACCAAACTGTCTCACGACGTTTTAAACCCAGCTCACGTACCACTTTAAATGGCGAACAGCCATACCCTTGGGACCGGCTACAGCCCCAGGATGTGATGAGCCGACATCGAGGTGCCAAACTCCCCCGTCGATATGAACTCTTGGGAGGAATCAGCCTGTTATCCCCAGAGTACCTTTTATCCGTTGAGCGATGGCCCTTCCATACAGAACCACCGGATCACTATGTCCTACTTTCGTACCTGCTCGACTTGTCAGTCTCGCAGTTAAGCACGCTTATGCCATTGCACTATTAGCACGATGTCCGACCGTACCTAGCGTACCTTCGAACTCCTCCGTTACACTTTGGGAGGAGACCGCCCCAGTCAAACTGCCTACCATGCACTGTCCCCGATCCGGATAACGGACCAAGGTTAGAACCTCAAACAAACCAGGGTGGTATTTCAAGGTTGGCTCCACGAGAACTAGCGTCCCCGCTTCAAAGCCTCCCACCTATCCTACACAGATTGGTTCAAAGTCCAATGCAAAGCTACAGTAAAGGTTCATGGGGTCTTTCCGTCTAGCCGCGGGTAGATTGCATCATCACAAACATTTCAACTTCGCTGAGTCTCGGGAGGAGACAGTGTGGCCATCGTTACGCCATTCGTGCAGGTCGGAACTTACCCGACAAGGAATTTCGCTACCTTAGGACCGTTATAGTTACGGCCGCCGTTTACTGGGACTTCAATCAAGAGCTTGCACCCCATCATTTAATCTTCCAGCACCGGGCAGGCGTCACACCCTATACGTCCACTTTCGTGTTTGCAGAGTGCTGTGTTTTTATTAAACAGTCGCAGCCACCTTTTTATTGCAGCCCTTTCGTCCTTCTGGCGCAGGCCAGTCAAACTACCGGGGCGTACCTTATCCCGAAGTTACGGTACAAATTTGCCGAGTTCCTTCTCCCGAGTTCTCTCAAGCGCCTTAGAATACTCATCTCGCCCACCTGTGTCGGTTTGCGGTACGGTCTCGTTAGACTGAAGCTTAGAGGCTTTTCTTGGAACCACTTCCGATTGCTTCACCAATAAATTGGCTCGTCCCATACCCTTGAATTACGCTGCCGGATTTGCCTAACAGCCTTCTCTGATATAGGAACCGGGACTTCCAACACCCGGACAACCTTCCGCGATCCGTCCCCCCATCGCATCTAACGACGGTGCAGGAATATTAACCTGCTTCCCATCAGCTACGCATCTCTGCCTCGCCTTAGGGGCCGACTCACCCTGCTCCGATGAACGTTGAACAGGAAACCTTGGGCTTACGGCGTGGGGGCTTTTCACCCCCATTATCGCTACTCATGTCAGCATTCGCACTTCTGATACCTCCAGCATCCTTTACAAGACACCTTCGCAGGCTTACAGAACGCTCTCCTACCATATCCTTACGGATATCCGCAGCTTCGGTGACTGGCTTAGCCCCGTTACATCTTCCGCGCAGGACGACTCGATCAGTGAGCTATTACGCTTTCTTTAAAGGATGGCTGCTTCTAAGCCAACCTCCTGACTGTTTTAGCCTTCCCACTTCGTTTGCCACTTAGCCAATCTTTGGGACCTTAGCTGGCGGTCTGGGTTGTTTCCCTCTTGACGTCGGACGTTAGCACCCGGCGTCTGTCTCCCAAGCTCGCACTCATCGGTATTCGGAGTTTGCAATGGTTTGGTAAGTCTCGATGACCCCCTAGCCATAACAGTGCTCTACCCCCGATGGTGATACTTGAGGCACTACCTAAATAGTTTTCGGAGAGAACCAGCTATTTCCAAGTTTGTTTAGCCTTTCACCCCTACCCACAGCTCATCCCCTAATTTTTCAACATTAGTGGGTTCGGACCTCCAGTGCGTGTTACCGCACCTTCATCCTGGCCATGAGTAGATCACTTGGTTTCGGGTCTACACCCAGCGACTGAACGCCCTATTCGGACTCGATTTCTCTACGCCTTCCCTATACGGTTAAGCTTGCCACTGAATGTAAGTCGCTGACCCATTATACAAAAGGTACGCAGTCACGGAACAAGTCCGCTCCTACTGTTTGTATGCACACGGTTTCAGGATCTATTTCACTCCCCTTCCGGGGTTCTTTTCGCCTTTCCCTCACGGTACTGGTTCACTATCGGTCGATATCGAGTATTTAGCCTTGGAGGATGGTCCCCCCATGTTCAGACAGGATTACACGTGTCCCGCCCTACTTGTTGCAAGCTTAGTTCCACAATGATCATTTCGTATAAGGGGCTATCACCCTCTATGGCCGACGTTTCCAAGTCGTTCTACTATGTCCACTGCTAAAACTTGCGGCTGTTCCCATTTCGCTCGCCACTACTTTGGGAATCTCGGTTGATTTCTTTTCCTGCAGCTACTTAGATGTTTCAGTTCGCCGCGTTCGCTTTACACACCTATGTATTCAGTGTGCAATGACCACTAGGGCCGGGTTTCCCCATTCGGAAATCTGCGGATCAAAGCTTGTTTGCTAGCTCCCCGCAGCTTATCGCAAGCTACTACGTCCTTCATCGCCTGATATCGCCAAGGCATCCACCATGTGCACTTATTCACTTGTCCCTATAACTTTAGCCTCTAGCTGCGTTCACAGCTAAAAAGCGGTTATAGAGGTATTTCTATGAGTTTAGCGTTTGCCGTATCCAAAGTGTTATCGCATTCTCCATGCAGCTTGCGCCCATGGAGTCTTTTGAGAACTCTTTACATACTTTTTGATTTGATACAATCATACCCATCAACAAACAATGTCTTGTCTGCTGACGAATCTTTACTACTTCTTCTAGATTGTTAAAGAACGGTAAAACCAATGATCTTAAAAAGACCAAACCTAAATCCCAGCGCGCTATTTGCGCCGACTTAGGTTTGATATTTCTTGCTTCTTCTCACCAAGGAAACTTGGTGGAGGTTGACGGGATCGAACCGACGACCCCCTGCTTGCAAAGCAGGTGCTCTCCCAGCTGAGCTAAACCCCCGAAACTTGTGGTGGGTCTGGTTGGGCTCGAACCAACGACCCCCGCGTTATCAACACGGTGCTCTAACCAACTGAGCTACAGACCCGCTTGGATCAGTACGAGCCTACCATCAACTTCAGCGCTTTCACGCCGCAGCCTTTGACCGATACCTGTTCTTCTTTATTAACAGACGATAAGTGTGGACGCTTAACTTTCATGCAAACTCTAGAAAGGAGGTGATCCAGCCGCACCTTCCGATACGGCTACCTTGTTACGACTTCACCCCAGTCACGAATCCTACCGTGGTAAGCGCCCTCCTTACGGTTAGGCTACCTACTTCTGGTAAAACCCGCTCCCATGGTGTGACGGGCGGTGTGTACAAGACCCGGGAACGTATTCACCGCGACATGCTGATCCGCGATTACTAGCGATTCCAACTTCATGTAGTCGAGTTGCAGACTACAATCCGGACTACGATACACTTTCTGGGATTAGCTCCCCCTCGCGGGTTGGCGGCCCTCTGTATGTACCATTGTATGACGTGTGAAGCCCTACCCATAAGGGCCATGAGGACTTGACGTCATCCCCACCTTCCTCCGGTTTGTCACCGGCAGTCTCATTAGAGTGCCCTTTCGTAGCAACTAATGACAAGGGTTGCGCTCGTTGCGGGACTTAACCCAACATCTCACGACACGAGCTGACGACAGCCATGCAGCACCTGTGTTACAGTTTTCTTTCGAACACTCCCAAATCTCTTCGGGATTCTGTACATGTCAAGGGTAGGTAAGGTTTTTCGCGTTGCATCGAATTAATCCACATCATCCACCGCTTGTGCGGGTCCCCGTCAATTCCTTTGAGTTTTAATCTTGCGACCGTACTCCCCAGGCGGTCTACTTCACGCGTTAGCTGCGTTACCAAGTCAATTAAGACCCGACAACTAGTAGACATCGTTTAGGGCGTGGACTACCAGGGTATCTAATCCTGTTTGCTCCCCACGCTTTCGTGCATGAGCGTCAGTGTTATCCCAGGGGGCTGCCTTCGCCATCGGTATTCCTCCACATCTCTACGCATTTCACTGCTACACGTGGAATTCTACCCCCCTCTGACACACTCTAGCTATGCAGTCACAAATGCCATTCCCAGGTTAAGCCCGGGGATTTCACACCTGTCTTACATAACCGCCTGCGCACGCTTTACGCCCAGTAATTCCGATTAACGCTTGCACCCTACGTATTACCGCGGCTGCTGGCACGTAGTTAGCCGGTGCTTATTCTTCAGGTACCGTCATTAGGGATTCGTATTAGGAATCCCCGTTTCTTCCCTGACAAAAGAGCTTTACAACCCGAAGGCCTTCTTCACTCACGCGGCATTGCTGGATCAGGGTTGCCCCCATTGTCCAAAATTCCCCACTGCTGCCTCCCGTAGGAGTCTGGGCCGTGTCTCAGTCCCAGTGTGGCTGGTCGTCCTCTCAGACCAGCTACTGATCGAAGCCTTGGTGAGCCTTTACCTCACCAACTAGCTAATCAGATATCGGCCGCTCTATGAGCATGAGGTCTTGCGATCCCCCACTTTCATCCGTAGATCGTATGCGGTATTAGCTAATCTTTCGACTAGTTATCCCCCACTCAAAGGTACGTTCCGATATATTACTCACCCGTTCGCCACTCGTCAGCGGAGCAAGCTCCCTGTTACCGTTCGACTTGCATGTGTAAGGCATGCCGCCAGCGTTCAATCTGAGCCAGGATCAAACTCTTCAGTTCAATCTCTGTTTTGTGGCATTGCTGCCTAGCATCTCTGCTATCGCTCACTCAAAATACTGACAGGCCACTTTCTTTCAAAAGCGCCTATTTTCTTCTTTTGTGAACATTTAATGTTTTAAGTTATACGCTCCTGATTTACATCAGCAGCGCTGCACTTCCATCAAACGCCCACACTTATCGACTGTTAATTGTTAAAGAACCTTCTACTTCGCGTCACCGTCTTACCGGTTCGCGTCGCTGTCAAATCGTTTTGTTTGTCAGCAGCAGAGAGATGAGATTATGTAGCGTTTCAAGTTTTTCGTCAACTACTTTTTTACT
>NZ_JBWKVC010000042.1:0-2292 GCF_059421505.1 Collimonas sp. GW821-FHT02H07
ATCGACGTCGACCGGTCTAAGTTCGACAAATAGCAACGTCACTTCGCTGTCCAGCAGCCTCAGCACTACCAACAGCAACGTGTCATCGCTGTCGACCTCGGCGTCGACCGGCTTGAGCAGCACCAACAGCAACGTCACCTCGTTGTCCAGTGGCCTGAGCACGACAAATAGCAACGTGTCGTCATTGTCGACCTCGACTTCGACTGGCCTGAGTTCGACGAACAGCAACGTTACTTCGCTGTCCAGCGGACTGAGCACTACCAACAGCAGCGTATCGTCGTTGTCAACATCGACCTCGACCGGTCTGAGTACGACGAGCAGCAACGTCACATCGCTGTCTAGTGGCCTCAGCACGACTAACAGCAACGTATCGTCGCTGTCGACTTCAACATCGACTGGCCTGAGCAGCACGAATAGCAACGTCACTTCGTTGTCCAGTGGCCTCAGTACCACCAACAGCAACGTCACCTCGCTGTCCAGTGGTCTGAGCACGACTAACAGCAGTGTTTCGTCGCTGTCGACTTCCGCGTCGACAGGCCTGAGTAGCACCAACAGCAACGTCACCTCGTTGTCCAGTGGCCTGAGCACGACAAATAGCAACGTGTCGTCATTGTCGACCTCGACTTCGACGGGCCTGAGTTCGACGAGCAGCAACGTTACTTCGCTGTCCAGCGGACTGAGCACAACGAATAGCAACGTGTCGTCGCTGTCGACATCGACGTCGACCGGCATTACATCGCTGTCGACGTCTGCGTCGACTGGCTTGAGCACAGTCACTAGTAACGTCACTTCGTTGTCCAGTGGCCTGAGCACCACCAACAGCAGCGTATCCTCGCTGTCGACCTCGACATCGACCGCCATCACATCGTTGTCGACGTCCGCCTCGACCGGTTTGAGTACAGTCACCAGTAACGTCACTTCACTGTCCAGCGGACTGAGCACCGCCAACAGCAGTGTTTCGTCGCTGTCGACTTCGACGTCGACTGGCTTGAGCAGCACGAACAGCAATGTCACATCGCTGTCCAGTGGCCTGAGCACCACCAACAGCAACGTGTCGTCATTGTCGACCTCGACGTCGACTGGTCTGAGCACCACCAACAGCAGCGTGTCGTCGCTGTCGACCTCGACTTCGACCGGTTTGAGCAGCACGAATAGCAACGTATCGTCGCTGTCGACCTCAACTTCGACCGGCTTGAGCAGCACGAACAGTAACGTCACTTCACTGTCCAGTGGCCTCAGCACCACCAATAGCAACGTATCGTCGCTGTCGACTTCTACATCGACTGGTCTGAGCACCGCCAACAGCAGTGTTTCGTCGCTGTCGACTTCGACGTCGACCGGCTTGAGCAGCACCAACAGTAACGTCATCTCGTTGTCCAGTGGCCTGAGCACGACAAATAGCAACGTGTCGTCATTGTCGACGTCAACTTCGACTGGCTTGAGCAGCACGAACAGCAATGTCACATCGCTGTCCAGCGGTCTGAGCACAACGAATAGCGGCGTATCGTCGCTGTCGACCTCGACTTCGACCGGCTTGAGCAGCACCAACAGTAACGTCACCTCGTTGTCCAGTGGCCTGAGCACGACAAATAGCAACCTGTCTTCATTGTCGACCTCGACTTCGACCGGCATCGCATCGTTGTCGACGTCCGCCTCGACCGGCTTGAGTACAGCCGCCAGTAACGTCACTTCACTGTCCAGCGGTCTCAGCACCACCAACAGCAGCGTGTCCTCGCTGTCGACGTCGATCTCGACTGGCTTGAGTAGCACCAACAGCAACGTCACATCGCTGTCCAGCGGTCTCAGTACCACCAACAGCAGTGTTTCGTCACTGTCGACTTCCGCGTCGACAGGCCTGAGCAGCACCAACAGCAACGTCACTTCACTGTCCAGTGGCCTCAGCACCACCAACAGCAGCGTGTCGTCGCTGTCGACTTCGACTTCGACGGGCTTGAGTGCAGTCACCAGTAACGTTACTTCGCTGTCCAGCGGCCTGAGCACGACAAACAGCAATGTATCGTCCTTGTCGACCTCTACTTCGACCGGCATCACATCACTGTCGACGTCTGCCTCGACCGGTTTGAGCACGGTCACCAGCAACGTCACATCACTGTCCAGTGGCCTCAGCACGGCTAACAGCAATGTGTCTTCGTTGTCGACTTCTGCATCGACTGGACTGAGCACAACTAACAGCAGCGTTTCGTCATTGTCGACTTCGACTTCGACTGGCCTGAGTTCGACGAACAGCAACGTCACTTCGTTGTCCAGCGGTCTGAGCACCACCAACAGCAG
>NZ_JBWKVC010000043.1:0-2000 GCF_059421505.1 Collimonas sp. GW821-FHT02H07
GCGATGCGCTGGCGCTGCCCTCCGGACAAGTTGGAGCCGCGTTCTTCCAGCAGCGTGTCGTAGCCTTCAGGCAGCGCCAGAATGAATTCGTGGGCGCCCGCCAATTTGGCGGCATCCATCACCCGCTCCATCGCCATGCCCGGGTCTGACAAGGCGATGTTGTCGCGCACTGAACGGTTAAACAGCAGGTTTTCCTGCAACACGACGCCGACCTGGGTCCGCAACCAGCTGGTATCGACCATGCTGAGGTCAAAGCCATCGACCATGACGCGACCCGATTCCGGCGTATACATCCGCTGTATCAGCTTGGTGAGCGTGCTTTTCCCCGATCCCGAGGGGCCGACAATGCCGATGGTCTGTCCTGCCGGAATATCCAGGGTAATACGGCGCAGCACCTCCGGCTTGTCCGAACGGTAGCGGAAGGTCACCTGATCGAAGCTCAGATGACCGTCGATGGCGCTAAGGCTGGTCCGATTCGGGTCATAACCCGGCTCGGTCGGATTATTGAGGACATCCCCCAGACGTTCGACCGACAAACGGGCTTGTTGAAAGTCATTCCACAATTGGGAGAGCCGCAATACCGGTGCGGTGACATGTCCGGCAAACATATTGAAAGCGACGAGCTGTCCAACGGTCAGGTTGCCGTTGATCACGGATTTGGCCCCCAGGAACAGAATCAGGGCGCTGCATAATTTGGAAATCAATTGCACCGACTGTCCTGCAATATTGCCCAAATTGGCCGCCCTAAAACTTGCCCCCACGTAGGCCGCCAACAATTCTTCCCATCGGGATTGCGTTTGAGGCTGGACCGACATGGCCTTGAGGGTTTCAACGCCGGTGACAGACTCGACCAGGAAGGATTGATTTTCTGCGCTGCGACGAAATTTTTCATCGATGCGCTTGCGCAGTATCGGCGTCACTGCGACGGCGATCAGGATATAGCATGGCAAAGAGAGCAGCACCACGCCGGTGAGCACCGGGCTGTAGCACCACATCACGCCGAGAAAGACGACGGTGAACAGCAGATCCATCACCAGGGTTAATGCCGAACTGGTGATAAATTCCCGGATGTTTTCCAATTCGCGTATCCGGGCAACGGTTTCACCCACGCGCCGGGACTGAAAATAGGCCATGGGCAAGCTGAGCAGATGCTTGAACAGCTTGGCTCCCAGTTCGACATCAATGCGGTTTGCCGTATGGGAAAAGACATAAGTACGCATTCCGCCCATGACGATTTCAAATACCGCCACGGTTGACAAGCCGATGACCAGAACATTGAGCGTACTCATGCTGTGGTGGACCAGCACCTTGTCCATCACGACCTGAAAGAACAACGGCGAAGTCAAGGCAAACAACTGTAAGAACAAAGACATGACCAACACTTCGGCCAGCAGCTTCTTGTACTTCAAAACGGCCGGCACGAACCAGCTCAAATCAAATTTCCCGCCCTGCCCCAGCATGGGCGCGCGTTTGGTGGCCAGAATCAGATGGCCCGCCCAGCTGGCGTAAAAGTGCCCAAGTTCAACCATGGAGACGTCGCCCGTCACGCCATCTTGGACCAGCGCCTGGCCATCGGCCACCTTGCCCAGCAACACGAAACCGCCATCCTTCATTTCGGCAATGGCAGGTAGAGGAGCGCGTTCCAGCTTGTCATCATTGATACGCACGCGCCGGGATTTCAATCCCAGTCTGCGGCAAAGACGCACCAGCATGTCGCCATCTACCGCCTTGCCGCTCAACTCGCGCTGCAGCTGTGCGCTATTGGCCGGCATGCGAAAAAATTGCAATAACGCGGCGAGACACGCTATTCCGCTATGGAGCGATATTTCGTCACTGGCGGGCATCACTTCTGCCAGGTTTGTTGTGGAATTCAATATGCGCTTTCTATTTGAAAATGACGACGATGGTGCGCAGGCACCGATATTCGAAACAGATCTCAACTCACTCGACTTGCTTTGATAAATAGGCTGGATGAACTATTTTCGTCAATGCGGATTGCG
>NZ_JBWKVC010000044.1:0-1819 GCF_059421505.1 Collimonas sp. GW821-FHT02H07
GCATGCAACCCCCAAACCCGCTTCCGCAATTCCGCAGCCTTGGCCGCATCATCCGTCACCATATTGATCTCGCTATCTCCCGCCATGCTGCGCAGATTCATGTTGGCGCTGCCCAGCGTAATGAACGAGTCGTCGATGATCATCAGCTTGCTGTGGATGTAGATTTGCCGGTAGTTGGAAACCTGCCTGGGTAAAGGGCGGCCTTTGTTGTGCGTAATCAGCCGCGCTATCAGCACCTTGAGGCCGAGGGATTCGATCGCGCCGGTGCTGGGATTCTTTACCGGTTCCTGTATCCGTTCCGAGGTCAGCAGCAGCGGATCTTTCATCGGCGTCATGCCGGGTTCTGCCATCTGCTGCTCTGGGGTCATCCTGTTCCAGGCCGCCACATCGTCGTCGTATTTTTTCCGGGCGGCCTGGATGATGCTTTGCTGCCCTTCGCGCTTGCGGGGATCTGTGCCGGTCATGCTTTGGCCTTCGCCGAGGCTCTTGACCATATCGTAGGTGCGCGGCACCATGCCGTCATCTTCCGGCAGCGGCATCACGACGAACAGGTGCAGGAGCCTGGCCTCGCGCGGACTGACTCCGGCATCGCACGACCATTCGGTAAATACGGCGCGCTTCTCTTTCAGATGACGCACCCAGCGCTCGTAAAAAAAATACTGGTTTTCGATATACAGATAATTGCGCGCCAGGCCACTGGCCTGGAAGTAGGCATTCTTGATGGTTTTATCGCCTTCTTCCGGGTGCGTGCGCACGATCTGTATCGTCGAACCGCGCGCCACTTTCGGCAGGCGCGGCGGCAATGCCGTGCTTTCTCCAGGGTGCGGCTTCCCCTTTGCGGCTAGCCAGGCGGTAAAAAAATTGTTGTGCACATCCTGCAATGCCGCGCCCCGAATGCGGCTGACATAGTCTTGCAGCGGATCGCGGCTGATCCGATGGGCGGCGCCCAGATCTTTGGCGGTCTTCGATTTCAGCACCCAGTCGGTTTCACGCAATGGCGTCTCGAACAGATGCTCGGCGGTGTCCCAATAGTCGCTGGTGGAATTGAGGCCCATCACGTAACCGGCTGCCTTCGCTCCGCCTTCATGTGCGTAGTCGATCAGAATGGTCTTCTGATGATGGGTGCCGTTCTTGACGATGAGATCGTACTCGTTGATCAAACCGCCATGGCTGGATGCCAAAGTACTGGGCATGTCTTCCGGGCTGGCGGGATCTTTCAGGCTTTTTAGAATCGCATCAGGATTGCCTTTACGGAATTTGACTTCCAGATTGGCAATGCGGCCGGATAAGGCGTCGCGCCACCATTGCACGCAAAAATCCTGGCGCAATTGCTCCGGGCTGCGTGGATCGTTACCAAATACCGGCGGTGGCGGCTGGAGACCGAGAGCGAGGGTATCTTCGGCACTGGTGGAGGGAGAGTCGATTAAATAACCCTTGCGCTGGTCGCCGGTGTAGCCAACCAGATTGTTCTGTATATAGCTGGGCAAACGATCATACCAAACCAGCAGACGTACTTTGACGTGACGCGCGGCGGCTTCGGTCAGCATGCTGCCATATGTCCAGCCGCGTGGCCAGGCGCAGTTGTCCTTACGCACCAATTCCATGCCGGGATCGAAGCCCCAGCAGATCAGGTCGATCGACTCTTTGGCAGCGGCGATATCCTTGGCAATTTCTGCAAAGGACTCCTGGCCGCATAGGTAAATATCCAGTTGATTGTGCTGCGTGATGGGATGTCTAGCCTGATCCAGCTCGCAAAACCATTGCACCGTTGCGATGCAGGTGCGGCTGTGCAAATCGACGTGGGTGGTATTGCTTTTAT
>NZ_JBWKVC010000045.1:0-1350 GCF_059421505.1 Collimonas sp. GW821-FHT02H07
GAGGGTGTAATTAGTTTTGTGTAAACGGTCATTTGGCAAGACACTGCCACCATAGAGGAAAAAATGACCTACGTAAAACGCACTAAGCGGGCCAAGCCCGATCCTGAGTTGGTCAAGCTGGCGGACAGCCTGCTTGCCAACTATAAGAAACCTGAAGACCTGATTGGCGAAAATGGCTTGCTCAAGCAGCTCACCAAGATGCTTGTTGAGCGTGCCCTGGAGGTCGAAATGACCGATCATCTGGGCCATGACAAGAGCAATTCGGTCACCAACGACACTTCCAACACTCGCAACGGCCACAGCGCCAAGACGCTCAAAGGCGATTTCGGCGCGCTGCCGCTCGATATTCCTCGTGATCGCCAAGGCGCGTTTGAACCGCAAATCGTCAGCAAGCATCAAACCCGCTGGACCGGCTTCGACGACAAGATCATCTCGCTGTATGCCCGTGGCCTGACGGTCAGGGAGATCCAGAGCCATCTGGAAGAGATCTATGGTGCCGAGGTATCGCCATCCCTGATTTCGTCCGTCACAGACGCTGTGAGCGAAGATGTGAAGGTGTGGCAGGCCCGTCCACTCGACGCCCTGTATCCGATTCTGTATCTCGACTGCATCCACGTCAAAGTGCGCGACACAGGCGCCGTCCGAAACAAGGCTGTCTACCTGGCCATCGGCGTGAACATGGAGGGTCACAAGGAAGTGCTGGGCCTGTGGATCGCTCAGACCGAGGGCGCGAAGTTCTGGCTGCAGGTGGTCACCGAACTGAAGAATCGCGGCGTGCAGGACATCTTCATTGCCTGCGTCGACGGCTTGAAAGGCTTCCCTGATGCCATCGAGGCAGTCTATCCGAAAGCAGCCGTTCAACTGTGCATCGTTCACATGGTGCGCAACAGCTTGAACTTCGTTCCTTGGAAAGTGCAGAAGGAAGTGGCTACCGACCTGAAGCGAATCTACAGCGCGGCGACCGTCGATGAAGCCGAACTCATGCTCACCGAATTTGAGGTCAAGTGGGACAAGGACTACCCGTCGATCGGCCTGTCCTGGCGGCGTAATTGGGCTCGGATCACGCCGTTCTTCGACTACCCGCCAGAAATCCGCAAGGTTATTTACACCACCAACGCCATCGAATCCATTAATATGAGCCTGCGCAAAGTCATCAAAACCCGCAGTTCATTTCCCACCGATGAGGCCGTCAGCAAGCTGTTTTATCTGGCGCTCAACAACATCAGCAAGAAGTGGACGATGCCATTGCGGGACTGGAAAGGAGCACTCAACCGCTTCACAATCCAGTTTGAAGAGCGGATGACGCCGAACTAAACGAAATTCCGTTTACACAAAATCCAGCACACCCTC
>NZ_JBWKVC010000046.1:0-1214 GCF_059421505.1 Collimonas sp. GW821-FHT02H07
GATAGCGAGATCAATATGGTGACGGATGATGCGGCCAAGGCTGCGGAATTGCGGAAGCGGGTTTGGGGGTTGCATGCGGGGGGATTTCAAAGAACGGATGGAGGAGATGGCAGCGAAAAAGCAATTGCTACTGCATTTAAGGATTGGCAAGAGTTGATGCGAAACAATTTAAAGGCCATATCAGACAACCAACCGATCACCGGTTTCTTAATACCCTTCCGCGATCTTCGCGCAATCACTTTCCGACACGGTTAAGGACAAATAATGTATCGCTTACGCTATTTGATTAGCTGCTGTTTGTTAGCCACTTTTACTTTGAATGCCTGCTCTATGAAACCGACCTTACCGCGCAATATGGCTTTGAAAGCCTTCGATCCTCATCGCAAAGATTTTATTTGTCAGTACGAAATTAATAACGTGCCACCGATGGATGTGCAAGCAGACGCCTGGTTTCAGGAAGGCCTGCGCCTGACCAGCCGTGATTTACCGCCGAATCAACGCGACTATCCCAAGGCGGTAGAACTGTGGCAAAAGGCCGCCGATAAAAACCACTGGAAGGCCATGATGAACCTTGCCGGTGTACTGATTGAAGGCGATGGCTTTGCGCCCTACAAGGTCGCGGAAGATCCGGAGCGGGCGGTGCAAATGGTAGAGCGCGGCATGCAACTCGGTATTCCTGCTGCCTTTGATCTGATGGGCAGTTTCCATCAAAACGGCGCGGGTGTGACCGGTGACGTTAGTCGTGCTTACGCGTTTTGGGAATTGGCAGCAGACAAGGGAAGTCCGAGTGCGCAGACGTTTTTAGGGAGAGCACTTGATGCTTCCTATGACAACCCACAAGAAGGCTTCTGGGGGAACCGGGAAGTAGGACGGGAAATGCTGGAATGTGCTTTTGCGCAGGGCTATGGCAAGGCAGCCTTAGAGCTTGGTTTGACATTAAATGTAATAGACAAGAATCACGTTCGCGCACTGAAAGTCTTTCATGAAGGCGTCAAAATGGGATGTGAGGATTGTGCAAACTCTCTTTCATCAAATTTCGGTAGCATGTCTCCCCTCACCAATAATTTTATCGACACAGCCCGCTCCGAGCGCTACAGCGCCCTAGGTGACGCCCTCTACCACAACCCCGATCTACGCTTCCCCAACCTCGACAACATCCTGCCGCTGCCTCCCGCCAAACTCCCGCAGTGGAACGGCAAAATAGAGTCGCTGCT
>NZ_JBWKVC010000047.1:0-860 GCF_059421505.1 Collimonas sp. GW821-FHT02H07
ATCACCCTGCCGGCTTACCAGACAGACGGCAGCAACGTCTATCCGATCAGCGCCACCGCCACTGACACCAAGGGCAACACTGCCGGCGCTTCCAGCGTGATCCGCGTCGACGCGCCTGACGCCAGCGTCAAGAACAGCGTGGTCACCGCAACACCGGCGGCCATCCTGGCCGACGGCAAGAGCACATCGGTAGTCAAGATCGAACTGCGCGACGAAGACAACAACGTCATACCCGGCATGACGGCCAAGCTCATCACGCCGCTCACAGAAACCTCGAGCGTCGGCCTGGCCGCAGCATTGAATCTGCCGCTGCAGCCGGCTGTCATCGCAGCCATCCAGGAAACCGCGCCCGGCATCTATGAAGCCGTGGTCACCGCCGGCACCCGCGTCGGCAGCCTGCAGGTAGCCCCCGCCCTGGGCGAGCTGGCCCTGAGTCCCGTCACGATCGCCGTCGGCGCCGACAGCGCCAGCGCCCAGATCAGTGACGGCGCAATGCTGGTGATCATCGATAACGCCATCGCCAACCAAAACGCCACCAACCAGGTGACCGCCACCATCACCGACGCCGGTGGCAACCCTCTGGCCGGCATGCCTGTCGCCTTTACGCTGAGCGGCTCAGCCAAGGTCGCCGCTGGTTCTTCGCTGACGCCAAGCACCGACGCCAAAGGCGCCGTCGCCATCAGCTTCACCGACGCCGTGGCCGAAGCCGTCACGGTCAGCGCTACCCTGGCCAACGGCAACAGCGCCCAGGTTGCCACCCGGTTCGTACCCGACAGCGGTTCAGCCCAGATCGGCAGCGGCGACCTGACGGTGGATAAAACCACGGTCGTGGCCAACAATACCGATGCAGCGACCTTCGC
>NZ_JBWKVC010000048.1:0-854 GCF_059421505.1 Collimonas sp. GW821-FHT02H07
GATACCCCCGCCTCGCCGCTCGGACGCATGCTCGCCTATCTGATCGTCGTCCTGTTCTCATTGGGGGTGCTGTGGGCGTTCCTGGGCGAGGTCGACGTCAATGCGGTAGCGAGCGGGCAATTGGTTCCGGTCGGCGGCGTCAAATCGGTGCAGCCTTTTGAAGCGGGCATCGTGCGTAAGATCAATGTCGCCAACGGCCAGCATGTCAACGCCGGACAAGTGCTGGTGGAACTCGATAGCACGGAAAATCAGGTCGATTTGTCGCAGTTGCAGCGCCAGCAAGAATTGTCCCGGCTGGACATCGCGCGCCTCAAAGCGACGCTGTCCGGCATCGATCATCTCCACGGCCCAGCTTCCTTCGCCTCGAACCCAACGCCGCAGTCGGTGCTGCAACAAGAGCGCATGAACGAACAGGTCGATGGGTATTTTGCGCGGATAACAGCGCTTCAAGCGCAATTGGCGGAAAGTCGTGCGGTCGTCGCGGCCAGCGACCTGGAACAGGAGAAACTCTCTGCCCGTCTGCCCGCCATTACCGAAAAAGCGCATGTCTGGAAACAATTGGCCGATCAGAAAATGGGGTCCCGCATGCAATGGCTCGATTTTGAAAACGAGCGGGTCACGGCCCAGAAAAGCCTGGCGATCGAGCATCAGAAAAACGCCCAGTACCGCGCAAGCATTGCGCGGATTCAAGCGGAGCTGGCGCAATATCGGGCCGATATACGCCGTCAAATGCTCACGGAGCTGGTTGAGGCGGGGGATAAGGCCCGCGAGGCCGAGCTGAGCATACGCCGCTATCGGGAGCGCGAGCAATATCGCAGTTTGCGCGCGCCGGTGAGCGGCTATGTCCAACAGTT
>NZ_JBWKVC010000049.1:0-836 GCF_059421505.1 Collimonas sp. GW821-FHT02H07
GCCGGGGCCAGCTCGACAGGAACAAGTTCAACGGCCTTAGGCACTAGCAGCAGCGCTACAGCGAATTACGCGACTGCATTGGGTGGTGCGGGCACCACGGCTACTATAGCCTCCGGCATCGGCGCCACGGCAATCGGCACGAATGCGACCGCAGGCGCAGCGGCTGCGGCGCAGGATTCGATCGCCATCGGCGGCCAGTCAGCTGTCGGCGCGGCGAATACTTCAGGCATTGCGATAGGGCGCGGCGCAACGGTCAACGGTACCTTTGGCATAGCGCAGGGGGATGGCATTATCAGCGGTGCGACCGGCCAGAACGTAGCGATTGGCTCTTCCGGCACGACTGCAAATTCCGGCACGGCAGCCGGCGGCGCTGTGGCCATCGGTCGTGGACAGAAGGCAACCGGCAACGGCGCAGTGGCAATCGGTGATCCGAACGTCTCGAACGGTACTGGCGCTGTGACGTTGGGTGCGAATAACACGGCCGCGGGCGATGTTGCCGGCGCCACGGCGGCCAATGGCGCGGTTGCCATCGGTAACGGTAATAGCGCAATCGGGCAAGGATCGGTCGCGCTTGGCAATGCCAGCAATGCGGCGGCTGCGGGTGCTGTGGCATTGGGCGACACTGCCGTCGCGAATAACACCAACGATGTAGCTTTGGGTTCACACTCGACCACGGCGGCGCCGCATACCGGCACTACTGCACAGTTTGGCGGCACTGCTGCCGGCGTGGAAGCGGCAGCGTCGACCAATGGTGTGGTATCGGTTGGCGCAGCAGGAACCGAGCGCCAGATCCAGAACGTCGCGGCCGGCGTTATATCGGCTACGAGCACTGATGC
>NZ_JBWKVC010000050.1:0-827 GCF_059421505.1 Collimonas sp. GW821-FHT02H07
GACAAGCTCTTGCCGGTCGTGATGGCCGTGTTCTGGTCACTGGCGATATGGGTGCTGCCGCTGGTGGTGGTTTCGATACCGGCAGGACTGGCCAGTACTAAATGGGGAGCCGACAATTCCGGGAAGCTGCCTTCTTCACTTGCGCCCTGCCCCTTGATCGCATCATTCTGTGTTTTCAGGATTTGTACGACATCCGCCTGCTGCCCCTGCTTGTCTTGCGCCCCAGCCTGCTGCGCCGCATCCGCCAGCGACTCATGCTGGTCGCGCGCAGAGGTTAGCCGTTGCACAGTCTCGCCCATATCCTTGATGTGGGAGGCGGCACTGTTGCGTGCCTCGGTAGTGATCAGCATCCCCTTGGCCGCACGCGCCACGCCATGGCCATCGGTGCGCAGTTCCCAGCCGTCGCCCCGCGCATCCTTGCGCCCGGCGTTGTCTTCAATCCGCGTGATGCTACCCAAACTCAGCTGGCTATGCTGATGATCGCTTTTCAGCTGGGCCTGGATCTTGCCGTTGGTGTCGTCCAGGATCAGGTGGTTGCTCCTGCCGCCAGCCTGGTTGCCGCCGTTGGGCGTCAGTTCGCGGCTCCTGAAGCCCATCAAGGACTGCTGGGTCGCCAGCTTCCAGGGTGGCATGTTGCGCTGGTTGTAGACGCTGCCGGTGACGATGGGGCGGTCGGGATTGCCGTCTAGCCATTGCACCAGGCATTCCGAGCCGACGCGCGGAATCGATTTGGCGCCCAGCTCGCCGCCGGCCCAGGAACTGGCCACACGTACCCAGGCCGAGCTGCGTTCGTCGTTGTTGCCGATGCGGTCCCAGTGGAACTGGAC
>NZ_JBWKVC010000051.1:0-740 GCF_059421505.1 Collimonas sp. GW821-FHT02H07
CCAGTCGACGTCGAGGTCGACAATGACGACACGTTGCTGTTGGTGGTGCTCAGGCCACTGGACAGCGATGTGACATTACTATTCGTGCTGCTCAGGCCAGTCGAAGTCGAGGTCGACAGCGAAGATACGCTGCTGTTGGTAGTGCTGAGGCCGCTGGACAGCGAAGTGACGTTACTGTTCGTGCTGCTCAAACTGGTCGACGTCGATGTCGACAGTGACGATACGTTGCTGTTTGTCGTGCTCAGGCCGGTCGATGTCGAAGTCGACAACGAAGACACATTGCTGTTAGTGGTGCTGAGACCGCTGGACAGCGATGTGACATTACTATTCGTGCTGCTTAGGCCAGTCGAAGTCGAGGTCGACAGCGACGATACGCTGCTGTTGGTGGTGCTGAGGCCACTGGACAACGAAGTGACGTTGCTGTTCGCCGTGCTCAACCCCGTCGAAGTTGACGTCGACAATGACGACACGTTGCTATTGGTGGTACTGAGGCCACTGGACAGTGAAGTGACGTTGCTGTTCGTGCTGCTCAAGCCAGTCGATGTCGAAGTCGACAGCGACGACACGCTGCTGTTGGTGGTGCTGAGACCGCTGGACAGCGAAGTGACGTTACTGTTCGTGCTGCTCAGGCCTGTCGACGCGGAAGTCGACAACGAAGACACACTGCTGTTGGTGGTGCTGAGGCCACTGGACAGTGAAGTGACGTTGCTGTTGGTGCTGCTCAAGCCGGTCGACGTCGA
>NZ_JBWKVC010000052.1:0-703 GCF_059421505.1 Collimonas sp. GW821-FHT02H07
CCGGTCGTCGCCAGCGCGGCGCCAAAGATTGCCGGCGTGTCGACTTCAGAGCGCTGGACCGCCGAAGTCACCGACCTGCTGACCCTGGTCAAGTTTGTCGCGGCCAATCCTCAATACATCACGTTCTTGCAAGCGAATATGACGCCGATCAAGCAAATGGCGACATCGCTGAAGGCGAACATGAAGATCGATGGTGTACGCGCCTTCCCGCAGGCTGGCATCACCGCCCGCCGCAAGCAATCTCGCATTTAAACAGGAACACACCATGACTGACACAAGGATAGACCACTTCAGCGACGAAGCCGCTCAGAAAGCCCTAGATTTCCTGCGCTTTCAGGCCGGCGAAGCCGCAATCTCCCGCGCCAACCGTATCTATATGGAAGAATTTCGGAAGACGATCAAAGCCAACTGCATGGCCGCTAGCTCCGAGAAGACCCTCACAGCCCAGGAGCGCGACGCCTACTCCAGCCCCGAATATATCGCCCACTTGGAAGCCATGCGTGCCGCAATTGAACTGGATGAAGTCCACCGCTGGAAGATGGTCGCCGCGCAGGCAACGATTGAAGCATGGCGGACGCACCAGGCGAACCGCCGTGGCGAACAGAAGATGCAGTAAGCGAACTAGCATTTCCGATTGAACGACTCTACTTATAAGGACCGCAATGAATACCAACGAATCAACTAACACCGTCGCTCACATGCT
>NZ_JBWKVC010000053.1:0-649 GCF_059421505.1 Collimonas sp. GW821-FHT02H07
TTCGAAACAGATCTCAACTCACTCGACTTGCTTTGATAAATAGGCTGGATGAACTATTTTCGTCAATGCGGATTGCGCGATGCACGCTCCACTTTCGGCCAATTGTCGTGCGCCCTTTTGGGACGCATTCCAAGAGCAAAAACTCAATAGTCAGTGAAGCCATGCTTTGCTACTTCCGGCAATCTGCTCAATAGGGCACGGGTACCAAGAATGCATTGACTTGCCGCAGATCGTCCTCTTTCAGCGTTCCGCTCGCCGACTTCAATTTCAAGCCATTCATCAGCGTGTCATAGCGCGCCTTGGCCAAATCCCTGCGCGTGGAAAACAGTTGCTGCTGCGCGTTGAGCACATCGATATTGAGACGCACGCCCACTTGATAGGCCAGCTGGTTCGAATCCAGTGACGACTGGCTGGAAATCTCTGCGGCCTCGTAAGCCTTGATTTGCGCCAAACCATTGCTGACGCCGAGGAACGCCTGGCGTGCGCTCAACGCAGCGGTTCTACGGGCATTGTCGAGATCGGAACGGGCTTTTTCTTCCAATGCCACTGCCTGGCGTACGCCGCTGCTTACCGCACCGCCGGAATAGAGTGGGATGTTCCACTGCACGCCGATCGAATTGCCAGTTGTCGACACGTTGTAATAGGGAAT
>NZ_JBWKVC010000054.1:0-648 GCF_059421505.1 Collimonas sp. GW821-FHT02H07
ACCGCCAGCAGCAACGTGGCCTCGTTGTCGAGCAGCCTGAGCACGACCAACAGCAGCGTCACTTCGCTGTCGACCTCGACCTCGACAGGCTTGAGCACGACCAATAGCAACGTCACTTCGCTGTCGACTTCTTCATCGACCGGCCTGAGCACCACCAACAGCAGCGTCGCCTCGCTGTCGACTTCGGCCTCGACTGGCTTGAGCACAACCAACAGCAACGTGACGTCGCTGTCGACCTCGGCTTCGACCGGCCTGAGCACGACCAACAGCAGCGTGACATCGCTGTCGACTTCGGCCTCGACTGGCCTGAGCACGACCAACAGCAACGTGAGTTCGCTGTCGACCTCGACTTCGACCGGCCTGAGCACGACCAACAGCACCGTCGCCTCGCTGTCGACGGGCCTCAGCACCAGCGCCAGCAGCGTGACCTCGCTGTCGACCTCGACTTCGACCGGTTTGAGCACAACCAACAGCAGCGTGGCATCGCTGTCGACTTCCACCTCGACCGGCCTGAGTACGACCAACAGCAGTGTGACATCGCTATCGGCCTCGACTTCCACCGGTTTGAGCACAACTAACAGCAGCATTACATCGCTGTCGACTTCCACCTCGACCGGCCTGAGCACCGCCAACAGCAACGTGACCTCG
>NZ_JBWKVC010000055.1:0-574 GCF_059421505.1 Collimonas sp. GW821-FHT02H07
GGATACAGGTTGTCCGGAACAGGAAAACGTGGGTACGACGATGAAGACTCCCAGGGATCACGTGCTTCCGACGACATCTCTGCAACAGCCACCGCCGGCAGCAACGCGTCAAATGCGCCATAACCACCGCAATATCTGGCGGCGGCCAGCGCCTGGGCAAGCACCGTTTCTTCTTCCAACACGATACCCACCGGCCGTTCCTGTGCCAGAAAGAGCAAGGCCAGCTCCTTCAGTGTTTTAGAAAACTCCGCCATGACGCTTAAATATTTCCTGGAATTTCTTCGTTGAAATAGTGGAAAAACAGCGTCCCGGAGATATTGAGCACCTGTGACCGGTTTTCCCAATCACGATCCGGGTTATCCAGCTGGATGAAGCAATCATAAATCGGCTTAGCGACGGAGAACTTGGACGGTGTACCTTCGTACACCTTGGCATTGAATTTGCCGCCGGTACGAATCAGGTTCAGCATCATTTTGGAGACATGGCCGGCCTTGGTCTCCATCAAGGTAATTTGGCCTTGCTGATTGATTTTGACCTGCTGCGGCTCCCACTTGGCCGCACCGAGCGGCATGGG
>NZ_JBWKVC010000056.1:0-558 GCF_059421505.1 Collimonas sp. GW821-FHT02H07
GGCCTATCTTCCCGGGCTTGCCATGCGCAGGATTGCCGATCTGCACGCTGGTGAAGCCAAGACGGACGCACGAGATGCCGCCATCATTCCCGAAGCCGCTCGCTCCATGCCGCATGCGCTGCGCTCGCTTCGTCTCGATGACGAACAATTAGCCGAGCTGACCATGCTGTGTGGGTTTGACGATGACTTGGCGGATAAAATTACACAGACAAGCAACCGTATTCGCGGACTCCTGTCCCAGATTCATCCTGCGCTGGAGCGCGTGCTCGGCCCTCGACTCGATCATCCCGCTGTGTTGGATCTGCTGCTGCGATACCCATCACCGTCCAGGCTCGCCTCGGTTAGCGAGGCGAGCCTGGCAAACCGACCCAGCAAGCTGGCACCGCGCATCGGCAAAACCTTGGCGCGTGAAGTAGCCCAAGCACTTTCAGAGCAAACGGTCGTGGTACCAGGAACCAACGCCGCCGCAGTTGTGTTGCCACGCTTGGCGCATCAGCTTGCCGGGCTGCGTGGCCAACGTGAGGAAGTGGCCACCGCGGTTGAAGGCTTGGTTCAAGC
>NZ_JBWKVC010000057.1:0-548 GCF_059421505.1 Collimonas sp. GW821-FHT02H07
AACGGCAGTTACCGGCGGCACGACATCAAGGATGCCTACCTGCAGCGCATCGTCGGCGATGTGAAGCTGGCGCGGCCGATGAAGATCGTGGCCGATTGCGGCAACGGCGTCGCCGGCGCTTTTGCTGGCGAGCTGTACCGCGCGCTCGGCTGCGAGGTGCAGGAACTGTTCTGCGAAGTGGACGGCACTTTCCCCAACCACCATCCCGATCCGGCGCATCCGGAAAACCTGCAGGACGTGATCCGCGCCCTGCAGAACTCCGATGCGGAAATCGGCCTGGCCTTCGATGGCGACGGCGACCGTCTTGGCGTCGTCACGAAAGACGGCCAGATCATCTATCCGGACCGGCAGCTGATGCTGTTCGCCGCCGATGTGCTGACGCGCCATCCCGGCCGCGAGATCCTGTATGACGTCAAATGCACCCGCCACCTGGCGCCATGGATCGCCAAGCACGGCGGCAAGCCCTTGATGTGGAAGACCGGCCACTCGCTGGTCAAGGCCAAGATGCGGGAAACCGGCGCGCCGCTGGGCGGTGAAATGAGCGGCCA
>NZ_JBWKVC010000058.1:0-518 GCF_059421505.1 Collimonas sp. GW821-FHT02H07
CGTGATTCCTGCTTGCTTGATCACATCGGCCAACGGCATGCCCAGTTCCTCCTGCTTCAGGGCCGCAGCGATCTGGTCGCTGGAGAATGGCGAGCGCTTCATGGCATTGCCTCGCATTCTTTTTAGCGATCTTTTAAGGCAGACAAATCCGGCATTTTGCTATCCAGGCCAAGACGGGCTCGAATCAACGGGTCTTTATATTGATCGCCGATGTTCATCAGGTTCTGGCTGACGGCATTGTTTTCTGCAGAAGGCGCGGCCGGGGCAGCAGGTGCGGCGGCTCTTTCCATGCCTGGGCAGGAACGTCCGGTCGATTCAACCGCCTTGCGATTGGCTTCGCTTTGGCAGAGCAGGGCAAGCGCCACATCGTTCAGGCCCATGGCGCGGAATTCCCTGGAGTCAAGGCGCCGTACGCATGCCTGGTCGACCATGGTGGTGCCGCCGGTGGCGCCGAAACCTGTGAACGACAAGCCGAACGATGCTGAACCCATGCAGGTGTCGGACAAGGTGGTCGTCAG
>NZ_JBWKVC010000059.1:0-509 GCF_059421505.1 Collimonas sp. GW821-FHT02H07
CTGGGCATGGCCGGCAGCCAGGCTTCGGCGCGCAGGTCGAAACCGTTGGCGGGACGTTCGTCGTAGTCGATGACGTCGGGGGAGGCTTTCCAGTCGGAGATGCGCAGGTAGGAATTGGCGGACAGCTTGAGGAAATCGCGCCAGGCTTCGCCGCCGATGCCGGCGCGCTGGTGGCCTCGCGTCAGGTTCTGATCATAGAAGGCGTTGTAGCCGAACATCCAGTCGCCGCTGAAGTGACGCTGGCCAAGACCGACGTTGCCGGTGATCTGGGCGTCTTTCTTGCGCACGCCGATCTGGGTGAACAGCAGGCGGCTTTCGCTGTCTGCCAGCGGCAGCAGCAGATCGATGGCGCCGCTGTCGATGTTGAATTTATCGGTGTAGTTGAGATCGATGCGGGCGGTGCCGAAACGCTTGAGCCAGTCTTCGCCGGCTTTGGTGACGCCGCCTGTGACTTGCTGCGTGATGGCGCTGGCGGCGCCGCCGGCGGAGGCGCTGTTGCCGAAGCTCGA